>NZ_JAJJOC010000028.1:0-5706 GCF_020907365.1 Arthrobacter sp. zg-Y750 | reverse complement strand
TTTAATTGGTTGAATCGACTGTTCCGCCCACCCCGTGGGCTGGAATGGTTTTTTTAGCTGGTTTCGAATTTAGTGCAGTGCCTGGCGGCCAATTTTCCTTGGCCCCGGCATTGTGTCTGTATGAACATTTACGGAGAGTTTGATCCTGGCTCAGGATGAACGCTGGCGGCGTGCTTAACACATGCAAGTCGAACGATGACTTCTGTGCTTGCACAGAATGATTAGTGGCGAACGGGTGAGTAACACGTGAGTAACCTGCCCTTGACTTCGGGATAAGCCTGGGAAACCGGGTCTAATACCGGATACGACGGACCACCGCATGGCGGTTCGTGGAAAGCTTTATGCGGTTTTGGATGGACTCGCGGCCTATCAGCTTGTTGGTTGGGGTAATGGCCCACCAAGGCGACGACGGGTAGCCGGCCTGAGAGGGTGACCGGCCACACTGGGACTGAGACACGGCCCAGACTCCTACGGGAGGCAGCAGTGGGGAATATTGCACAATGGGCGAAAGCCTGATGCAGCGACGCCGCGTGAGGGACGAATGCCTTCGGGTTGTAAACCTCTTTCAGCAGGGAAGAAGCGAAAGTGACGGTACCTGCAGAAGAAGCGCCGGCTAACTACGTGCCAGCAGCCGCGGTAATACGTAGGGCGCAAGCGTTATCCGGAATTATTGGGCGTAAAGAGCTCGTAGGCGGTTTGTCGCGTCTGCTGTGAAAGCCCGGGGCTCAACCCCGGGTCTGCAGTGGGTACGGGCAGACTAGAGTGATGTAGGGGAGACTGGAATTCCTGGTGTAGCGGTGAAATGCGCAGATATCAGGAGGAACACCGATGGCGAAGGCAGGTCTCTGGGCATTAACTGACGCTGAGGAGCGAAAGCATGGGGAGCGAACAGGATTAGATACCCTGGTAGTCCATGCCGTAAACGTTGGGCACTAGGTGTGGGGGACATTCCACGTTTTCCGCGCCGTAGCTAACGCATTAAGTGCCCCGCCTGGGGAGTACGGCCGCAAGGCTAAAACTCAAAGGAATTGACGGGGGCCCGCACAAGCGGCGGAGCATGCGGATTAATTCGATGCAACGCGAAGAACCTTACCAAGGCTTGACATGAACCGGTAAGACCTGGAAACAGGTCCCCCACTTGTGGCCGGTTTACAGGTGGTGCATGGTTGTCGTCAGCTCGTGTCGTGAGATGTTGGGTTAAGTCCCGCAACGAGCGCAACCCTCGTTCTATGTTGCCAGCGCGTTATGGCGGGGACTCATAGGAGACTGCCGGGGTCAACTCGGAGGAAGGTGGGGACGACGTCAAATCATCATGCCCCTTATGTCTTGGGCTTCACGCATGCTACAATGGCCGGTACAAAGGGTTGCGATACTGTGAGGTGGAGCTAATCCCAAAAAGCCGGTCTCAGTTCGGATTGAGGTCTGCAACTCGACCTCATGAAGTTGGAGTCGCTAGTAATCGCAGATCAGCAACGCTGCGGTGAATACGTTCCCGGGCCTTGTACACACCGCCCGTCAAGTCACGAAAGTTGGTAACACCCGAAGCCGGTGGCCTAACCCCTTGTGGGAGGGAGCCGTCGAAGGTGGGACCGGCGATTGGGACTAAGTCGTAACAAGGTAGCCGTACCGGAAGGTGCGGCTGGATCACCTCCTTTCTAAGGAGCACCTCGAAGCGGATGTCCTTCCACAGTGTTGGATGTGTGCTTTGCAGGAGATGCCCATGTCGGAAGCATATGTTTTCCGGTGGGTGCTCAAGGGTGGAATATCAATGGATAGGCGCCGGCATGATTGCCTGGCATTTGTGAGTACGTTCCCTTTGGGGTTCTGGAAAGCGGTGCGGGCAGGTTACCGGTTGACCGTTTGGCACACTGTTGGGTCCTGAGACAACAGGGCTGTGGGGCTTCTTCCCTCTTTGAGGGGGTGGGGGTGTTCATGGTTGTGGTTTGTTTCTGTTTGTTCCTGCGCATGCCGGGTACATCACGGGTGCCGGTTCCCTTTGAGGGGGCTGGTTGGTGGTGGGGATGGGTGTGACGGGGTTGTTGTTTGAGAACTACATAGTGGACGCGAGCATCTTAAAAATTATTAAGTGCAATTTCAGATAAACCTGGTGACCGGTTTTTACCGGCCTCCATGGTTTTCTCGATAGCGATATTAATTATTGATCTTTGTGGTCAAGTTTTTAAGGGCACACGGTGGATGCCTTGGCATCAGGAGCCGAAGAAGGACGTAGGAATCTGCGATAAGCCTGGGGGAGTTGATAACCGAACTTTGATCCCAGGATGTCCGAATGGGGAAACCCCGCCCGGCGCGCGAGTGACCGGGTGACCCGCATCTGAACACATAGGGTGCGTGGAGGGAACGTGGGGAAGTGAAACATCTCAGTACCCACAGGAAGAGAAAACAACAGTGATTCCGTTAGTAGTGGCGAGCGAACGCGGAAGAGGCTAAACCAGTGGTGTGTGATAGCCGGCGGGCGTTGCATCACTGGGGTTGCGGGACTTTCCGTACCGATTCTGCCGGATTGGTGAAGTGAGTGCAGGTGCATAGGTGAACTGGTTTGAAAGCCAGGCCGTAGAGGGTGTTAGCCCCGTAACCGGAATGTATGCTGCCGCTTGGAGAGGATCCCAAGTAGCACGGGGCCCGAGAAATCCCGTGCGAATCTGCCAGGACCACCTGGTAAGCCTAAATACTCCCTGATGACCGATAGCGGACAAGTACCGTGAGGGAAAGGTGAAAAGTACCCCGGGAGGGGAGTGAAATAGTACCTGAAACCGTGTGCCTACAAACCGTTGGAGCAGCTCTGATTGCTGTGACAGCGTGCCTTTTGAAGAATGAGCCTGCGAGTTAGTGTTACGTCGCGAGGTTAACCCGTGTGGGGAAGCCGTAGCGAAAGCGAGTCTGAATAGGGCGATGCAGTGGCGTGATCTAGACCCGAAGCGGAGTGATCTACCCATGGCCAGGTTGAAGCGACGGTAAGACGTCGTGGAGGACCGAACCCACTTCAGTTGAAAATGGAGGGGATGAGCTGTGGGTAGGGGTGAAAGGCCAATCAAACTCCGTGATAGCTGGTTCTCCCCGAAATGCATTTAGGTGCAGCGTTGCGTGTTTCTTACCGGAGGTAGAGCTACTGGATGGCTAATGGGCCCTACAAGGTTACTGACGTCAGCCAAACTCCGAATGCCGGTAAGTCAGAGCGCAGCAGTGAGACTGTGGGGGATAAGCTTCATAGTCGAGAGGGAAACAGCCCAGACCACCAACTAAGGCCCCTAAGCGTGTGCTAAGTGGGAAAGGATGTGGAGTTGCCCAGACAACCAGGAGGTTGGCTTAGAAGCAGCCACCCTTGAAAGAGTGCGTAATAGCTCACTGGTCAAGTGATTCCGCGCCGACAATGTAGCGGGGCTCAAGTACACCGCCGAAGTTGTGGCATTCAGATATTAGATAAGCCTTCGTGGTTCAGTCGTCTGGATGGGTAGGGGAGCGTCGTGTGGGCAGTGAAGCAGCGGTGTAAACCAGTTGTGGAGCCTACACGAGTGAGAATGCAGGCATGAGTAGCGAAAGACGGGTGAGAAACCCGTCCGCCGAATGATCAAGGGTTCCAGGGTCAAGCTAATCTGCCCTGGGTAAGTCGGGACCTAAGGCGAGGCCGACAGGCGTAGTCGATGGACAACGGGTTGATATTCCCGTACCGGCGAAAAACCGCCCATACCAAGCAGGGGACACTAACCGTCCGGAGCCTGCCCGAGCATCCTTGTGGTGTGAGGGTTTTGGCCGAGCACGGGACCTGATCCTGGGAGGTAAGCGTATTAACAGGTGTGACGCAGGAAGGTAGCCGGGCCAGGCGATGGTTGACCTGGTCTAAGGATGTAGGGTCCGTGATAGGTAAATCCGTCACGGTGTCTTTGATGACGTGCCTGAGATCTGACGGGACTCCCTCACGGGGGGATCCGGTGATCCTATGCTGCCTAGAAAAGCATCGGCGCGAGGTTTTAGCCGCCCGTACCCCAAACCGACACAGGTGATCAGGTAGAGAATACTAAGGCGATCGAGAGAATTATGGTTAAGGAACTCGGCAAAATGCCCCCGTAACTTCGGGAGAAGGGGGGCCCCAACCTTGATGGACACTTGCTGTCCGGAGGGGATCGGGGCCGCAGAGACCAGGGGGAAGCGACTGTTTACTAAAAACACAGGTCCGTGCGAAGTCGCAAGACGATGTATACGGACTGACTCCTGCCCGGTGCTGGAAGGTTAAGAGGACCGGTTAGCCCTTACGGGCGAAGCTGGGAATTTAAGCCCCAGTAAACGGCGGTGGTAACTATAACCATCCTAAGGTAGCGAAATTCCTTGTCGGGTAAGTTCCGACCTGCACGAATGGAGTAACGACTTCCCCGCTGTCTCAACCATAAACTCGGCGAAATTGCAGTACGAGTAAAGATGCTCGTTACGCGCAGCAGGACGGAAAGACCCCGAGACCTTTACTATAGTTTGGTATTGGTGTTCGGTGTGGCTTGTGTAGGATAGGTGGGAGACTGTGAGACCCGGACGCCAGTTCGGGTGGAGTCATCGTTGAAATACCACTCTGGTCATACTGGATATCTAACTTCGGCCCGTAATCCGGGTCAGGGACAGTGCCTGATGGGTAGTTTAACTGGGGCGGTTGCCTCCTAAAGAGTAACGGAGGCGCCCAAAGGTTCCCTCAGCCTGGTTGGCAATCAGGTGTCGAGTGTAAGTGCACAAGGGAGCTTGACTGTGAGAGAGACATCTCGAGCAGGGACGAAAGTCGGGACTAGTGATCCGGCGGTACATTGTGGAATGGCCGTCGCTCAACGGATAAAAGGTACCTCGGGGATAACAGGCTGATCTTGCCCAAGAGTCCATATCGACGGCATGGTTTGGCACCTCGATGTCGGCTCGTCGCATCCTGGGGCTGGAGTAGGTCCCAAGGGTTGGGCTGTTCGCCCATTAAAGCGGTACGCGAGCTGGGTTTAGAACGTCGTGAGACAGTTCGGTCCCTATCCGCTGCGCGCGCAGGAAATTTGAGAAGGGCTGTCCTTAGTACGAGAGGACCGGGACGGACGAACCTCTGGTGTGTCAGTTGTACTGCCAAGTGCACCGCTGATTAGCTACGTTCGGATGGGATAACCGCTGAAAGCATCTAAGCGGGAAGCCCGCTTCGAGATGAGATTTCCATACACCTTGTGTGTGAGAGGCCCCCAGCCAGACCACTGGGTTGATAGGCCGGATGTGGAAGCGGGGACTAAAGACCCGTGAAGCTGACCGGTACTAATAGGCCGATAACTTACACCACATCAACACCTGGGGAAACACGACTTCAAACGGTTTCCCAATGTAGAGGGTGTTGTGATCATGCTGCTTGCGTCCACTATGTGGTTCCCGGACAACAACCCGTGATGGGTTGTTCCCCGTGGAACGAATGAACACTATATTTGAATATTTGCTTACGTCTGTTTGATGTTCGTGACCATTGTTTTCCCCACGCACACTGTTTTTGGGTGTGTGGTGCGGGTGGAAGGGTTACGGCGGTCATAGCGTGGGGGAAACGCCCGGTCCCATTCCGAACCCGGAAGCTAAGACCCACAGCGCCGATGGTACTGCATCCGGGAGGGTGTGGGAGAGTAGGTCACCGCCGGACAAATTGTGGGGTGAGGCCCGTACCAGTGTTGGTACGGGCCTCACCTGTTTAACCCG
>NZ_JAJJOC010000027.1:0-14939 GCF_020907365.1 Arthrobacter sp. zg-Y750 | reverse complement strand
CACGCCACCCGCTGGACCGGACTCGTCCAGGACCCGGACACCGGGGAAATCCTCGGCGTGGGCAGGCGCCGGAAAGTCCCCGCCGGACTGGCCCGATGGCTACGTGCCAGGGACGGAACGTGCCGGTTCCCCGGCTGCCGGGTCAGCACCGCGGTCACGGAAATCGACCACACCACCGACTGGGCGGACGGAGGCCCTACGGACCATGGCAACCTCGCCCATTTATGCCGGAGGCATCACCGGTTCAAAACCCTGGGATTCTGGAAGGCCCGGCAACCGGAACCGGGAGTGATGGAGTGGACTTCGCCCACGGGGAGGGTTTACCGAACCGAGCCGTTTTTGGAACTGGCGCCGCCGTGCCCTGTCACCCGGTGAACTACGCCCTGCGCCGCTCGATCAAGATCACAGGATAAGAGCGAAAAACCCCCTTTCGAACCCCCGGCATCGCTGGAAAAATGGAATAGAAGCATCTTCCAACCCCCGTACCCGAGCGTGCTCCCGCGCGCTTCCCCGATACTGGAAAGGAATTATGCGCAGGGTCGTTCCCTCTCTGATCATCGCTGGAATGCTGGTTGGCGGAGGGGTGGTGTCCTGCGGGACGCCGGCAGAATCCCCCGCCCCCGAAACTTCGGCCAGCGTCTCCGCTTCCCCCAGCACCTCCGCCTCCGCAGAAGTCACCGTACCGGCGGACCAGATGGACAAGCTGGTCCCCTCAGACGCCCGGACCATCACCGATCCGGCAGATCCGCAGGCCACCCTGGTCCTCTTCACCGATTACCAGTGCCCCTACTGCGCCATGATGGACCCCTTGATCCAGCAGGCCAAGGCCGACTACGGCGACCAGGTGCGCATCGTTATCCGGAACTACCCACTGCCCAAGCACCAGAACGCGGAGCCGTCCGCCCGAGCCGTGGAAGCCGCTGCTGAGCAGGGCAAGCTGGAGGAAATGGCGGCAAAGGTCTTCGAGCATCAGGAGGACTGGAAGACCGAATCCGATGTGGACGGAATCTTCGCCTCCTACGCCGAGGAGTTGGGGCTGAACATGGATCAGTTCAACGCTGACTACTCTTCCGATGCCATCAAGGACCGCGTCGCCCGGGATCTGCAGGACGCCCAGGATCTCCAGGTGAAGGGCACTCCCACGCTGTACCTCGACGGGCAGGCCGTCCAGCTGGAGTCCGGCGCCTACAGCGAAATCTCCGAACCGCTGGACAACGCACTGGCGAAGTAGCGCCTCAACTCACGCCGGCACGTAGAACGCCGGCAGCCAACCCTAACGACCGGCGGTTCCAAAACCGCCGGTCGCTACCTTCAACAGGCACCTTTAACAGGAACCCATAACAGGCACCACAAAGGCCCACTAACCCGCGGCACCCCCAGGCACTGCCAACAGCTGCCACACCCGTACCACGACGGCGGCGCACCGCGTCATAATGTGATCGAAAGCATACTGAATATCAGGGGCCCTAATAACATGTTTTGCCGCCCCCATGGGGTAAAACAGTCTAATGACTATCGAAGCCGGGCCTGCCCGATCCGCCTGGCGCCGCCTTTTCGGCGTGCCGCTGCTGGTTGCAGCAGCTTTCACCGTAATCATGCTGGTGACCGCCGTCGTCGCCGATCTCCCCGTCCGTGACCCGGAAGGATTCCTCGGCCCGAGCTATGTGCGGCTGCCGCTGATGGTGATCCTGATGATCGCCGCAGACGTGGTTCCCCGGGTCTTCGCCCGACGCCGGGACCTGGGCGGCGTAGGCGCCGCCACCTCCCATGTGCTGCGCACCCGCTGGGCGGGCCCGCGGCTGGCCGTGGCCGTCGCCGGACTGGCCACCTTCTACCTGGCCTACATGTCCTACCGGAATATGAAGAGCTTCCTGCCGTTCCTGCGGGACGGGCTGACCGATTCGATGCTGGAGGCTTCGGACAGGTGGTTCGCCGGAGGGCATTACCCGGCTGACCTGCTCCAGGACGTCCTGGGCACCGGGGTCAGCGCAGACCTGCTCTCCGGCGTTTACATGCTGTTTATGGTGTTTGTGCCGATTTCCCTGGCCGCTTCGCTGGTGTGGTCCGACAACCTGCAGCGCGGGGCCTGGTACGCCACAGCGCTGTCCTTCAACTGGATCCTGGGCACGGTCAGCTACTACGCACTGCCTTCGCTGGGTCCGGTCTACGCCGATGCGACCCCGTTCTATGACCTGCCCGAAACCACGGTCTCCACCCTGCAGGACACCCTGTATGAGAACCGCGCCGAGGTGCTGACGGATCCGTTCGCCACCGAAAACGTGCACGGCATCGCTGCCTTCGCGTCCCTGCACGTATCCATTATCTTCACCGCCGCTTTGGTGGCCCAGTTGACCCGGCTGCCCAAGCCGGTCCGCTGGATTATGTGGATCTACGTGGCACTGACCACCCTGGCCACGGTGTACTTCGGCTGGCACTACGTGCTGGATGTCTTCGCCGGCTTCGCGCTGGGCGCGGTGTCCGTCTGGCTGGCGTCCAAGGCCGTGAAAACCGGTCCGAAGCACTTCGCTTCCCCTGCCGCGGACGCCCCATCGCCCGCCGTCGAGCCTGACGCCGAGCCGGAACTCGTTCCCTCCGTCTAGGGCCCGGCAGTCTAGGACCTGGCAGTCTAGGGCCCGGAGGAAGGCGGCTTTAATATTTCCCGCGAGCTCTGCGAGCGCGGAAATTTCGTTGCCGCCGTTCCGGGCCCGGAAGTTCAGGCGCCCGGTCAGACCGGGCCGAAAGCCGCCACCGCGTTTTGCCCGCCGAACCCGAACGCATTGGTCACGGCAAAGCGCACCGGGGTTTCCCGCGCCGTACCCGGGACATAGTCCAGGTCGCACTCCGGATCCGGGGTGGAGTAGTTGATGGTGGGCGGAATGGCGCCGTCCCGGATGGCCATCGCACACAGCAGGGACCCCAGGGTGCCGGCCGCCCCGATCAGGTGCCCGGTCATGGACTTGGGCGCGGTCACCGCCAACGACGGCGCGTGCTCGCCGAACGCGGTATGCAGGGCCAGGGTTTCGGTCCGGTCATTGGCGAGGGTGGAGGTGCCGTGGGCCGCGACCAGGTCCACGTCTTCGGGATTCAGCCGGGCCCGGCTAAGGGTCTGCGTGATGGCCGCGGCAGCGTACCGGCCGCTGGGATCCGGAGCCACAATGTGGAAGGCGTCGCTGGTCATCGCCCCGCCCAATACCTCCGCATACACCTCTGCTCCTCGGTCCCGGGCATGGCTGAGCAGCTCCAGCACACACACCACGGACCCCTCGCCGAACACAAACCCGTCCCGGCCGGCGTCGAACGGGCGGCTGGCCTCCTGCGGTGAGTGATTGTTCCGGGACAGTCCGCGCATGGCGGACAGCCCGGCAAACATCACCGAGGTGATGGCGGCATCCGTGCCGCCGGCCACCACCACGTCCGCCTCCCCGGCAAGCAGGGTGCGGCGGGCCTCCAGCAGGGCCGCGGTACCGCTGGCGCACGCCAGGGCACTGGCGTTCACCGGACCATGGACGGCCAGGTCAATCGCCACCTCGCAGGCGGGCATGTTGGTCAGCGACGAGGCCACAAAGCTGGGGCTGATGGGCCGCAGCCCGTCCCGGTGCAGGGTTTCGGTGGCGTCCTGCACCTCCGGATAGCCGGAGACAGCACTGTTGAGGATCACCGCCGCCTCGGTGCCCTCCAACGTGCCGCCAAGCCCGGCGTCGGCCACCGCTTCCCGTGCCGCCGCCACCGCCAGGTGCGAGGCCCGGGAGGAGCGCCGCAGCCGTTTGACCGGCAGGATCTGTCCGGGATCGAAATTCTTCACCTCTCCGGCAATCCGCGTGGGAAAGTCCGAGGCATCAAACGCGGTGATCTTGTCGATCCCGCTGCGCCCGGCCAGGAGCCCGGACCAGGTGTCGGGCCAGGTGTTCCCGAGCGGAGTCAGCGCCCCCATCCCGGTAATGACAACCCGCTCAACCATCCGTCGGCGCCTTCTGGGCCGCACCCGCCGCACCCGGCACAGCCGCGCCCGCCGCCCCCGGCACATCCATCCGGCCGTCCAGCCAGTCCTGGGCGGCGGCGTCGGACACTTTGTAGTGCATCTTTTTGCCGGTGGCGGTCATCGGCAGTTCCTCGACAAAGCGGTAGCCTCGCGGTCGCTTGAAGTCCGCCAGCCCCGGATGCTCCCGGCAGAAAGTGTCCAGCCCGGAGGCATCCACGCCCTCGTCCCGGCGAATCACGTAGGCCACCACGCGCTGTCCCCACTGGTCGTCGGGCACCCCCACCACCACGGAATCCAGCACCCCGGGATGGTCCGCGAGCGCCGCCTCCACCTGTACCGGATGCACGTTCTCCCCGCCGGAGAGGATCATGTCATCGGTCCGGCCCATGATGGTCACATACCCTTCGGCGTCCCAGGTGGCCATGTCCCCGGGGTACAGCCACCCGTCGTGGAACTTCTCCTCCTCCACATCCGGCAGGTTCGCGTAGCTGAATCCCGATTTCGGCGAGCGCATAATCACCTCGCCGATCTCGCTGCCGTCCCGGGCCGCCAGCTCATCCGGACGGGCACGGCGGCCTTCGAACACGCGGACAACGGCGACGTCGTCGTCCGTGCAGGAGCGTCCGGCGCTGCCCGCGTGGGCCGGGAGGTCCTCCGGCCGCAGGAAGGTGTTCCAGAACCCCTCAGTGGTCCCGTAGCCGTTGAAAATCCGCGGAGTCAGCAGCTCCTGGTACCGGATGGCGGCGGCCCGGTCCAGCGGTGCCCCCATGGTCACGATGCCGTGCAGGGTCTCCAGGTTCCGCGGGTTCTTCTCCTGCTCGGCGGCGATCATTTCCAGGGTGGTGGGCGCCCCGATCAGGTAGGTCAGGCCCTGCTCCCCCACCCAGTCCAGCACCGTGGCCGGGTTGAAGTTGCGCAGGGGCACCACCGAGCCGCCAATGTAGAACACCGGGTTGGGCCCGCCGGAGTGCAGCCCGCCGCGGTGGAACCAGGGGGTCATGTTCAGGGTGCGGTCCGCCGGGGTGAGCGGAAAGTGCATGATCACGTCGTGCGCGCTCATCAGCTCCGCAATGGAGGGAAGCGGCACCCCCTTGGGCATCCCGGTGGTGCCCGAGGTGTAGAACCGGGTGCTCTCCTCGAAGGTGGACAGCTCCCCGGCCAGGTCCGGCAGGGTTCCGGACGCACTGTCCACGGCGGCGTCGAAGTCCTGCCCCAGCTGCCCGGACCCCATCCCCCAGTGCGCCGCCTCGTCACCGCCGGCCACCAGCACCACCGGCGACACTTCTGCCAGCTCCAGCGCGCGGGCTGCACCGTCCACGTGCTCGGCGTCCACCACAAACACTGCCGGATCGCTGTCCCGCAGGATGTGCGCGGTTTCCGCGGGCGCCAGCCGGTAATTCACCGGCACGCTCACCGCACCCAGCCGCTGCGTGGCCAGGTACAGCAGGGCGAACTCCACACCGTTGTAGAGCTGGTACAGCACCCGGTCCCCGCGCCCGACGCCGCGTTCGGCCAGTGCGCGTGCCACCTGGTCCACGGCCACCCCCAACTGGGCGTAGGTCCATTCCCGGCCCGACGGCGGATCGGCAAGCGCCACATTGTCGGCATACCGCGACACGTTGCGCGAGAAGCCGGACGCATAGGTGAGGCTGTGTTCGAAGTAGTCCCGGTAGCGGCTGGAATCGTAACTCACTGTGCGTCCTTTCAGTAACGCTCAATCCGGTCCGGAGAGGGGGCGGTTACCGCTTGCGGTCCCGGGTGGGTTTCTCCGGCAGGGTGACCGGCGGGCCGGAGGCTTCGGAGTGGAAGGGCGGGGCAATCACGGACAGGCCGCCGTCCACGGCCAGCACCTGCCCGGTGATGTAACCGGCGCCGGGCGAGAGCAGGAATTCAACGGTGGCGGCCATTTCATCCACGGTGCCGGGCCGGCGCTGGGGTATGCGGGACAGGACGCTCTCCATGGGGGCCATCCCCTCCATCGAGTAGAAGTAGTCCAGCGAGTCCGACTCGATCAGCCCGCCGTTCACCGCGTTGACGTTGATGCCGTAGGGGGCAAACTCCACGGCCATGAACCGTACAAAGGACTCCACGGCAGCCTTGTAGGAGCCCAGCGCAGCATAGGTGGGGAAGGCGCGGATGCTGCCGTAACTGGTCAGCGCCACTATGCGGCCGCCGTCGTCCATCAGCTTCACCGCTTCCTGCGCGCCGAGGACAAAGGGCCGCACGTTCACCGCATAGGCCCGGTCCAGGTGGTGGGGTTTCAGGTCCACCACGTTCTTGAACGCGGCGGCAGCAGCATTGTTGATGAAGTAGTCCAGCCGGCCGTATTCATCCGCGGCGGCGTCGAAGAGCCGGACAATGTCTTCGGGGTTCTCCACGTCGGCCTGCACCGCAATGCCGCCGCCGCCGAGCTCCTGCAGCCGGGACACCGTGTCCTTGGCCATTTCGGCGTTCTGCCGGTAGCCGACCACCACGTGGGTTCCGTGCTCCGCGAGCCGCTCCGCCACCCGCCGCCCGATTCCGCGGGACGCACCGGTGATCAGCGCAATCTTTGCCTCGCCTTGTTCCACGTGGATGCCTCCTGCGCCGGTCCGTGCATCACACCTTGTCACCGGACGCCGCCGGGAAACAAGACCCGGCGCGCTACAGGCTGCGGGAAAACAGCTAGGAACGCAGGTAGGCCAGCGTTGCGAGCACCCTCCGGTGGCCGCTGTCCGACGGCGAGAGCCCCAGTTTCGTGAAGATGTTGCCGATGTGTTTGCTCACCGCGGTTTCGGACACCGTGATGGCGGACGCAATGGCTGTGTTGCCCAGGCCTTCGGCCACCAGGCCCAGCACCTCGAACTCCCGGGGCGTCAGTGAACGGATGGGGTCCTCGGTGCCGCGGCGGCTGAACAGCTGGGCAATCACCTCGGGATCCATCACGGTGCCGCCGCCCAGCACGCGGCGCAGCCCGTCCACGAACTCCCCCACGTTGCCCACGCGTTCCTTCAGCAGGTATCCCACTCCCTGCGCTCCCGAGCCCAGCAGCCGGCTGGCGTACCGGTCCTCCACATAGGCGGAGAGCACCAGGACGGGGAAATCGGGTACCTGGGCGCGCAGTTCCAGGGCGGCCTTGAGTCCTTCGTTGGTGAAAGTGGGCGGCATCCGGACATCCAGGATGGCGCCGTCCGCGCTGCCGGGCTCAAAGGCGGACAGCAGGTCATCGGCGTTGTCCCAGGCACCGGCCACCTCGAAGCCTTCGCTCTGCAGCAGCAGCTGCATTCCGGCCCGCAGGAGGGCGTCATCCTCGGCAATCAGAAGGCGCATGGCAGTTCCACCCTTATGTGTGTTGGTCCGCCGGGCGGACTCGTGAGGATCAGTTTTCCGCCGAACGCCGCAGCGCGGCGGGCAATTCCGGCCAGCCCGGTGCCGGAGCCGTCGTCTTTGCCGCCGCCGTGGCCGGTGCCCGACCCGTCGAGGGGGCCCACCGACGCACCGCCGCGGCCGTCGTCGTCCACCTGCACCACCAGGATGTCCTCCCGGCCGGAGGTTTCGGTGCGCAGCACCACCTCAATCCGGGAGGCATTGGAATGCTTGGCCGCGTTGGTGAGGGCTTCGGCGAGGACAAAGTACGCCGCCGACTCCACCGCTGCCGGCGCCCGCTGCAGTCCGCTGACGTTCAGCGAACAGGGGATGGGCGAGCGGCTGGTCAGCGCCGAGGCGGCCCCGCCCAGGCCGAGCTCGTCCAGGACGGGCGGATAAATGTCGTGCACCGCAGCCCGCAGCCCGGCCAGGGCCTCGGACGCGGCGTCCTGTGCCCGCCCCAGGAACGGTACGGCGGCGGCCGGGTCGGTCTCGGCGGCACGCTGCGCCAGCCCGAGCATCATCACGACGCCGACCAGCCGGTTTTGCGCGCCGTCGTGCAGTTCCCGTTCGATGCGGCGCAGCTCGGCGCCGTGTGCGGCGAGCGCGCTGGCACGGGCCGCGGAGAGGTCGGAGATCCGGCGGGCTAGGTCGGCGTACCGGCGGGGCGACAGGATGCCCAGGGTGGCTCCGCTCAGGCGCCGGGCCATCCACGGCAGCAGGATCCACCCGGCAACCATATAGATGCCGCCCAGCAGAACCATCAGGACGGCGTCGCTCCAGCTGGTAACGGTCACGGTGAGTTCCAGCGGAGTTTCCGGCGGGAACAGGAACCAGAACGGCGCGGTCAGCACATAGAACAGGCCGCCCAGCGGCAGTGCCAGGGCCAGCAGCGCCGCCAGCACCGCGAAAGCGCAGTGGAACAGCAGCCAGGACACATCCCGTTTCGTTTCCGGGGCGCTGACCATGGCTGCCAGTTCGCCGAAGGTGTGTTTACCGGCCAGGCGGCGCCGGTCGAAGGGAATCACGGCGGACGTAAAGCCCGCTGCCCGTGCCTGGGCCCGGGCGGCCAGGCTATCCACGGTACCCAGCAGGCGCGGCACGGCATACAGGCCCACTCCCAGGGGCAGGAAGGGCAGCAGCGCCAGACCTGCCGTCGCCACGGCCAGGGACGCTGCCCAGTAACCGCCTTCGCGCAGCACAAACGCGGCATCCCGGAAGCGGGAGCGGAGGCCGGCGCGGATAGTCACCTGCTTGATTATGCCGGAGGAGCACGGCCGTGTCGGTATAGCCAGCTATACCCCAAACCGGCCGGTTGGCTGTATCGGAACGGGGTTTGCACATCCGTAGCGTCGAAGACAGCAGATTTACCCGCCCGAATCGAAGGATGGTTCCCATGTTTACCGATGCCACTGAATTCTCAGCCCCCGCGGCCCTGCAGCTGCAGGGCGTGTCCAAGAGCTACGGGTCCGGCCCCTCCGCCGTGCCGGCCCTGCGCAACGTTTCCCTGGCGGTTCCGGAGGGCAGCTTCACCGCGGTCATGGGCCCCTCCGGCTCGGGCAAATCCACCCTGCTGCAGGCTGCTGCCGGGTTGGATGCCCCGGATCACGGCCGGGTGCTGCTGGGCGACACGGAGATCTCCGCCCTGCGCGGCAAGGCCCTGACCCGGTTCCGCCGGGACCACGTCGGTTTTGTTTTCCAGTCCTACAACCTGCTGCCCCAGCTCACCGTGGCCCGCAACGTCACCCTTCCGCTGCTGCTCGCCGGACGCGCCACGGACACGGCCTGGCTCAACCATGTGCTGGACGCCATGGGCCTGAGCGGTTTCGGCGAGCGCAAACCGCAGGAGCTCTCAGGCGGCCAGCAGCAGCGGGCAGCCATCGCCCGGGCCCTGATCACCCGCCCGGCGGCCGTCTTCGCGGACGAACCCACCGGAGCCCTGGATTCTGCGACCGCCCGGCAGGTCCTGGACCTGTTGCGGCACACCGTCTCGGAACTGGGACAGACCGTGGTGATGGTGACCCACGACCCCGTGGCCGCCGTCTCCGCAGACACCGTCATTTTCCTGGCGGACGGACAGCTGGACGGCAGCTTGTCCGGCGCCACCGTCCATGAAGTCACCGAGCACGTCGCCTACCTGGGAGAGCGCTGATATGTGGTCATTTGCCAAAGAATCGATCCGCCACCACCGCGGCGGCTTTGCCGGCGTGTTTGTCGCCGTGTTCCTGTGCGCGGCGCTGATCACCGCCATGGGCGTCCTGATTGAGTCCGGCCTGCGCGGCGGCACCGCCGCCGACAAGCTGCGCGGCGCCGACGTCGTAGTGGGCGCCCCGCAGTCACTGCCCGTCGTGGAAGACATGGATGCTCCGCTCTCCGAGCGGGTCCTCCTTCCCGAAAACGCAGCGTCCCGCATCGCCGACGTGCCGGGGGTGGAGCAGGCCGTAGGCACCGTCACCGTTCCCCTGGCCGACGACGCCGGCAGGAGCCTTTCCGCCTCGGCCTGGGACTCCGCCGTGTTGGCGCCGTACACGCTAACCTCCGGGGAAGAACCCCGGACCGTCAACGAGGTGGTGGTGGACGGATCCTTCGGAGTATCCCCCGGTGACCGGTTGGCCCTCTCCCACGGCGGCGAGCCGTCCGAGTACACCGTGTCCGGCATCGCGGAAGCGGAAAAAGCCGGCGGCTCCCCCGCGGTGTTCCTCAGTTCCGCCGGCGCCGCCGCCCTGTGGCCGCACGGCGATACGTACGCCACTGTCGGCGTGATTGCCGACGGATCCGTGGCCCCGAAGGAACTGGCCGCGGACATCGAAGCCGGCGTGGACGGCGTCGTCACCTACACCGGCGACCGCCGCGGTGACGTGGAGGACCTGGGCGGCTCCGCTGCCCGCTCCACGCTGCTGCTGCTCAGCGGCTCCCTGGCCGGCGTGGCCCTGATGACCGCCGTGTTCGTGACCGCCGGAACCCTGTCCCTGTCCATCCTGGCCCGCCGCCGCGAGTTCGCCATGCTGCGGGCCGTCGGTGCCGGCAGCGGGCAGACCCTGGGCATGATCATCCGCGAAGTCCTGCTGGTGTCCGGTGCCGCTGCCGTCCTGGGTGCAGCGCCGGGCTTCGGGCTGGCGTACTTCCTGGGCGCGCAGTTTACTGCCGGGGGTGTCATCCCGGAGGACTTCGCCCTGGCCTATGGTCCGCTGCCGGCACTGGCCGCGGTGGCCCTCAGCGTCACAGCCGCAGTTGGAGCGTCGCTGGTTTCGGCCCGCGGAACTGTCCGCATGTCACCCACCACCGCCCTGCGCGAGTCGGTC
Source organism: Arthrobacter sp. zg-Y750 (assembly GCF_020907365.1). Classification (NCBI taxonomy): domain Bacteria; kingdom Bacillati; phylum Actinomycetota; class Actinomycetes; order Micrococcales; family Micrococcaceae; genus Arthrobacter; species Arthrobacter sp. zg-Y750. The sequence continues at coordinate 4,313 of NZ_JAJJOC010000027.1, read as the reverse complement.
ACCGAAGCCGCAGGGCTGGGCCGGGGCCGCAAGATGAGCGGCCTGGTCCTGCTGGCGGCCGGATTTGTTGCGGCAATGCTTCCCCTGGCCATTCCGGGCACCGGCGGCCTGGCCATCGCCGCCTCGAGCGTGCTGCTGCTGATCATCGGCGCGGGCATGCTGGGACCCTGGATTGTGGCCGGCGTACTCCGGCTGGTGAAGCCCCTGCTGGGCCGCAATCCCTCCGCGTCCCTGGCCCTGGCCGAAGCCAACGCCTCCGCCTTCCCCCGGCGGCTGGCCGGCGGCATCATTCCCCTGGCCCTGGCCATCGCGCTGGGCTCGGTGCAGCTGTTTATGCCCACCACGGTGGAAACCGAGGCCGAGCGGCAGTCCCGCGAGGGCATGGTGGCCGACTACATGGTCACCTCACCCGGCTCCGGGATCTCCGCGGACCTGGCTGAGGAGGTCTCCACCCTGCCGGCAGTGGACACCGCCACACCGGTGGCCCATTCGGCGGTGCTGGCCGATCTGCGGTTCCTCGGCACCGAGGACGGCATGGAGTCCTACGGCATCCAGGGCGTGGATCCCCGGAACCTGGACTCCACCCTGGACCTGGGCGTGGGCGATGGCGGCCTGGACGGACTGTCCGAGCCGGAGACGGTGGCGCTAAGCGTGGACCTGGCCCGGGAATCCGGTGTCGGAGTGGGTGACCAGTTCGCCTTCCACTACGGCGACGGAATTGAAACGTCCGCCGTCGTCGTCGCCACCTACTCCCGGGGACTGGGATTCGGTGACGTGACGGTAGCCAATGACACCCTGCTGCAGCACACCACTGCGGGCCTGAACGACTACCTGCTGGTGAGCGCTGCACCGGGCACCGATGACACCGCCATGGCGGACCAGCTGGAAGACCTGGGCCTGACCGTGGTGGACCGGGAGTCCGCCGGCGCTGCGGGTGCGGCGGAACGCAAAGCCCAGTCCTGGGTGAACATTGTGGCCATGCTGGTCCTGCTCGGCTACGTGGGCCTGTCCGTGGTGAACTCGCTGGTGATGGCCACCGCCCGGCGCCGGCCGGAACTGATGCTGCTGCGCTCCCTCGGTGCATCGGACCGCCAGCTGCGCCGGATGACCGGCGCGGAGTCGCTGCTGCTGGTAGTCGCCGCCGTCGTCCTCGGCACCGTCCTGGCCATACCGCCGCTGATGGGCATCGCCGTGAACGTGTCCGGCCTGCCGCTGCCCACCATCCAGCCGCTTGTGTACCTGGCTATTGCCGGCGCTGCGGCGGCCATCGGGTTCGGTTCGGTAGCCGTGGCCACCCGCGCGGCCCTGCGGCCGGATGCGCGGGTCTAGGGTCAGCAGACAAAGAAACACCCCGGTCCGAGGACCGGGGTGTTTCTTTTTGGCGGAGGATGGGGGATTTGAACCCCCGAGGGCGTTAACCCAACACGCGTTCCAGGCGTGCGCCATAGGCCGCTAGGCGAATCCTCCAGGCTTGCTCCGTAAGAAGCAGATATAAGACTACCCGACGCAGGGCCAAACCAACGAATCGGCTCCAGGACGGCACTTGGTGGCCCCTTCCCGGCGCTTCCTACTGTGGCTCGGCATGCCGGCGCCCGTAGAAGCGGAGCAGGAAGTTGAGGGCGATAATCGCCAGCCAGGACAGGGCGCCGGCCCGAGGCCCCCAAATGAGCGTGATTGGAATGGAGGCAAAAAACACCACGGGCGTGACCGGCGCGCGGACCGTCGCGAAGGCAGGGAGCCGGGGATCGACGTCGTCGGCAAACAGCCCCATGTACCGGCAGTAGACCCACAGCCCGGTGTTGGCGGTGCCTATCAGGCCGAGCGCCGCCGCATAGATCACGACGCCGAGGGCCTGGTCGCCGTAGAAGGAGAGCATATCGGTGGCGTACCCAATCAGGCCGACAAAGAGCAGCAGCACCAGGTTCAGCTGCTGCAGTCGGCCGGTGAAGCCTGTCAGCAGCCGGAACAGCCGGTGGTGGCTCAGCCAGTAGGCGGCGGTGACCGCAAAGGACAGGGCATACGCACCGAATTCGGGGAACTGCTCGACGACGGCGGCACCCAGCTGGTCCGGCGGCACCTGCGGGACCTTGATATCCACGGCAAGCAGGGTCATGGCGATGGCGAAGACCGCATCACTGAAGAACGTGGTGCGCTCGAGGTCAGGCCCGGAGTTGACCCGGCGGTAGGGCTTGTTAATGTCCGGCACGTCACCATTGTTGCCCTGCTGCGGGGCCGCCGGTCAGGGGGCAGGGGATTAACGGCCGAGCCGTTAAACAGATAGAGCCGTTAAACAGATAAGGACCCGCACATCCTTGTGCGGATCCTTATCTTGAACGTATGTCCGGCGGTGACCTACTCTCCCACACCCTCCCGGATGCAGTACCATCGGCGCTGTGGGTCTTAGCTTCCGGGTTCGGAATGGGACCGGGCGTTTCCCCCACGCTATGACCGCCGTAACCCTTGCCCCGGCTGCTTTCGCGGCGGGAAAACCATGGTTACAGGCTGCCCTTACGGGTTTTGCTGCTCCTATAGTCTACCGCGTCTCCGGCGCGGTTTTGTCCACCCAGTGTTTGGGGAACCGCCTGTTGGGCTACTACCCACACCGCGCCTTGGCACAGCGGTCCGTCAGCCCGCGGCGTCGTCGTACTCCTTGCGGTGGGCGGAAACCTCACCCATGTTCTCCTGGGCCCAGTACCGCAGGCCCTGAACCACGTTATAGAGTGATCGGCCCAGATCCGTCAGCTCGTAGGTGACGGTCACCGGAACGGTCGGCGCAACGGTGCGGGTCAGCAGCCCGTCACGCTCCAGTGCGCGCAGTGTCTGGGTGAGCATCTTCTGACTGACCCCGCCCAGCAGCCGGGACAGTGCCGAATAACGCATGGTGATGCCGGCGGCCGGGTCGCTGGAGTTGCCGGCGACGGCGGCGGTGGCGGTGGTGCCTGCGGCGTCGCCGGTGGCGGAGGTACCTGCGGCGTCGCCCGCGAGGGCGCAGAGGACCAGCACCACCCACTTATTCGATATCCGGTCCAGAAGCTGGCGGCTGGGGCACACCGCCAGGAACGCGTTATAGCTGGCTTGGGCGTCTGCCTGTTCTACGGACTTAGGTGGAATCACGGTGTCCCCTTTATCGGATGGTGGGCTACGCACTTCAAAGTGCCTACTTCCCAGAAGGAAGCAACTCTCTAATACTGGTGCAGGAAGTGCCTCAGCACCACCCTTTACCGAAAGGCAACACCATGGATGCATCCACCTCACCGGCCACACTCCTGCCCGGCGGAACATGGACATTGGGAGACCGAACTGTTTCACGGTTCGGCTACGGTGCCATGCAGCTGGCCGGCCCCGGGGTTATGGGCCCGCCGTCCGACCATGCCGGAGCCATGGCCGTCCTGCGGGAGGCCGCAGACCAGGGGATTACCCACATTGACACCAGCGACGCCTACGGCCCGCACATAACGAACCAGTTGATCCGCGAAGCGCTCTACCCCTATCCGGAGACCCTGTTCATCGCCACCAAGGTGGGGGCCGAGCGTGATGCGCAGGGAGGTTGGCCCACCAAGCGGCAGCCGTCGGATCTGCGTGAGCAGGTGCACGAGAACCTGCGGACCCTCGGAGTTGAGCGCCTGGATCTCGTCAACCTGCGCATGGGCGATGCCGGCAGCCCCCGCCCCGGATCCCTGGCCGAGCCGCTCCACGCCCTGATGGAACTCCAGCAGGAGGGGCTGATCGGCGAGCTCGGACTGAGCAACGTCACGGATGCGCAGGTTGCCGAGGCGCAGGGCATTGCCCGGATTGTGTGCGTGCAGAATATGTACAACGTCGCCTACCGGCAGGACGACGCCCTCATCAGCCGGCTCGCCGACGAACGGATAGCCTACGTTCCATTCTTCCCGCTGGGAGGCTTTACGCCGCTGCAGTCCGCAGCCCTTTCCCGGGTGTCCGCAGCAGCAGGCGCTTCACCGCTCTCCGTTGCACTGGCTTGGTTGCTGCAGCGCTCACCGAACATCCTGCTCATTCCCGGAACATCCTCGGCGGCACACCTGCGGGAGAACATTGCCGGAGCAGGGCTGGTGCTCTCCGCGGAAGACGTCAGGGAGCTGGACAGCATCGGCAACTGACACCCGGCGAGGGAGGGGCCAAGTGGCCGTTCCGCCGCCGCTGTGAGCAGCCGGCCGGACCCCGGGACCGGCTTCCCGGGTTAAACAGGTGAGGCCCGTACCAACACTGGTACGGGCCTCACCCCACAATTTGTCCGGCGGTGACCTACTCTCCCACACCCTCCCGGATGCAGTACCATCGGCGCTGTGGGTCTT
>NZ_JAJJOC010000026.1:0-35490 GCF_020907365.1 Arthrobacter sp. zg-Y750 | reverse complement strand
GGAAACTCTGTTTTTTGGTGGGTTTGGCCGCCATGCTTCGGGCGCTTATTTCAGCGTCCCGGCCGCGGCGACTCGTCTATCTTTGCACACCCGGCCCGGTCCCCGCAAACCGTTTCGAAGTGACCTGCCGCACCCCTGCCCAGTCGCCTACTCGCCGTGGAGGTAGGCCAGCTGTGCGGCCACGGACAATTCCGCGGCAGCCCGGACATTGGCCGGCACATCGGAGTAGACCAGGTCGGCTACTTCAGCTGTGCCGGCGTCCGGGCCGGCCGACTCCAGTGCGGCGCGGATTTGTTCCAGCCGCTCCTCCCGGTGGTCCCGGTAGGTCAGGACCGTTGAACTCAGATCCGGCAGGACCGGCCCGTGGCCCGGAAGCGCGGTGGCCGGGCCCAGGTCCGAGAGCATGGAAAGCGTCAACAGATAGTCGCCCAGTGTTCCATCCGGGAAGTCCAGCACGGTGGTGCCCCGGCCCAGGATCGTGTCCCCCGTCAGGACGGACCCGTTGGGGCCGTCGTCGGGAAGGAAAAAGCAAAGCGAATCCGAGGTATGCCCGGGCGCTGCCAGCACCCGGATCTCCACTCCGGCGGCCCGGATCACTTCGTCGGGGCGCAGGGGCTCCCCCGCAACACAGTACGCAGGGTCGAAAGCCCGCACCGGTGCACCGGTCAGTTCCGCGAACCTGCGGCTTGCCTCGGTGTGGTCGGCATGCCGATGGGTTATGAGCACCAGTTCCACCGTTCCCGCCGAGGCCAGTGCCTGCAGGTGCTCCTCATCCAGCGGTCCCGGATCTACCACCACCGTGCTTCCGGACTCCGGGGCAGCCAGCACATAGCTGTTGGTTCCATCCAGCGACATGGGTCCCGGGTTCGGCGCAAGGCGCACACGGGTCAAGTCACTGCTGCGGACCAGTCCGGATTCCGGAAGCGCGGAGGCGGGCATGCCGGTCCTAGGCCAGACGGGTCAGCCAGCCGTGGGTGTCCTCCACGGTGCCGTTCTGGATGCCGAGCAGCTGCTCGCGGATAGACATGGTGACTTCGCCGGGCTTTGCATCGGCGGAGCCGATTACCTCAGTCTCGGACTTGAGCTGGCCCACCGGAGTGATGACGGCGGCGGTGCCGCAGGCGAAGACCTCGGTGATTTCGCCGGAGGCCACGCCGTCGCGCCATTCGTCCAGGGTGATCTTGCGTTCCTGGACATCCATGCCCCGGTCCCGGCCCAGCTGCAGAACCGATGAGCGGGTGATGCCGTGCAGGATGGTGCCGGAGAGCGACGGGGTCACCAGGCGCCCGTCCTTGAAGACGAAGAACACGTTCATGCCGCCCAGTTCCTCCACGGCATTGTCATTGAACTCGTCGAGGAAGAGGACCTGCTTGCAGCCGTTGGCTTCGCCTTCCATCTGGGCGATCAGCGATGCCGCGTAGTTGCCGCCGCACTTGGCCTCACCCGTGCCGCCGCGGCCGGCGCGGGCGTACTTGGTGGAGAGCCAGATGGAGACGGGCTTCAATTCTCCGCCGAAGTAGTTTCCGGCCGGGGAAGCGATGACGCGGTAGGAGACTTCGCGTGCCGGACGGACACCCAGGAACGCCTCGGTGGCGATCATAAACGGGCGCAGGTACAGCGCTGCGCCGTCGCCGTCCGGGATCCAGTCCTTGTCCAGGGCCACCAGCTGGCGGATGGACTCCAGGAAGAGTTCCTCGGGCAGTTCCGGCAGCGCCAGCCGGCGGGCGGACAGGTTCAGCCGGGCCGCGTTGGCCTCCGGGCGGAAGCTCACAACGGAACCGTCGGCGTGCCGGTATACCTTCAGTCCTTCGAAGATCTCCTGGCCGTAGTGCAGGACGCCGGCTGCCGGATCGATCGAGATGGGTCCGTAGGGCTCAATGCGGGCATTCTGCCACTGGGCGTCTCCGCCTTCGGCCGCCTTCCAGTCAATAACGGCGGTGTGGTCTGTGAAGTAGTCGCCGAATCCGGGGTTGGCCAGGATGGTGGCCCGCTCGGAGGCGGACTTCGGGTTGGTGGAAAGCTCCTGGGTGAATTCCAGTGCGCTGACGGTCATGATTCCTCCACAGTGAACGGCAAAAACCCGTTCTACGACTACTTGGTTGTTAGGTACAGAGCTTATGACACCGCGGCAGCGATGGCATCGCCTACCTCCGCCGTCGAGCGGTGCGCACCGGTACGTGCCGCAATGTCCGCCGCCACAGCGTCCTCCACCCGGCCGGCCTCGGCTTCGAAGCCCAAATGCCGCAGCATCAGGGCCGCCGAAAGGATGGCAGCAGTGGGGTCCGCCTTCTGCTGCCCCGCAATGTCGGGGGCAGAACCGTGGACGGGCTCGAACATGGAGGGATAGGTGCGGTCCATGTTGAGGTTTCCGGAAGCGGCCAGGCCAATGCCGCCTGTGATTGCCGCCGCCAAGTCCGTGATGATGTCGCCGAAGAGATTGTCGGTGACAATCACATCGAAGCGTGAGGGATCACTCACCATAAAGATGGTTGCCGCGTCCACGTGCAGGTAGTCATGGGTGACCTCGGGGAACTCTTCGGCCACCTTCTCGACGGTGCGCTTCCACAGCCGGCCGGCGTTCACCAGCACATTGTGCTTGTGGACCAGGGTGAGCTTGCGCCGGGGCCGCTGGGAGGCGCGGCGGAACGCGTCCCGAACCACGCGTTCGACGCCGTGCGCCGTGTTCAGTGACACCTCGGTGGCGATTTCCTGCGGGGTTCCTTCCCGGAGCACTCCCCCGTTACCGGCGTAGGGACCTTCGGTTCCTTCGCGGACCACAATGAAGTCCACCTCTCCGGCCTTGGCCAGGGGGCTTTCGACGCCGGGATACAGGCGGGAGGGGCGGAGGTTGACGTAGTGGTCCAGGCTGAAGCGGAGTTTCAGGAGCAGTTCGCGCTCGATCAGCCCGGAGGGCATAGTGGTGTCCCCCGGTGCGGCCCCGACGGCGCCGAACAGGATGGCGTCGTGCGTCTTGATCGCCTCGAGCGTGGCATCGGGGAGGGTCTCGCCGGTAGCGAGCCAGTGCTCTGCCCCGAGTTCGTATTCCGTCAGTTCGAATGTGACGGGACTGGCCGCCGTCGCCTTCTCGAGGACCTTGACCGCTTCAGCGGTAACTTCCGGGCCGATACCGTCACCCGGGATGACGGCCAGGGAAATGCTTGTGGGCTGTGTCTCGCTCATGACCCCATCTTAGGAAGAGGGTCCGCATGGCGAACAAGGCATCTCACATGCTGGTCACCGCGGGCAAGGAGTCCACCCCCGGTATGACGCGCGGACCGGCCGGGGAGCCCTAGAGTTGGTAATCATGCTCGTGCACAGACGTATCTATGCCTGGATCCAGGCGAACCCCGGGAAAGTGAACCTCTGGCAGGCAATCGCTGCCACGCTCATCTTCGCCGTGCCCTTCCTGCTGCTCGGGTCCGGGGGCGGCCGCGGCCTCATGGAATTCGCCCTGTCCGCCGTCATCTGCATGACGCTGGCCTGGCGGCGCAGCCGTCCCGTCGCCAGCGCCGCCGTCCAAGCCGCCGCCTGCATCCTCCAGCTGTTCCTGGTCCCGGTCACTGCCCTGCCGGCGGACATCTTCGTGCTGGTCACCGTCTATTCCCTGGCAGCCTTCGCACCGCGCTGGGCGAGCCTTGCCGGGCTGGCCCTGGCCATGGCAGGCGGGGCACTCTTTTTGATCCGGTATATCTTTCCCGACATCGTCCAGATCAGCACTTCCGTCATCGCCGCCATCGACCTCGTCGCCTTCGAAGCGGTGATCCTGGTGGCATGGACGTTCGGCGACCTGACCCGCACCCGGCGCCTCGCCGTACAGGCGCTCGAAGACCGTGCACACCGGCTCGAAGTGGAACGGCAGCAGGAACGGGATCTGGCCGCCGCCGACGAGCGGAGCCACATTGCCCGGGAAATGCATGACATTGTGGCGCACTCGCTCTCCGTAATAATCACCCAGGCCGACGGCGCACGGTATGCGAGCGCCGAGGACCCGGAAGTAGCACCGAAGACGCTCGGCGTGATTGCCGAGACCGGCCGGGGCTCCCTGCGGGAGATGCGCCGGCTGCTGGGCGTCCTCCGCGGCGACGAAGCGGCCTCCACCCGACCCCTGCCCACCCTCGCAGATGTTGACGCTCTGGTGGACTCGGTCCGGCGGGGCGGCGTGGATGTTTCGGTCCAGACGCAGGGAACACCGCGCCGCCCGCTTCCGCAGGGTGCGGAGCTCAGCGCCTACCGGGTCATCCAGGAATCCCTGACCAACGTCCTCAAGCACGCCGGACCGCGTGCCAGCGCAGAAGTGGTGTTGCAGTGGTCTGCCAAAGGCCTCGCAATCACCGTCCGCGACAACGGACACGGCGCCGCGGCCGGGCTCTCCACGGACGGCTTGGGCCAGGGCATCACCGGAATGAGTGAACGCCTTGCCCTCTACGATGGAACCCTGAAAGCGGCCCCCGCGGCCGGCGGAGGATTCCGCGTTGAAGCATTCATTCCCTATACGGAAGCGTAGGCACGTGCCCCCATCCCCCTGGACACCCGAATCCGATGCTGCCGGGACAACCGGCGATCCCATCCGCGTAGTGCTGGTGGACGACCAGCAGCTGGTCCGCGGCGGGTTCCGCATGCTGATCAACTCCCAGCCGGACCTTGAAGTGGTCGCAGAGGCGGGCAACGGCAGCGAGGCCCTCGCCGCGCTGGCTGCGGTGGGCGCCGACGTCGTACTGATGGATGTCCGCATGCCGGGCATGGACGGGATCGAGGCGACGGAAAAGCTGCTGGGAGCCGGAGGCGTCCGCAACGAGGATGTGAAGGTGGTGGTGCTGACCACCTTCGACCTGGACGAGTACGCGCTCTCCGCCATCCAGGCCGGTGCCAGCGGCTTCCTGCTCAAGGACGCCCCGCCGGAGGAGCTGCTGGAGGCCATCCGCACGGTGCATCGCGGGGACGCCGTGATTGCCCCTTCCACCACCCGGCGCCTGCTGGACCACGTTGCTCCCCTGCTGCGCACGGCCGGCAGCCCGGGCAGTCCGCACGCCGCCGCCGTCGCCTCCCTGACCCCGCGCGAACATGAGGTCTTTAGCCTGATCGCGCAGGGACTCTCCAACCCGGAGATCGCGACGAAGCTCTTCCTCTCGGAGGCAACGGTCAAAACCCATGTGGGACACATCCTTGCCAAGCTGGAGGCCCGGGACCGCGTACAAGCCGTAGTGATTGCCTACGCGACCGGGATTGTCGCCCCCTAGGGGCAGCCAGCTTCCACCCACGGTATGAGACCCGCCGGCCAGGGACCGTCCCCCCGCCCGATGCGGCAGGGGTACGGTCGAAAATAGTGTGGGGGGTATGAAAACACTCGCAGAGCATAATCCTGTTCCCAACACGGAGACCCGCCTGGCCGCTGCCGCCCAGCAGCTGAACAAGACCTACGGAAAGGGCGAAACCTCCGTCCACGCCCTTCGGGACGTGGACGTCAGTTTCGAGACCGGGACATTCACCGCCATCATGGGTCCGTCCGGCTCCGGTAAGTCCACCCTGATGCATTGCCTGGCAGGTCTGGACACCGCCGACTCAGGTCGGATCTGGATTGGCGGCACCGAACTGACGGGGCTGAACGACGCCGCCCTCACCCGGCTGCGGCGGGACTCCGTGGGCTTCGTTTTCCAGTCCTTCAACCTGGTTCCCACGCTGACGGCTGAACAGAACATCACGCTGCCCGTCGCCCTGGCCAACGGGACCGTTGACCGGGCATGGCTGGACAGCCTCACCGAAACCCTGGGCCTCACCGGGCGCCTGAAGCACCGCCCGCACGAACTTTCGGGCGGCCAGCAGCAACGCGTCGCCGTCGCCCGCGCCCTGCTGACCCGCCCGGATGTCCTGTTCGGCGACGAACCCACCGGCAACCTGGACTCGAAGTCCGGCGCAGAGGTGCTTTCGCTGCTGCGCCGCTCCACCGCGGAAATGGGCCAGAGCATCATCATGGTCACCCACGACCCCGTTGCCGCTTCCTATGCGGACCGGGTGGTGCTGATGAACGACGGCGCACTGGTAGGCGAACTGGCCAACCCCACTCCGGACACCGTGCTGTCTGCCCTGACCAAGCTGGGGGCGTAGGCCGTGCTGCAGGTAGCGCTGGCGCAGGTGCGCCTGAACGCCCGCCGCTTTATAGCGGTTTCCCTGGCGGTTCTGATTGCGGTGGGGTTCCTGACCGCCACCCTGATCATCAATTCCTCTTCCAAGGCGTCCCTGGCGCAGAGCGTGGGCGAGTCATACCGGAACGCCGATTTGGTCCTCACCCGGGACATGTCCGATCCGGACTCCGAACCGCTGATGTCCGACGACGCAGCCCTGGTAAGTGACACAGCGGGAGTGGCTGGGACGTACGCCGCGCAGACGGGCTACGTTAACTTCGGCGAGGGCAAGCAGAGGGTGTTTGCCGAGCTGGGCAACACCTCGGACTACTCGCAGTTGTTCCCGGTTGATGTGCTCGAAGGCACCCTCCCGGTCTCCGACAACGAGGTGGCCGTTGACCGTGACACCGCCGAGAGGCAGGACCTGGCCCGGGGATCGGTGCTGACCGTCACCAACGCCTTCGCCGATCCGGAAGTTGAACAGCCGACAGTCCAGCTGACCGTTACGGCAGTGGTGGCGCCTTCCGAGAACCCGCGGGTGATGGGCACACCGCAGCTGTACTCCACCACCGCAACGGCAGCCCTTTTCGCTGAGGCCGAGGCAGGCTTGAGCAACATCCAGGTGGCGCTGGCGGACGGCGTCGGCGTGGAGCAGGTCCGTACCGCCCTGGAGCAAAAGCTCGAAGGGCACGATGGCATCACGGTCCGCACCGCGCAGGAAGAAACCGATGCCATGGTGTCCGCTTTCACCGGCGGCGAAGACATCCTCACCACTATCCTGCTGGCCTTCGCCGCTGTGGCACTGCTGGTGTGCGCCCTGGTGGTTTCCAACACCTTCTCGGTGCTGGTGGCCCAGCGCACCCGTGAACTCGCCCTGCTGCGCTGCATCGGTGCAGCCCGGTCACAGATCCGGCGCTCGGTGATTGTGGAAGCACTCATCGTCGGCGTTGTGGCTTCATTGGCCGGTGTAGCGGCCGCCATCGCCCTCGTGGGCGGTATTATCGCCTACCTGCAGACCCTGCCGGACAGCGGTTTTGCCACCATGGCCGTCTCCCCGCTCTCAGTGGTGGCCGGTCTGGCCGCCGGCATCCTGCTGACGGTCCTCGCAGCCCTGGTTCCGGCCCGGGCAGCAACCGCAGTGGCCCCGCTGGCTGCACTGCGTCCGGCAGACGATGTCCGCGCCGGCACCCGTCGCGGACGGGCCCGGCTGGGTATCGGCCTGGTCCTGCTGGCCGTGGGTGCTGCCTTGCTTGCAGTCGGTGCGGTCCGGGGGAATCTCCTTATCGCCCTTCCCGGCGGCATGCTCAGTTTTGTGGGCGTGCTGATGTGCGCAACCCTGTTTGTCCCGTCACTGGTGCGCACGGTCGGGCGGATTGCCGCACCGCTGGGCGTCCCGGGCAAACTGGCTGCGGTGAACGCGGTCCGCAATCCCCAGCGCACCTCGGCAACTTCTTCCGCCCTGCTGATCGGCGTCACCCTGGTGACGATGATGATGACCGGCGCAGCAACCGTCCGAACGTCCCTGGACGATGTCCTGGCCGCGGAGTACCCCGTGGATGTGGCGGTTTCCGGTCAGGACGAATCCGTCACCGCCGCTGATGCCGACGCGGTCCGTGAAGTGGAAGGGGTACGGGAAGCCGTTCTCGTTCCGGTCTCTGCCACGGCCGAGACTGAAAACGGAGATCAGTTCGGGGTGTACGCACTGGATCCGGCCGACGCCGCCAAGGTGCTCCAGGATTCGTCCCTGGTCCTGAAAGACAACACCATTCTGGTACCGCAGAACACCCCGGAAAAGACCCTCACAGTGAAGGGTGCAACCTCCAGCGTCGAGCTTGAGACAGTGGTCTCCGAGAGCAGCCAGATGCTGCCGCTGATCACTGCACAGACTGCGGAGTCCATCGGCGGTCCCGCACCCGCCGGTGACGAGCAGTATCCGCCCATGCCCCAGCTGTGGCTGTCCGTGGAGGACGGGCTTAACACAAGCGCGCTGATGGACCTGCGCACCGACGTGGCTGAAGCCGCCGGTGTGGAGGACTACGAAGTATCCGGCTCGGCCATCGAGCGCGGTGCCTTCGAGCAGGTCATCAACGTCCTGCTGATGGTGGTCACGGGCCTGCTGGGAGTCGCGGTGGTTATTGCCCTGGTAGGTGTGGCGAACACGCTGTCGCTGTCCGTGCTGGAACGCACCAGGGAATCCTCTCTGCTGCGGGCACTGGGCCTGACCCGTAACCAGCTGCGCGGCATGCTTGCCCTGGAAGCCGTACTGATCGCCGGCGTAGCCGCCCTGATGGGCACGGTGCTGGGCTCGCTGTATGGCTGGCTCGGAGCTGAATCCGCGCTGGGCGCCTTTACATCCGTTGCCCCGTCCCTGCCCTGGCTGCAGCTGGCCGCGGTCCTCGCCGTCGCCATCCTGGCCGGCCTGGCCGCGTCGGTCCTTCCGGCCCGGCGCGCGGCACGGCTCTCTCCGGTAGCGGGGCTGGCCGCCGACTGACCGGCAGCACCGGCCCGGCCTGTCCGCGGTCCGGCTGCGGGGCACCTGCCTCGCGGTCGGGCCGCAGATCTGCAAGGATACAGGGAAGGACAAATTACTAAGCAGGCTTATGCCGGATGGAAAGATCCGGCAGGCTGCAGCCGTAAGGAGATCAGCATGACGGAAGCTACACCCGGGACCTTTACCCCAGGCCGTGAATCACTGGCCGCCTATCTCGATGACCACCTGGTGGGCGCGGAGACCGGCGTCCGCCTGTTCACCGCGGCACAGCGGACCTGGGAAGGATCCCCGTTCGAGGAGGCCTTCGCCCGGCTGGTGGAGGAAATCTCCGACGAACGCGACGAGCTGGAGTCCCTGATCCACGCGCTGGGGTACTCCCGGAGCAAGGTGAAGGCCGCCGCAGCAGCCGTGGGAGCAGCAGCCGGCAAGTTGGGTCCGCTCAATCCGCTGAGCACCGGCGGCGGCACCACCGGCCAGCTGGAACTTGAATTCCTGCAGTCGCTGGTAAGGATGAAGGAATCCCTGTGGCGAACCCTGCTGGTGCTTTCGGGCACCGATCACCGGTTTAATACGGCCCGGTTGCAGGAACTGGTCGAGATGGCCCGCGGGCAGCAGGAAGCGGTGGCGGAAGTGATGGAAAAAACGGCCGTGGAACGGTTCCTGGCCACGGACCCTGAGGCGTAACGTACCCAGCAGCAAAAACACCCCCCGGCGGATCGCCGGGGGGGTGTTTTTGTTATGGCCCGCTATTCGGCCGTCTCTTCGTACTTCGGGAAGATGGGCGTGGGTGCCGGCAGTTCAGTGCCCGGCACCAGCGGCGTACCAATAGCGCTGAACTGACGCGCGGCGTCGTCGTCCTGGCCCAGCACGGTCAGCAGCTTGGCGGCACTGCCCGGCATGACCGGCTGGATCAGGATGGCCACGATCCGCAGCACTTCCAGGGTCACGTAGAGCACGGTATTCATGCGGTCGACGTCGGTCTTCCGCAGCACCCACGGGGCCTGCTCGGCGAAGTAGGCGTTGGTGTCGCCCAGGACTTTCCAGGTGGCTTCGAGCGCGCCGTGGAAGTCCTGCACGTCATAGGCTTCCCGGGAGATCTGCAGCAGGTTGCCGGCGGCCTCGAGCAGTGCGGTGTCCTCAGGCGTGAATGCCCCCGGCTGGGGAACTGCTCCCCCGCAGTTCTTGGCCACCATGGACAGGGAGCGCTGGGCCAGGTTGCCCAGGTTGTTGGCGAGGTCGGAGTTCATCCGGCCCACAACGGCGTCGTGGTTGTAGGAACCGTCCGCACCGAACGGGACCTCGCGCAGCAGGAAGAACCGCACCGAATCCAGGCCGTACTGGTCCGCCCAAGCCTTGGGCGCCACCACGTTGCCCAGCGACTTGGACATCTTGACGCCCTTGTTGTGCAGGAAGCCGTGGATCATAATCCGCCGAGGCAGTTCCAGCTTCGCGGACATCAGGAACGCCGGCCAGAAGATGGCGTGGAAGCGGGAGATGTCCTTGCCGATGACGTGGACGTCGGCGGGCCAGTACTTCCGAAACGCCTCACTCTCGGTGTTGGGGAAGCCGACGCCGGTGAGGTAGTTGGTCAGCGCGTCCACCCACACGTACATCACGTGGTCCGGGTTGCCCGGCACCGGCACGCCCCAGTTGAAGGTGGTGCGGGAGATGGACAGATCCTCCAGCCCGCCCTTGACGAAGCTGATGACCTCGTTGAACCGCGAGCGCGGCGCAGCGAAATCCGGCTGGGACTCGTAGAGGGCCAGCAGCCGGTCCTGGTAGGCGGAAAGGCGGAAGAAATAGCTCTCCTCTTCCGTCCAGGTCACCTCGGTGTCCGTCTCCTTGGAGTAGCGCACCCCGTCCTCGCGGACTTCGGTCTCGTCCTCGGTGTAGTACGCCTCGTCCCGGACGGAGTACCAGCCGGAGTACTTGGAGAGGTAGATGTCACCGTTCTCCTCCATCCGCTTCCAGATGGCCTGCGCGGCAGCGTAGTGATCCGCGTCGGTGGTACGGATGAACCGGTCATAGGAGGTCCCCATGTCCGCTTCCATTTGCTGGAAGGCGGCGGAGTTGCGGTCCGCGAGTTCTTTGGCGGTGATGCCTTCCTTATCCGCGGACTGCTGCATCTTCAGGCCATGCTCATCCGTACCCGTCATAAAGAACACGTCGTAGCCGTCGAGGCGCTTGAAGCGGGCCATGGCATCGGTGGCGATGTGCTCGTAGGCGTGCCCAATGTGGGGTTCGCCGTTCGGGTAGGAGATAGCGGTGGTGATGTAGAACGGGGTCTTGGAGTCGGTTGAAGTCACATAAGAAAATTACCCTGTTTTACCGGGCCGTGTCGCTTTGGTACTGTCCGGTGTCCTAAATCCGGCCCACGGTCACCACAGCTGCAGTGGGAACCACAGCGACGATGTAGGTCATGACCCCCACGGTGTAGAAGTCTTCTGTTGATGCGGCCATCAGCAGGGTCAGGGCAAGTACCGGAACCGCATAGACCGCCACCCGCCGGCCAAGGGCGGAGGGGTTGGCAGGTATAAACACCGCAAGTCCGACCAATACCCCTGCTGTTGCGCAGGCCAGGGCACGTCCGGCCTGGCTCGGTATCGGGAGACCCGAGGCGCCGGAAACAGCGTAGGCAGCGAACCACACCAACAGCATGGATGCGGTAACCCAGCTGCGGTCCAGGGGCGTGGTTCTGCACTCCGCCCCTCGCACTATTCGGCTGCCCGGGCCGTGTCGCCTGGGCGGGGGTACGCCGGGTACTCCACTGTCTTTTCCCATGCCCACCCAGCCCGCTTAACCGCTGCACCCGCCGTGAAGGCGCCAACCATGTAGGCCAGTCCCCCCATCATGCTGCTCAACACTGCGTCTGTGGACGAGCTCTCCCCGAACAGCGGCAGTAACCAGCCGCTGCCCACGAGAACCACTAGCACCGCAAGGCCCAGCTCCATCCCGCGTTTACGGATCTCCTGCCAGCCGCCGCGCGGAAAGGGCACCACCGGCTGCAGAAGGGGAAGGAAACAGATCACCAACGGAATCGATTCATGTCCATCGAACATCAGGCTCACTATGAGGAAAAGCAGGCCGACCGCTGCGCCGACCCCGGCAATCCCGCCCAGCATCACGGTGAAGGCCGTTCCGGCGCCTCTGGCAAGGCCCCCGCGCACCCCATACAGTGCGGTGACCAGCGCCCAGGCAGGCAGGAAGGCGCTGGCCACCGCGGCGAGGGCCCCCGAGGTGAATGGCAGCACCGCACAGACAAGGAGGACAGGGACCGCGTAGGCCAGAACGCGGTTACGCAGCCCGGGTACGCCCACGGGACCGAAAATCAGCAGCCCGACAAGTGCCGCGGTCAGCGTGTACCCCGCTGTGCCCCAGAGAGCCCACCCGGCATAGCTGTCGAAACCCATTCCGAACATGGATAGTAAGACACCCAGCCACACCACCAGGAGCGCGGGCCCGATCCGGCCCCGCCGCAACGGGCCCGGCTGAACGGGCCTCTCCTTAGGGTCCCAAGGTTTGTTTTCCGCCCCCGCGTATTCCACTGACATTCCCGCTACCCCCGTCGCGTCCGGGGCACAGCGCACCGGTAACGCGAGCAGTCTACTCGGGGGCAGCGGAGTTTGCCGTCAACTAGTCCTGCAGGTCCACCTCGCGGGCAACCGTGGCCCCGATTTCGAGTTTGAGTGCTTCCAGGACATCCTGCGGGACGGAGGAGTCCACCGTCAGCAGGGACAGCGCCTGGCCGCCTTCGGTGTTCCGGGCCACCTGCATACCGGCGATGTTGATGTCCTTCTCCCCCAGGATCCGTCCCAGGGCGCCGATGACGCCGGGGCGGTCCTGGTAGATCAGCACAATGAGGTGCTCGCTGATGGGGATTTCCAGATCGTAACCGTTGACGCCTACGAGCTTCTGGATCTGCTTGGGCCCGGTCAGGGTGCCGGAGACCTCCAGGCGGGTGCCGTCGGACAAGGCGCCGCGGATGGTCAGCAGGTTACGGTAATCATCCACGTCCGGGGTGGTCAGCAGCCGCACCTCGATGCCCCGCTGCTCGGCGAGCACCGGAGCGTTCACATAGGAGACCTGCTCGGAGACGATGTCGGTGAAGATCCCCTTCAGTGCTGCCAGTTCCAGGGACTTCACGTCCAAGGCGGCAATTTCTCCGGCCACTTCGATGTCGACGGCGGTCACTGAGTCCGAGGACAGTGCGGTGAAGATGCGGCCCAGCTTCTCAATCAGGGGGATGCCCGGGCGAACGTCCTCGGCAATGACGCCGCCGGCAACGTTCACGGCGTCGGGGACCAGTTCCCCGGCCAGGGCCAGGCGCACCGATTTCGCTACGGAGATGCCCGCCTTTTCCTGTGCCTCATCGGTGGAGGCGCCCAGGTGCGGGGTGACCACCACGTTGTCCAGCGCGAAGAACGGCAGGTTGGTGCTGGGTTCCTTGACGAACACGTCCACGCCGGCACCGGCGATCTTTCCGGACTGCAGCGCGTCGAACAGGGCCGTTTCGTCCACGAGCCCTCCGCGGGCCACGTTCACCACGTAGGCGGTGTCCTTCATCTTGTCGAAGGCTTCGGCACCGAGCATGCCCAGCGTTTCCGGAGTCTTGGGCATGTGGATGGTGACGAAGTCGGATTCTTCCAGCAATTCGTCCAGCGTCACGAGGCGCACGTTCAGCTGCGCTGCCCGGGCCGAGGTGATGTACGGGTCATAGGCGAGGATCTCGGTGCCGAACCCCTGCAGGCGGGCGGCCACGAGGGCGCCGATGCGGCCCAGCCCGATGATGCCGATCTTCTTTTCGAACAGCTCGGTGCCGCTGTACTTGGAGCGCTTCCACTCCCCGTTCTTCAGCGCCGCACTGGCCTGCGGGATATTCCGGGCCAGGGACAGGATGTGCCCCACCGTCAGTTCCGCGGCGGAGATGATGTTCGACGTCGGGGCGTTGACCACCATCACGCCGGCCTGGGTCGCAGCCTTGATGTCCACGTTGTCCAGCCCCACGCCGGCGCGGGCGATGACCTTCAGGTTCTTCGCAGCCGCGATGGCCTCGGCGTCCACCTGGGTGGCCGAGCGCACCAGGATGGCGTCGACGTCGGCGATCGCGGCAAGGAGCTGGGAGCGGTCGGCGCCGTCAGTGGAGCGGATGTCAAAGTCCGGACCCAAGGCCTCGACGGTGGCGGGCGAGAGTTCCTCCGCGAGGAGTACGACTGGTTTGGTGGCAGACACCGGTTACCTCTTTAGCTGTGGAAGATTCAGGTGGGGTTTTTCGTGCAGGAGGCCGGACCCAGACGGGTCCGGCCTCCTTGCCGATTCGGCTTGCCTTTCGAGCCTAACGCCTGCCTGCGGAGGCGGCGCGATTCGGTGCTTCTGTTACGGGCGTCACCTTCTAGCGGGCTACGGAGCCTTCGGTGTAATCGTCTTCGTTCTTGATCCAGGAGAAGAGCTTGCGCAGTTCGCGGCCGGTGGCCTCGATCGGGTGGTCCTCGCCCTTCTTACGCAGCGCCTTGAATTCCGGGGCGTCAGCATCCTGGTCATCGATGAAGCGCTTGGCGAAGGCGCCGTTCTGGATGTCCGCGAGGACGGCCTTCATGTTTTCCTTGACGCTCTCGTCAATGACGCGCGGGCCGGAGACGTAGTCGCCGTATTCGGCAGTGTCGGAAACACTCCAGCGCTGCTTGGCGATGCCGCCTTCCACCATCAGGTCCACGATCAGCTTGAGTTCGTGCAGCACCTCGAAGTACGCCACCTGCGGCTGGTAGCCGGCCTCGGTCAGCGTCTCGAAACCGTACTGGATCAGCTGGGAAGCGCCGCCGCAGAGCACGGCCTGCTCACCGAAGAGGTCGGTTTCGGTCTCTTCGGTGAAGGTGGTTTCGATGACGCCGGCGCGGGTGCCGCCAATGGCCTTGGCGTAGGACAGTGCCAGCTCCTTGGCCTTGCCGGATGCGTCCTGCTCCACGGCGATCAGGTCCGGGACACCGCGGCCTGCTTCGAATTCGCGGCGCACAATGTGGCCCGGCCCCTTGGGGGCAACGAGGGCGACGTCGACGTCGGCCGGGGGCTGGATGTAGCCGTAGCGGATGTTGAAGCCGTGCCCGAAGAACAGGGCGTCGCCGGACTGCAGGTTCGGGGCGATTTCCTCCGCGTAGACGAAGCGCTGGACCTGGTCCGGGGTGAGGACCATGATCAGGTCCGCCTCGGCCACGGCGTCAGCCACGGAAAGGACCCGCAGGCCCTCGGCTTCGGCCTTGGCACGGGATGCCGAGCCTTCCTTCAGTCCGACGCGGACGTCAACGCCGGAGTCGCGCAGGCTCAGGGCGTGGGCGTGGCCCTGGCTGCCGTAGCCGATGACCGCGACCGTGCGGCCCTGGATGATCGACAGGTCTGCGTCGTCGTCGTAATACATGTCAGTCACTGTGGTTATCTCCTACTGGTTTCCTGGATAAGGGTCTGGGGTTGGAACTCAGGCGCTGCGCAGCGCGCGGTCACTCATGGACTTCGAGCCGCGGCCAATGGCCAGTGTTCCGGATTGGACTATTTCGCGGATGCCGAAGGGCTCAAGCACTGAGAGCAGTGCGTTGAGCTTCTCGGCGGTGCCTGTTGCCTCAACAATGAGCGAGTCGATGGACACATCCACCACTGAGGCACGGAACAACTCGGCTGCCTGGGTTACCTGCAGCCGGGTTGCGGCATCCGCACGAACCTTGACCAGGATGTGGTCTCGTTGCACGGAGGAATCGGGAACCAGCTCGACAATCTTGATGACGTTGATGAGCTTGTTCAGCTGTTTGGTGACCTGCTCCAGCAGGTCACCTTCGGCGTCCACCACCACGGTGATGCGGGACATGCCCGGCACCTCGGAAGGGCCCACGGCCAAAGAATTGATGTTGAACGCCCGGCGGGCGAACAGCGACGCGACCCGGGTCAGGACGCCGGGCACGTCTTCTACCAGCACGGAAAGGGTGTGGCGGGCCATGTCCTAGTCCTCCTCTTCCCAGGTGGGAGTCATGTTGCGGGCAATCTGGATCAGGTCATTGGACACTCCGGTGGGGACCATCGGCCACACCATGGAGTCGCGGCTGACCACGAAGTCGATGACGACGGGGCGGTCATTGATTTCCAGCGCCTTGGCAATGGTGGCGTCAATGTCCTCGTCTCGTTCGCAGCGCAGGCCCACGCACCCGTAGGCTTCCGCCAGCTTCACGAAGTCCGGCACGCGCACAGTGTCGTGCCCGGTGTTCAGGTCCGTGTTGGAGTAGCGGGACTCATAGAAGAGGGTCTGCCACTGCCGGACCATGCCCAGGGAGGAATTGTTAATGATGGCGACCTTGATCGGGATGTTGTTGATCAGGCAGGTAGCCAGTTCCTGGTTGGTCATCTGGAAGCAGCCGTCGCCGTCGATGGCCCAGACCACGCGGTCCGGGTTGCCGACCTTGGCACCCATGGCCGCCGGGACGGAGTAGCCCATGGTGCCCAGTCCGCCGGAGTTCAGCCAGGCGCGCGGGCGTTCGTACTTGATGAACTGCGCGGACCACATCTGGTGCTGTCCCACCCCGGCCACGTACACGCCCTCGGGGCCGGTCATGGCGCCGATGCGTTCAATGACCTTCTGCGGGGCAATCAGGCCGTCTTCGGGTTCGGCGTAGCCGATCGGATAGGTCTCGCGCAGCCGGTCCAGTACGGCCCACCAAGCCGAAATGTCCGGACGGTCGGCTTCGAACTGGCCGCGCACGGCGTCGGCAAGCTCCGGAATGATTTCCCGGACCGAACCCACAATCGGGACATCGGCAGGACGGTTCTTCGAGATTTCGGCCGGATCGATGTCGGCGTGGATGACCTTGGCACCGGGCGCAAAGGAGCTCAGCACGCCTGTGACGCGGTCATCGAAGCGGGCACCGAGCGTGATGAGCAGGTCAGACTGCTGCAGTGCGGTCACGGCTGAAACCGATCCGTGCATGCCGGGCATACCCACGTGCTGGGGGTGCGAGTCGGGGAAAACACCACGGGCCATCAAGGTGGTGACCACCGGGGCGCCCACCAGTTCGGCCAGTTCCAGCAGTTCTTCCGAAGCATTGGCCTTCAGCACACCGCCGCCCACGTAGAACACCGGACGCTGGGATTCGGCAATCAGCCGGGCCGCTTCACGGACCTGCTTGGAGTGGCCGCGGACCACGGTCCGGTAACCCTGCAGGTCGATTTTCGGCGGCCAGGAGAAGGTGGTTTTTGCCTGCTGGGCGTCCTTGGCGATGTCCACCAGCACCGGACCGGGCCGGCCCGACGTCGCAATGTGGAACGCCTCGGCGAGCACCCGCGGGATATCCGCGGCATCGGTGACCAGGTAGGAATGCTTGGTGATGGGCATGGTGATGCCCACGATGTCCGCTTCCTGGAAGGCATCGGTGCCGATGAAGGCGCTGGACACCTGGCCGGTGATGGCCACCATCGGAACGGAGTCCATGTGCGCATCCGCAATGGCGGTGACCAGGTTGGTGGCCCCGGGACCCGAGGTCACAATGCACACACCGGCGCGCCCGGTGACCATGGCATAGCCTTCGGCTGCGTGGCCGGCACCCTGCTCGTGCCGGACCAAAATGTGGCGGATCCTCGGAGAATCCATGAGCGGATCGTAGGTGGGCAGGATGGCCCCGCCGGGAAGGCCGAAGACCTCGTCGACGCCGAGCTCCTCAAGGGAGCGGACGATGGCCTGGGAACCGGTCATCTGGGTGGGCGGAACAACGTTGCCCGGGCCTTGGATGCGCTCATCCACGGCGTCGGGATGGGCGGACACAGAAGTGGCTACATCTTTGGTCTTGGCCGCTGCCGCACGTGCGGCGGCATTGGCTTTTGAGGCCATCAGCGAAGGGCTGATTGGCGATCCCTTACTCATTGGAACTTCCTTTGTGCGGATACTGATCCATGGTCATTGCGGCGGCCGGTGCGGGTGGTGCCCGTTCCGGCTTCTTCTGTGCCCAGCGAAGCGGTGAAGCTGCGAAGCCAATAAAAAAACCCCTCGTGCCGGTTGGCTCCGTAGGGGTTCGCGCGTGACGTCTTACAAGTCGGGGCTGTTACGCCACGCGCTTGATAAGGACGACGGGTACGATCTGCATACCGTTCAGTCTCGCGTTCCCCTGCGGGGGTGTCAATTGTATGAGACGCGCGTCTCACTATCTGGACATGTGTCCGCGGCTGATAGGCCTCCCCGACGACGCCCGCCGAGAGCGGACGTCGTCGGGGCCCCTCAGGCCTTTGCAGCCTTATTAAGCCCTGCCGCCCCGGCGGCTCGTAAGAAAACCGAGTCCACGAGTTTTCACCCGCAATAAGCGCCGGTGGAGGCGGAGTTCACCAGCTTGGTGTACTTGCCCAGCACACCGGTGGTGAACTTCCCCGGCAGCGGCTGCCAGCCGGCCTTCCGGGCTTCCAGCTCTTCCGGGTCCACCAGCAGGTCGAAGCTGCGGGCGGCAATGTCCACGCGGATCCGGTCCCCGTCCCGTACGAAGGCGATGGGGCCGCCGTCGACGGCTTCGGGTGCCACATGGCCGATGCACAGACCGGTGGTGCCCCCGGAGAACCGGCCGTCGGTGAGCAGCAGGACGTCCTTGCCCAGGCCTGCTCCCTTGATGGCGCCGGTGATGGCCAGCATTTCGCGCATGCCCGGGCCGCCCTTGGGACCTTCGTAGCGGATCACGACGACGTCGCCGGCGTGGATCTGCCCGGCATCGAGGGCATCCAGGGCACCCTGTTCGCGTTCGAAGACACGTGCGGTGCCCTCGAACACGTCGGCGTCGAACCCGGCACTCTTGACCACTGCGCCTTCGGGGGCCATGGAGCCCTTCAGGATGGTGATGCCGCCGGTCTTGTGGATGGGGTTGTCGATGGCGCGCAGCACCTTGCCGTCCGGGTCCGGCGGATTGATGGCGGCCAGGTTCTCCGCGACCGTCTTGCCCGTGACGGTGAGGCAGTCGCCGTGGATCAGGCCGGCGTCGAGCAGTGCCTTCATGATCACCGGGACGCCGCCGATCTTGTCGACGTCGAACATTACGTACCGGCCGAAGGGCTTCAGATCACCCAGGTGCGGGATGGTGTCGCCGATGCGGTTGAAGTCCTCCAGCGTGAGGTCCACTTCGGCTTCGCGGGCGATGGCGAGCAGGTGCAGCACGGCGTTGGTGGAGCCGCCGAAGGCCATGGTGACGGCGATGGCGTTTTCGAAGGCCTTCTTGGTCATGATGTCGCGGGCGGTGATGCCCTTGCGCAGCAGGTTGACCACGGCTTCGCCGGATTTGCGGGCAAATTCGTCGCGGCGGCGGTCGGCCGAGGGCGGCGCCGCCGAGCCGGGCAGGGACATTCCCAGGGCCTCGCCGATGCAGGCCATGGTGTTGGCGGTGTACATGCCGCCGCAGGCGCCTTCGCCGGGACAGATGGCCCGCTCGATGGAGTCCAGGTCCTTCAGGCTCATCTTGCCGGCGGCGCAGGCACCCACGGCTTCGAAGGCGTCGATAAGGGTCACTTCCCGCTCGCTGCCGTCCTCCATCTTCGCGAAGCCGGGCATGATGGAGCCGGCGTAGAGGAAGACGCTGGAGAGGTCCAGGCGCGCGGCGGCCATCAGCATGCCCGGCAGGGACTTGTCGCAGCCGGCCAGGAGGACAGAGCCGTCCAGGCGTTCAGCCATCATGACGGTCTCCACCGAGTCGGCAATGACTTCGCGGGACACCAGGGAGAAGTGCATGCCCTCGTGGCCCATGGAGATCCCGTCGGAGACGGAAATGGTGCCGAACTGCATGGGGAATCCGCCGCCGGCGTGGATGCCTTCTTTGGCACCCTGGGCCAGGCGGTTTAGGGAAAGGTTGCAGGGGGTGATCTCGTTCCACGAACTGGCGACGCCGATCTGCGGCTTGGCGAAATCGTCGTCACCCATTCCCACGGCGCGGAACATGCCGCGGGCGGGCGCTGCGTGGATGCCGTCCGTGACCACTCGGCTGCGGGGCTTGATATCGGGTGTGTTTTCTCCGCTCATGGCTAAATCCTAGGACTTAAGCCTGCGCGTTCCGCCCATGTGACGGACACCGGCTTCCGTTGTTACGGCCCGTGAACACCAGATGAAGATCTATGGCGCGGACGGGCCGTGCTTCCCGGATGGGGGGACCCTGTTCATAGACTGGGGGTATGACATCGGACAGAGGCTCCCCCGACACGAACCCAGACTTAAACCCAGGCTTAGACCCAGGCTTAGACCCATATAAAGAGTCAAGCACGGCAACGGACAGCGACGAGATGAAGCTGGTGCTGCGCCGCGTCTTCGAATCCCAGATCCCGAACTACGGGGACTACAACCTGGTGTGTGCCACTCCCGCCGGGGACGAGGAGCCGGGTTTCTACGTCCTGGGCTACCGCTGGCGTCCAGCCGAACTGGTCTTCGCCCCGTTCGACGTCGATTCCCTGGCCGGCCTCGAGGCCCCCACCGCGGTGAACACCACCAACCTCAGCCACACTGACGAACTGGCTGCGGACGCGTATGAGGTGGGTACCAACACCGGACGCATCTTCCGGTTCAGCGTGGAGCCGCAGGCAGCACTGCCCGGGGCCGGGACGCGGATGCTGGAGCAGGCCGCGGACTGGGAGGACTTCCGTTCCTTCGTGGACTCCTACCTGGAGCTGGCCTAGCTTTCACCGGACCTGCCGGCCCACGGGCCCGGCCGGACCATATTCAACGGTTCCTCACCCCGGGCCAGCCGGCGGACCTGGCGGCGCAGGAACTCCCGGATCCGAGGTTCGAAGGCGTCGGTATTCCCGCCCCAGTGCGGGGTGATGATGGCACCGGGCGCCTGCCGCAGGGGGTGGTCTTCCGGTATGGGTTCGGGATCGAAAACATCTACGGCGGCGCGCAGCCGCCCTGACACCACTTCTTTGGTGAGCGCCTCGCTGTCCACGACGGCGCCGCGGGCCACGTTGACCACCAACCCGCCGTCGGGCAGGGCCGACAGGATCCGCGCGTCGATCAAGTGCCGGGTCTGCTCATTCAGGGGCGTGATCACCACCAGGATTTCTGCTGCCGCCGCGAGTTCCGCAAGTTCCCCGCTTCCGTGCACGGCGCCGTCGTCGTCCGTCCTGGCCGTGCTGCCCACGCGGGTGAGTTCGACGTCGAACGGACGCAGCCGTGCGGCAATCTCCCGGCCGATGCCTCCCACCCCCACCAGGAGCACGCGGCGGTCGGCCAGTCCGGGGCAGCGGACCTGCTCCCATGTGCCCTCATGCTGCCCGCGGAGCGCGGAGTCGATCCCCCGCTGCGCGGCGAGGATCAGGGTCAGTGCCATTTCCGCTGTTGCCGCCGCATGCACGCCGGCGGCGCTGGCAATGGCCGTGCCCGGTCCAACGAGTTCGGGCAGGCCGTCATAGCCGGTGGACTGGGCCTGCAGCAGGGCCAGCTGCGGGACCCGCTCCAGCGCGGAGCGGTACTCGGTGCCGGATGCGTAGGGCAGAACCACGGCATCTATGTCCGCGTAGTCAACGCCGTCGGGCTCCCCCTCGAGATCCCATACCGCGGCCCGCATTCCCTCGGGAAGCGGTTGCAGCGCGTCCAGGAGTGCGGCGGTCGGAACGGTGACGGTGCGGACAGGGCGTGCTTCGGAACGGTCCATGCCAGCCAGCGTAGCGGCGGACGCCCGGCTGTGCACCGGCTATGGACAGGGGAAAGCGGCGGCCGTACCGTCGAATTATGCCTTCCGCCGACCGAAGGATCCCCTTGTGGCTCGAACATCGGTTTACCTCACCGCCCTTGGCATCGGTTCCGCTGCAGCAGTGTGGGCGGCCCGGAAACTGCACCGCCTGGCGGATAACGACGCCGTCCGGCTGGCGTCCGGCGGCGCCGCAGCGGGGACTCGCGTACCGCGGACCGTTTCGGCGGCGGGCCCGGCTACGCCCACGACCGTGACCACTGCCGACCCGGCGGCCAACCTTCCAGCGCGCACCTGGGTAGTGGACAACAGCGCGGATTGGGACGGAAATCCGGGGGAACTGGTGGTCCTCCCCCGGTCCCGGTCCCCCAAGGACGGCGGCACAAAGTGAAACGCACCACAAAACCGGCCCGGATTTCATTCTGCGGCAAAAGTGCTGGTAGTGTTTCATGTCGTTGCTGATGCCAACGGCGGAGAAAATTCGCCTCAAAAACAGCAGTGAATACGCACCTCTAGCTCAATTGGCAGAGCAATTGACTCTTAATCAATGGGTTCCGGGTTCAAGTCCCGGGGGGTGCACCAACAAAACCGTCCGGTCAGGCGCTTCGCCTGGCCGGACGGTTTTTTGTTGTGCCGGGAGGCCGCAGCCGCACGGGGCACCGTTTCGCGCAGCGGCCGCAGACGTGGTAGTGTTTCATGTCGTTGCGGAGAACAAACCGCGCCCCACGGCGCCGGATGCCAGACCGCATCAGCACGCACCTCTAGCTCAATTGGCAGAGCAATTGACTCTTAATCAATGGGTTCCGGGTTCAAGTCCCGGGGGGTGCACCAACCGGAAACCGCCCGGCAGGAGATTCTCCTGCCGGGCGGTTTTTTGTGTCTAGGCCGGGGCACGCCAAATATATGGCGTGGTGGTGGAGACCTTCACAAAACCGGAGCGCTCAAGGATGGGCCGGGAGTACGGTGTCGAGTCGCTGTGGATCAGTGTCTTACCCATTGCCAGGGCGGACCGCGCGCGGGCTGCGGTGAGGGCACGGTAGATACCCCGGCCCCGCCACGCCGGCAGGGTGGCGCCACCCCAGATGCCGGCAAAGTCCGTGCCGGGAACAGGTTCAAGGCGTCCGGCGCTGACAATCTCTGCCCCGCATTCGGCCACCCAGAGTTCCATTCCGTCGGCATGGGACAGCCGGCGCAGGAGGGAGTCTGCAGTTGCGGTGGAAACCGGATCCCCGAAGACCCCGTCCGCCATTGCACTCATGGCACGGACATCTTCCTCTTCGGTGACCTGCCGGAGGGCAACGCCAACAGGCAGCGGGACGTCAACGGCGAGGTCCGCTGCGCGGCCGATCATGATGGACTCGGATTCCTCCGGCTCAAACCCGTTACCAACCAGTGCAACATGCAGTCCGGGAGCCCAGTCATGCCCGCGGGACTTCCACTCGATGTGCCGGATCGCCGGATTGTTCCGGTAATACCCGAGGGCGCCGGCCACCCAGCCGGCTATGGTGCCGGCGTCGGCGCCGTCCAGGCCGGCATAGGTGATGAATCCCCGTCCGCCGTCGAACGTCACCAGGCGCAGCGGTCCAAGCTGTTCGACGTCGAGGGCGGACGGAGTCTCCGCGTCCGTGCGCAGCTGCCGGTCATAGGCGGCAAGAAGCTCTGCTGAAGTGGTCATGACTGGCCACCCTACCGTGGTCCGCCCCAGACTCAGTTTCCCTTGACGTTCACAATCTGGTGCAGCACGTGCCGCACCGAAACCAGGTCCCCGGCATCCTCCATCACTGCGTCTATGTCCTTATAAGCCGCCGGGATTTCATCGATGAACGCGGGAGTGTCCCGGTACTCGATTCCCCGCATTGCCTTCCGCAGCTGTTCCTGGCTGAAGGTTTTGCGTGCCCGGGTGCGGGAGTACTGCCGGCCTGCCCCGTGCGGCGCGGAGTTCAGGGACGGAGGGTAGCCCTTGCCCTCCACCACGTAGGACGCGGTACCCATGGATCCGGGAATGAGTCCAGGGCGGCCGGGGGAAGCATCAATGGCTCCCTTGCGGGACAGCCAGACCCTTTTTCCGTAGTGCTCTTCCACCTCGGTGTAGTTGTGGTGGCAGTTGATCCGCTCTGCTTCCTGCACCGGGCCGCCGGTCCACTCCCGGAAGCAGGCCATCACCCTGTCCATCATTTCCTCCCGGTTCAGCAGGGCGAATTTCTGCGCCCACATCAGCTCCGCAATGTAACGGTCAAACTCCTCAGTGCCTTCCTCCAGGTAGGCCAGGTCCCGGTCCGGCAGCTCGATGGAGCGTTTGCCGCAGTAATTCTGCGCAGCCCAGATGTGCTGCTGGGCGATCTTGTTCCCCACTCCCCGCGATCCGGAGTGCAGGAACAGCCAGACCGTATCCTCTTCATCGAGGGAAACCTCAATGAAGTGGTTGCCTGAACCCAGTGTGCCCAGCTGCAGCTGCCAGCCTTTGAGGTAGGCGCCAGGATCAAAGCCGGCGGCAGCGGCGTCGTCGGACAGGACCTGGACGCGGCGGCGTGCAGTGTCCGTCAGGGACTTGTTGCTGTGCCCGGCGGAGAGGGGAACCGCGCCCTCGATCGATGTCCGCAGCTTCCGCCGGTCCAGTCCGGTTAAGTCCGCAGCCCGGTGCCCGGTGCGCACCGCGATCATCCCGCAGCCGATATCGACGCCGACGGCGGCCGGGATCACCGCGCCAAGGGTCGGGATCACCGAGCCCACGGCGGCACCCTTGCCCAGATGGGCATCCGGCATGGAAGCCAGGTGCGGGTAGATGAACGGCATCTGCGCCGTGCGCCTGTTCTGCTCCAATGTGGCGTCATCAATGACGCCCGCAAAGTTAAGGTACTTTTCGCTCACTCTTTGTTCCATGTGCCTGCCCTTGCCCATGTGGCCGGCGGACCTGCCGCCGGCGGAGTTAAAAACAAGAGGCACATCCGGTGGATGTGCCTCTTGTCGGTGGATGTGACGCTTTGTCGATGGATGTGACGCTGCTGTCAGCGGCCGTCTGCCGCGGGCTCCGGCAGGATTTCCAGCCCGGCTTCGGGCGGGATGGGCAGTCCGGGAACGTCCACGGCAGTCTGCCACCGGGGGCTGCCCAGTTCGGTGATGACCTTGCGCAGCTGGCTGCGCAGCGCTTCGGACATCAGCTCGCCGCCGTCAAGCAGGGTGCGCTCAATGTTCTGCGCCTCGTGCAGGGCTTCAGCGCCGCGCTCGGTAATGGTGACCATGTGGCTGCGCTTATCCAGATCATTACGGACCCGCGTGACATGGCCGTGGGTCTCCAGGCGGGCCAGGGTCTTGCCCATAGTCTGTGCCTGGACGCGCACCAACTGTGCCAGGCGGGCCTGTGTCATGGGACCCTGCGAGTCAAGGACACCCAGTGCGATCACGCCTGCATGCGTCAGGCCGATGCTGACCAGGCGTTCGTTCCAGGCGTGTTCTACCAGGCGCGCAGCGGTTGACAGCAGACGACCGGTGGGCCAGCGCTCCATATCCGGCATAAAATAAGACTCTTCCTCTAGGCTCTGGACGGCTAAGCAAACAGTCAGTTGGCTGATGATGCATCTGTCCACAGACTAGGATAGCCATCCCGCGCGGGAATGTCGCGTTTGAGTCGTACCGCGTGCCAGAACCCATTTCCAGGAGAGATTCCCATGCCACGCCTCAGCCCGGCCGAAACCGCCCCGGACTTCACCCTGCCCGCCTCCGACGGGAGCAGTGTTTCCCTGGCCGACACGCGCGGCAGCAACACCATTGTGTACTTCTACCCCGCGGCAGCCACGCCCGGCTGCACCAAGGAAGCCTGCGACTTCCGCGACAACCTGAACAGCCTCAAGAGCGCCGGCTACACGGTCCTGGGCATCTCCCCCGACCCGGTTACGAAGCTGGAAAAGTTCGCCGCAGCGGAGAACCTCAACTTCCCGCTGCTCTCCGATCCAGACCACGCGGTGGCCGAAGCCTACGGCGCATGGGGCGAGAAAAAGAACTACGGCCGCACCTACGAAGGGCTGATCAGGTCCACTGTGGTGGTTGACCCCGAGGGCACGGTTGCCCTCGCCCAGTACAACGTCAAGGCCACCGGCCATGTTGCCAAGCTCCGGCGTGATCTGGGGCTCGACTGACCTCGGGTACACTGGAGGCTGGTTTCCCCGCTGGCCCCCGGCCGGCGGCAGAAACCACGCGCGAGTGGCGGAATTGGCAGACGCGCTGGATTTAGGTTCCAGTGTCTTCGGACGTGTGGGTTCAAGTCCCTCCTCGCGCACAAACGGCCCCGCTTAGGGCGTCCACGGCAAAAGCCCCGGTCTTCGGACCGGGGCTTTTTGTGTTCCCCGGGCATCCCCGGGCATCCCCGGGCATCCCTTGCCGGCCCAAGGCCCGCTCCGGCGTGACCAAATCGTGACCGCGCCGGGGGTGTCCAATTTCACGTAACAGAAACACTTCGCCATTAGGCTCTGTCCATACGTTTGTGTTCCAGGACACATTCACGCCGGTTAGCCGGCAGCAGGCAACACTCGCTTAGCGTTCATCCGCCCCAGAGGAGTACCGAAACATGTTCCCAGCAGACAGAGTCCGGAAAGGCCGCACCGCGAAGAAGCGCGCGTCCGCCCTTACCGCAGGCCTTGCCCTGAGCGCTCTTGTGCTCTCGGGCTGCGCCCAGAGCAACCGTGAAGAGGGCGACGGCGGTGGCTCCGGCGACGTCGACGGCACGTTTGTCTTCGCCGCCTCATCCGATCCCAAGTCCCTTGACCCCGCCTTCGCCTCCGACGGTGAGTCCTTCCGGGTCAGCCGCCAGATCTTCGAAGGCCTGGTAGGGGTCGAACCCGGAACCGCCGACCCGGCTCCGCTGCTGGCCAAGTCCTGGGAAGTCTCCGAAGACGGCATGACCTACACGTTCGCCCTGGAGGAAGGCGTCACGTTCCACGACGGAACGGATTTCAACGCTGAAGCCGTCTGCGCAAACTTCGACCGCTGGTACAACTTCTCCGGTATCCAGCAGGCAGAAAGCCAGGCCTACTACTACGGCATGCTGTTCAAGGGCTTCTCCGACAGCCCGGACACCGCGACGTACAAGTCCTGCGAGGCGTCTTCGGACACCGAAGCCGTGATCTCGCTGAACAAGCCGTTCGCCGGGTTCGTTGCCGCCCTGTCCCTGCCGGCGTTCGCCATGCAGAGCCCCTCGGCCATGGAGGAGTTCGGTGCCAACGAGTCCTCCGGCACGGCCGAGGCACCCGAGCTGACCGAATACGCCAAGGCCCACCCCACCGGCACCGGGCCCTACAAGTTCAATGCCTGGGACGTAGGAAACCAGATCACCCTTGACCTGAACGAGGACTACTGGGGAGATGAGGAAGCACAGGTCACCGACATCATCTTCCGCGTCATCGATGATCCGCAGGCACGCCGCCAGTCGCTGGAAGCCGGCGACATTGACGGCTATGACCTGGTGGCTCCGGCCGACACCGAGCAGCTGGCCGCGGCCGGTTTCAAGGTGATCCCCCGGGATCCGTTCACCATCCTGTACCTGGGCATGAACCAGCAGGTTCCGGAACTGGCCGATGTGAAGGTTCGCCAGGCCATCTCCTACGCCATCGATAAGGAAGCGCTGGTGTCCCAGACGCTGCCCGAAGGCACGAAGGTGGCAACACAGTTCATCCCCGAGGTTGTCAACGGCTACAACGACGAGGTCACCGAGTACGCCTACGATCCGGAGAAGGCAAAGTCCCTGCTGGCCGAGGCCGGCTACCCGGACGGCTTCACCGTGGACTTCAACTACCCCACCGGCGTCTCGCGCCCCTACATGCCGACCCCTGAACAGGTCTTCACCAACCTGCAGGCCCAGCTGGCCGAGGTAGGCATCAAGGTCAACCCGCAGCCGAACAAGTGGTCCCCGGACTACCTTGACCGCGTCCAGGCCGGGTCCGATCACGGCCTGCACCTGCTGGGCTGGACCGGCGACTACAACGACACCGACAACTTTGTTGGCGTCTTCTTCGGCCAGGAGAAGCCGGAGTTCGGCTTCAACAACCCGGACATCTTCAACGCCCTGGAAGAAGCCCGCCAGGTCTCCAAGCTCGACGAGCAGACCCCGCTCTACGAGCAGATCAACGAGGACATCGCCCAGTTTGTGCCGGCCGTACCGCTGGCACACCCGGCGCCGTCGCTCGCCTTCTCCGAGCGGGTTGAGTCCTACCCCGCCAGCCCGGTGAACGACGAAGTGTTCAACCAGATCAAGCTCACCAAGTAACGCACCGGAGGCCGGGGACCCCAGTGGTCCCCGGCCTTTACGCGTGTTCCAGTCTTTTTCCCCACCAGATCCTCCAGCTTCCACGGCTGGGAAAGGACGCTCGTGCTACGAGTCATCGGCAAACGCCTGCTTATGCTGATTCCCACCCTCATAGGCCTGTCCATCCTGCTGTTCCTTTGGGTACGCAACTTGCCCGGAGGTCCGGCCACGGCCCTGCTCGGAGACAAGGCCTCACCGGAAGCCATTGCGAACATCAATAAGGCCTACGGATTTGACCGTCCCCTGATCGAGCAGTACTTCACCTACGTCGGGAAGCTCCTCAAGGGCGACTTCGGCACCTCCATCGTCACCGGGCGTTCCGTCCTGGAGGAATTCGGCACCCGTTTCCCGGCCACAGTGGAACTGGCCGTCGTTGCGCTGATCTTCGCCATCGGCATCGGCATTCCGCTCGGCTACCTGGCCGCCCGGCATTACGGACGTTTCTGGGACCACTCCTCCGTTGTCCTCTCGCTCATCGGCATCACCGTGCCGGTCTTTTTCCTGGCCTTCATTCTCAAATGGGTACTGGCCATCCAGCTGGGATGGTTCCCCACCGACGGACGTCAGGACCCGCGGATCAATGCCACGCACGTCACGGACTTCTTTGTACTGGACGGGCTGCTGACACGGGAATGGGACGCCTCCTGGGATGCCATCCTGCACCTTGTGCTGCCGGCGATCGCCCTGGGCACCATCCCGCTGGCGATTATTGTGCGCATTACCCGCGCGTCTGTCCTGGAAGTCCAGGGTGCGGACTACGTCCGCACGGCCCGGGCGAAGGGGCTGATGGAAAAAACCATCCGCGGACGCTTCATCCTGCGCAATGCCATGCTGCCGGTCACCACCACCATCGGCCTGCAGACCGGGCTGCTGATCTCCGGCGCGGTGCTGACCGAAACCGTCTTTGCCTTCAGCGGGATAGGAAAATTCCTGAGGGACGCAATTTTTGCCCTCGACTACCCCGTGCTGCAGGGATTCATCGTCTTCATTGCCGTGGCGTACTCATTGATCAACCTGCTGGTTGACGTGTCCTACGGCTTCATCGATCCAAGGGTGCGTGTCCAGTGAGTACTACTCTGCCCCCCGCAGCAGGCGGGTCCGTTCTTCCCGAAGGTGCACCCACCGCCAAGCCGGCCGCCGAAAGCGGCATGTGGAAAGATGCCTTCCGCCGGCTTCGCCGCAATCCGGCCGCCGTTGCCGGTGCCGTAATTGTCGGTCTCTTTATCCTGGTGGCACTTCTCGCCCCGCTGCTGGCTCCGTACGGCGGCAATGACCTGCCCGGCCGCACGAACATCACCCCCACCAGCATTCCGGGACCCGGCGCCATCGACGGCTATCCGCTTGGACTGGACCGCTTCGGCGGAGATGTGCTGTCCAAGCTGCTCTGGGGCGCCCGCGCGTCGCTGATCATCGGTGTGGTTTCCACCGCCCTCGGCCTGCTGGGCGGAATGCTGCTCGGTGTCCTTGCCGGCGGCCTGGGCGGCTGGGTGGACAGCGTCATCATGCGCTTCGTGGACATCCTTCTGTCGGTTCCGAACCTGCTGCTCGCGGTCAGTATCGCCGCCATGATGGGACAGAGCTCCGCTGCGATCATGATCGCCATCGGCGTGTCCCAGGTGCCGATCTTCGCGCGGCTGCTGCGCTCCTCGATGATCTCCCAGCGCAGCGCCGACTACATTCTCTCGGCGCAGACCCTCGGACTGAGCCGGCGGACCATCACCATGAGCCACCTGCTGCCCAACAGCACCGGACCGCTGATTGTCCAGGCGACGCTGACACTCGCGACTGCGGTGATCGACGCTGCAGCCCTGTCCTTCCTCGGCCTCGGCGGCGGACTGCCGCAGACCGCGGAGTGGGGGCGGATGCTCACCTATGCGCAGGCCGAACTCGGCGTGGCGCCCCAGCTGGCGTTCCTGCCGGGTATCTGCATTGCCATCACCGCGCTGGGCTTCACCCTGCTGGGCGAGTCCCTGCGGGAAGCGCTCGATCCCAAGACGCGCCGGAAGTAGCCCGGCAGTAAAGCAAAAGGTCCCACCCGCATCGGGTGGGACCTTTTGCTTTGCTACTCACTGTCTTGCCTTACTACTCACTGTCCAGGGACCGCAGATACCCGGCATTGCCCCGGATCGCCGGTTTGTACCGGTTCAGCTCCGCGGCGGAAACGTTGTCCGCCAGCAGTTCCAGCATGCCTGCGAGCGCGCTGTCCGCCCGGCCGCCGGCATGCAGCGTCAGCGCCTCGAAGACCCCCAGCGCCACCGAGTCCGGATATTCCCGGCGGGCCCGGGCGAACACCGCCAGGGATTCCTCCACCCGGCCCAGGATCCGCAGGGTGCTCCCGTACTGCAGATAGCACCGCCGCAGGACATCGCCGTCCAGGCCGCCGGCGAGCGCACGCTCGTAGAAGCCTGCTGCAGTGTCCTCCTCCCCCGCTGTGTCATAGGCACCCCCCACTTCGTAGAGAACGCGCGGGTTCTCCGGAAAGCGCCGGTCGACGTCGAGCAGGGCCCTGATGGTCGGCTCCATCGCCTCCCGGTTCCGGGCAGCAAGGATCTGATCCAGTTCCGCTTCCAATGCTGCTTCTTCCGCAGCCCGTCCTGCTCCCATGGCTAGGAAGCCAGCTCGCCTTCCACGTCCAGTTTGTCCTCAATGTTCAGTTCATTGCCCGGAATGGAGGCCAGGAGCCTGCGCGTGTACGGGTGGCGCGGGTTGGAGAAGACCTCTTCCGACGTCGCGGCCTCCACCAGTTCCCCGTCCTTCATCACGCAGACGTAGTCGGAGATCAGCCGGACCACGGCCAGGTCATGGGAGATAAAGAGGTAACTGAGCCCGAACTCGCGCTGCAGGTCCCCTAGCAGCTGCAGGATCTGGGCCTGGACCAGCACATCCAGTGCGGAGACCGGCTCGTCGCAGACGATCAGCTCAGGCTTGAGCGCCAGGGCACGGGCAATAGCCACACGCTGGCGCTGCCCGCCGGAAAGCTCGGCCGGATAGCGGTGCAGCATCTCCTGCGGCAGTGCCACCTGGTCCATGAGTTCCCGGACGCGCTGCTGCCGCTCGGCCTTGTTGCCGCGGCGGTAGGTCTTCAGCGGCTCCTCAAGGATCCGCTCAATGGTGTACATGGGGTCCAGGGAGGAGTACGGGTCCTGGAAGATAGGCTGCACCCGCTGCCGGAAGTCGCGCAGCTGGACCTTGTTCAGCGACGCAACGTCCATCCCGTCGAAGGTCATGGTCCCCGATGTGGGCTCAATAAGCTTGAGCAGCATCCGCGCCGTGGTGGTCTTCCCCGAACCGGACTCCCCCACAATAGCCACGGTGCGGCCGCGCGGAATGTCCAGGGTAACGTTCCGGGCCGCATAAAAATCATCCGCCCGGCCGCGGATCTTGAAGACCTTGGTGAGGTCCCGGAATTCGACAATGTTGTCCGGGGCGGCGTCGTCCGCTGTGTCCGTTCCGGCGGCAGCTCCACTCTCCTCCGCATCCCCCGCCGCGCTGAAGGCGCCCGGGCGGAGCCGGACCGCCGCCACGCTGGGGGCGGCCCGGACCAATGACTGGGTGTACGGGTGCTGCGGGTCCTCCAGCAGCTGGCGCGCCGGTCCGGTCTCCACGACTTCACCGCGGTGCATCACCACCAGTTCGGAGGCACGCTCGGCCGCGAGCCCGAGGTCGTGGGTAATCAGCAGGACCGACGTGCCCAGTTCTTCCGTCATGCGGTCGATCTGGTCAAGGATGGTCCGCTGGACCGTTACGTCCAGCGCACTCGTGGGTTCATCGGCAATCAGGAGCCGGGGACGGCAGGCCAGGCCAATGGCGATCAGGGCCCGCTGGCGCATGCCGCCGGAAAATTCATGCGGGTACTGTTTGGCTCGTTCAGCGGCGTTGGGCAGTCCGGCGGCGGTCAGGACCTCCACAACCTTGCGGTCCACGTCCTTCGCGGTGGCCATGCCGTGCACCAGCAGCGTCTCGGCAACCTGGGTTCCGATTTTGGTCACCGGGTTCAGGTTGGACATCGGGTCCTGCGGCACCAGGCCGATGGACCGGCCCCGAATGGCCCGCATTTTCGCCTCGGGCAGTCCCACCAGTTCCTGACCGTCGAAGCGGATGCTGCCCGACGCCACTGTGCCGTTGCCCGGCAGCAGGCCGATGACGGCCATAGCCGTGGTGGACTTCCCGGAGCCGGACTCCCCCACAATGGCCAGTGTCTTGCCTGCGGGCAAGGAGAACCCGGCGTTGCGGACGGCGGACACTTCGCCGTCCATGGTGCGGAAATTAACCGCGAGGTTGCTCACCTCGAGCAGGGGCGTATCAGCGCTCAAATCAGTCATTTCCCCATCCTGCCCCACCGGCACCACTTGTGACGCGTGTCTCACCGGTGTTTACCGGTTTTTAATCATTTAGAATGGGAAATCATCAAAACGGAGGGATGGAGCGTCCCGGAGGAGTATCACCGTGACCCGATCCGACCCAGTAAAACCCGGCACAGCAGAACCCGGACGGGAACCAGCCCGGGCCAGTTCCGGCCCCAGCGGTCCTTCCCTCTCCCGCCGTTCCATCATCAGGGCCGGGGCAGCAGCGGCAGCCTTCATGCTTGCCGGCTGCACGGCCGAAGCCGCCGAAGACAAGCCCACGGCTGCAGCCGGCACGACCGCACCTACCGGCCCTTCCTCCCGCTTCACCTTCGCGACGGCGGCGCGTCCGGTCACCCTTGATCCGGCCCTCGCCTCCGACACTGAGTCCTACCGGGTCACCCGGCAGGTCCTTGAGGGGCTGGTGGGCGTGGACGCCCTGACCTCGGCCCCCACACCCCTGCTGGCCAAAAGCTGGACGCAGTCCGAGGACCGCAGGACCTATACGTTCGAACTGCGGCAGGACGTGACCTTCCACGACGGTGAGCCCTTCAACGCCGAAGCCGTACGGCGGAACTTTGAACGCTGGTACAACATGCCCGAGTCCGTGCGCACCGATTCGCTGATGTACAAGTCGGTATTCCGGGGCTACTCGGATACGCCCGCCCTCACCGTCTACAAGGACTGCGTTCCGGTAGGCGAATACACCGTCCGGGTCATCCTGACCGAGCCTCTGGACAGCTTCATTCCCGCCCTCGCAGCACCGGCGTTCGCCATGTCATCACCGAAGGCACTGGCCGAGGCAAGCGCGGACGAGCTGACCCGGGAACTCAACGGGCGCAAGATCTCCGCCTACGGCGTCCATCCCGTAGGCACCGGCCCTTACCGCTTCGGCACATGGGACGAAGACACCATTGAACTGACGGCCTACCCGGAATACTGGGGCGAACCCGGCCAGATCGGGACCGTGGTCTTCAGGACGATCAACAGCCCCGAGGGCCGCCTGCGTGCCCTGAAGAAGCGCGAGGTGGACGGCTACGACCTGGTTACGGTGAACGACGTCGGCGAACTGGCGCGCAACGGCCAGCAGATCCAGCAGCGCGATCCGTATTCCATCCTGTACCTGGGCATCAACCAGAGCTTCCCCGGACTGGACAACGTCCTGATGCGCCGTGCGGTGGCGCACGCCATCGACAAGCCTGCCGTCCTGGACGGCCTGTTCCTCAACGGCACCAAGCCTGCCAACCAGTTCCTGCCGGAAAAGCTGGGACTGACGTCCGACTCGGCCACCGGTTACGGCTACGAACCGGAGAAGGCCAAGGAACTGCTCATCGAAGCCGGGTATGACGGCCGGGAGCTGCCGTTCTACTATCCCCGGCACGTTACCCGCAGTTACCTGCCCACGCCCGAAAAAGTCTATGCCCGGCTCAGCAGCCAGCTGACCGCTGCCGGCTTCAACATCCGCCCGGTCCCGGTGGACTGGTCCGAGGGCTACTTGGAAAAGGTGCATGGCAAGGAAGACCGGGCCTTCCACCTGCTGGGGCTGGCCGGCAGTTACGAAGCCGGCGACAACTTTGTCGGCACGCTCTTTGGGCGCTACACCGAGGAATTCGCGTTCAACGACCCGGAAGTATTCACCGGCGTCGAGAAGGCGCGCACGCTGGGTGAGGGCCAGGATCAAACTGACGCCTACCACGCGATTACCAACCGGATTTCCGAGCGCGTACCGGCTATCCCGCTCGCCTTCCCCATCTCTGCCCTGGCGCTGTCCCCCCGCGTCGCGTCCTACCCCACCAGCCCCGTCCTCCACGAAGTCTTCAACCGGATCTCCCTCGCGGACCGCTGAGGCGCCGGGGCCTTTACCGGACCGGTTGCGGTTTGCCCCGGCAAAGCAGCGCAAGTAGGCGATAATTTTAGGAAGCCACCTGCTCAGGGATACGCTTCTATGGCTAGCGCCCACGCGACTGGAGACGAAGTTGACTGCAAATAGCCCGGCGGATAATTCCGCAACGAAAACAGATGTACTGCTGATCGGCGGCGGCATCATGAGCGCGACCCTCGGGGCGTTCCTGAAGCAGCTGGCGCCGGATTGGGACATCTCCCTCTATGAGCGCCTCGACCGCGCAGGGCTGGAAAGCTCCGACCCGTGGAACAACGCGGGAACCGGCCACGCCGCGCTCTGTGAACTGAACTACAGCCCGGCCGCAGCCGACGGCTCCGTTGACCCGGCGAAGGCGGTGGGCATCAACGAGCAGTTCCAGGTTTCCCGGCAGTTCTGGTCGCATCTGGTCTCTGCAGGCCACATCTCCAACAACTTCATCAATCCGCTGCCGCACATGAGCTTTGTTTGGGGCGACGCGCATTCGGAGTACCTGCGCCGCCGCTGGGAATCGCTGAGCGCGCAGCCCCTCTTCAAGACCATGGAATTCTCCGAGGATCCGGCCAAGCTGGCGGAGTGGGCCCCCCTGATCATGGAAGGCCGCGACCCCTCCCAGCGGGTTGCAGCCTCCCGCGTGGTCGGCGGCACCGACGTCGATTTCGGTGCGCTGACCCGCGAACTGACCAATTACCTCGGCGCCAACGGGGTGAACATGCACTTCCGCCACGAAGTGGGCAACGTATCCCGTTCCTCCACCGGCGACTGGGACGTCAAGGTCAAGGACCTGGCCACCGGCACCGCCCGCACCGTCAGCGCCAAGTTCGTCTTCATCGGCGGCGGCGGCGGCGCACTGCACCTGCTCCAGGCCTCCGGCATCCCCGAGGGCAAGGGCTTCGGGGGCTTCCCCG
Organism: Arthrobacter sp. zg-Y750; assembly: GCF_020907365.1. Classification (NCBI taxonomy): domain Bacteria; kingdom Bacillati; phylum Actinomycetota; class Actinomycetes; order Micrococcales; family Micrococcaceae; genus Arthrobacter; species Arthrobacter sp. zg-Y750. Next base: position 787 of record NZ_JAJJOC010000026.1, on the reverse strand, counting down.
TCTCCGGCCAGTTCCTGCGCTCCACGGATGAGTCCATCATTGCCCGCCACAACGCCAAGGTGTACGGCCAGGCTTCCGTGGGTGCCCCGCCCATGTCCGTGCCGCACCTGGACACCCGGTTCGTCAACGGACAGCGTTCCCTGCTGTTCGGCCCGTACGGCGGCTTCTCACCCAAGTTCCTGAAGACCGGTTCCTACCTGGACCTGCCGCTCTCGGTCCGGCCGTCCAACCTCGTGCCGATGCTGGGCGTGGCCAAGGACAACATGAGCCTGGTCAAGTACCTCGTCACCGAAGTCCTGAAGACCCGCGAAGGCAAAACGGCCGCACTGCAGGAATTCATGCCCTCCGCCAAGACCGAGGGCTGGGACCTCATCACAGCGGGCCAGCGCGTCCAGGTCATCAAGAAGGACCCGAAGAAGGGCGGTGTGCTGCAGTTCGGCACCGAACTCATCACCGCCGCAGACGGTTCCATCGGCGCCCTGCTGGGCGCATCCCCCGGAGCCTCCACGGCACCGCCCATCATGATCAACCTGCTCAAGCGTGCGTTCCCCCGCCAATTCGACGGCTGGGAACCGAAGATCAAGGAAATGATCCCGGGCTACGGCGTCAAGCTCAACGAAAACGAGCGGTTGATGGAAGAGATCAACGCCGACACGAGCAAGGTCCTGGGCCTGTCCTAGGAACGGCACCGCGGCGCAGGCCTGCCTTCACGGCGGGCCTGCGCCGCACTCTGTTTCAGGCGCCGGGGCATCGGGGCGGCACCCCCACCCCCTCTCCAGGTAGCCCG
>NZ_JAJJOC010000025.1:0-79146 GCF_020907365.1 Arthrobacter sp. zg-Y750 | reverse complement strand
CCACCCCTCGAAGTGCCTGGGGCGGGCCCTTTCCCCGCCCCGGGGGCCCGGGCCGCCCTCCCGGGGGGGCCGCCGCCGCACTCTGTTTCAGGCGCCGGGCATTCGGCGCTGCACCACCTCCCCTTCTCCAGTTCGCCCTTCCTAAGGCAGGATCATGGACCGTTTGGCCAAGCTGTCCCTCTCCAACCGGGCGCTCATTGCCCTGATCACGGTGTTCGTGGCGGTTTTCGGCGTCATTTCCATGAGCTCCCTGAAGCAGGAGCTGATCCCGTCGCTGGAGTTCCCGCAGATCAGCGTCATAACTGCCCTGCCCGGCGCCTCCCCCGAGGTGGTGGATGCCCAGGTCAGCGAACCGCTGGAAGGGGCCCTGACCGCCGTCGAAGGCCTGGAAGATTCCTCGGCCACGTCCCGTTCCGGGATCTCCACCATCAGCCTCACCTTTGCCTACGGCACGGACCTGGACCGGGCCCGCGGGCAGGTGGACCGTGCAATCTCCAATTCCCGGCAGCTGCTGCCCGAGGATGCCAATCCGCAGTCGCTGGCCGGCAGCATCAGTGATTTCCCCATCGTCTATCTGGCGGTGTCCTCCGATGAACCGCTGGCCGAGCTCAATGCGGACCTGCAGCGCCTGACCGTTCCCCGCCTGCAGAAAATCGAAGGCGTCCGGACAGCAGAAGTCACCGGCGGATCCACCCGGCACGTCGCCATCCTTCCCGACGACGCCGCCCTCGCCCGGCTGGGCGTCACGCCCGCCGCCATAGTGGATGCGCTGGAAAACAGCGGCGCACTGCTGCCCGCCGGAACCGTTAATGAGGACGGCCGGACCCTCTCCATCCAGGTGGGCGCACCGCTGGACAGCCTGGAGAAGATTTCCGCCCTCCCGGTCGAGTCCGCAGGCGGCAACGGCGACGGCGCACCGGTCACCATCGGAGACGTGGCAACCGTAAACATCACCGAAGATGAAGCCACCTCCATCACCCGGACCAACGGCGAAGCGACGCTGGCCGTGTCCGTCACCAAGACCCCGGCCGGAGACACGGTCGGCATCTCGCACGAGGTCATGGCCCTGCTGCCGTCGCTGCAGGAGGAACTGGGCAACGGCGCGGAATTCACCGTGGTCTTTGACCAGGCGCCCTTCATTGAGCAGTCCATTTCCGACCTCACCACCGAAGGCCTGCTCGGGCTGGGCTTCGCTGTGCTGGTCATCCTGGTTTTCCTGCTCTCCATCCGCTCCACGCTGGTCACCGCGGTCTCCATTCCGCTGTCCCTGCTGGTAACCTTCATCGGCCTGCTGGCCTTCGGCTACTCCCTGAACATCCTCACCCTCGGCGCCCTGACCATCGCGATTGGCCGGGTGGTGGACGACTCGATCGTCGTCATCGAAAACATCAAGCGGCACCTGGGCTACGGCGAGGACAAACGCACGGCCATCCTCACCGCCGTGCGGGAAGTGGCCGGCGCCGTGACGGCGTCCACGCTCACCACCGTGGCGGTGTTCGCTCCCATTGCCTTTGTGGGCGGCCTCGCCGGCGAGCTGTTCCGGCCCTTCGCGGTCACCACCACGCTGGCCCTCCTGGCCTCGCTGCTGGTCTCCCTGACCATTGTGCCGGTGCTGGCCTACTGGTTCCTGAAGTCCTCCCCGCCGGTGGCCGACCCCGAGGCGTACCGTGCCGAGGCCGAGGAACGCGAATCCCGGACCATGCTGCAGCGCGGTTACCTGCCGGTCCTGCGCACCACCCAGCGCCACCCGGTGTACACCGTGGTTGCCGGGCTGATCATCCTCCTGGCCACGGCGGCAATGACGCCGCTGCTTCCCACCAACCTGTTGGGCGACACCGGCCAGAACAACTTCAGCGTGCGGCAGGAACTGCCCGCCGGCACATCGCTGGAGCGCACATCCGAGGCCGCCGGCAAAGTGGAGGACGTCCTCTCCGGCATCGACGGTGTCAAGGACGTGCAGGTCACCATGGGCACCTCAACCTCCGGGCTGGCCGCGTTCACGGCGGGCGGCTCGTCGGTAGCGAACTTCACGGTCATCACCGAGGAGGGCGTGGACCAGGTGGCCCTGCGCGACACCGTCCGGAAGGCCATCGAGGACGCGGACGACGCCGGCAACGTCACCTTGGGCAGCACGGGCGGTGGTTTCGGCACATCGAACACTGTGGACATTGAGCTCTCCGCCGGCGACCCGGCTGATCTGCAGCCGGCCAGCGACGCGCTTGTGGCAGCCATGTCCGACCTGCCCGGCGTCGCCGAGGCCAGCAGCAACCTTTCCTCCTCCCAGCCGGTGGTCCAGGTGACCATCGACCGGGCGAAGGCAGTGGCCGCCGGCCTCAATGAGCAGCAGATCGCCGGGCTGGTCGCCTCGACCGTCAGCCCGCTGCCGGCCGGCACGGTCCGGCTGGGCACCGATGACCTGCCGGTGCTCATCGGTGAGGGCACGCCCATCACTTCCCTGGAACAGCTCAACAGTGTCGCGGTGCCGACCGGTTCCGGTCCGGTGCCGCTGCGCGACCTGGCCACCGTCCAGGAGGTCTCCGTGCCGACGTCGGTCTCCTCTTCCGGCGGCGAACGCACCGCCGTCGTCTCCGTCTCCCCCGAGGGCGACAACCTGGGTGCGGCCATCACCGAAGTCCAGGCCCGGCTGGCGGAGGTGGACCTGCCGGCCAGCGTGACAGCCGAACTCAGCGGCGCCGCCACCCAGCAGAACGAGTCCTTCACCCAGCTCGGCCTGGCGCTGCTGGCTGCCATCGCCATTGTGTACGTGATCATGGTGGCCACCTTCAAGTCCCTGCTGCAGCCGCTGATCCTGCTGGTCTCCATTCCCTTCGCGGCCACCGGCGCCATCCTGCTGTTGCTGGTCAGCGGCGTCCCGCTGGGCCTGCCTTCCCTGGTAGGCATGCTGATGCTGGTGGGCATTGTGGTGACCAACGCCATTGTGCTGATGGACCTGATCAACCAGTACCGGCAGCCGCGGGACGGCAGGCCGGGCATGAACGTTGAGGACGCTGTTTTCCGCGGTGCCCGGCAGCGCCTGCGGCCGATCCTGATGACCGCGCTGGCCACGGTGTTCGCCCTGACCCCGATGGCACTGGGCGTCACCGGCGAGGGCGGGTTCATTTCCCGCCCGCTCGCCATTGTGGTGATTGGCGGCCTGATCTCCTCCACCGCCCTGACGCTGATCCTGGTGCCCGTGCTCTACCGGCTGGTTGAGGGTTCCCGCGAGAAGCGCCAACTGCGCAGGGAGCGCACGGCAGAGATGCATGCCTAGCCGCAGCCCGGAGCCGGGAATGAACCGGGAGAAGTAACCGTTGGAAGGAAAATGTATGCGTATGCATATACTTTGAGGACCATTCCAACTTCCGGAGGCCAACATGCAGATCGGCGTCTTTAGCGTCAGCGACATCACCCGCGACCCCGTCACCGGCCGCATCCCCACCGAGGGTGAGCGGATCAAGGCAGCCGTGGCCATCGCCCGCAAGGTCGAAGAGATCGGCATGGACGTGTACGCCACCGGCGAGCACCACAACCCGCCCTTCTATGCCAGCTCCCCCACCACCCTCCTGGGCTACATTGCCGCCCAGACCGAGCGGATCATCCTCTCCACCACCACCACGCTGATCACCACCAACGATCCGGTGAAGATCGCCGAGGATTTTGCCATGCTCCAGCACGTGGCCGACGGCCGCGTGGACCTGGTCCTGGGCCGGGGCAACACTGCCCCGGTGTACCCGTGGTTCGGCAAGGATCCGCAGGATTCAGTGGAACTGACCGTGGAGAACTACAACCTGCTGCGCCAGCTCTGGGACAAGGACACCGTGAACTGGGAAGGCAAGTTCCGCACCCCGCTGCGCAACTTCACCGCCACGCCGCGTCCGCTCGACGGCGTCGCACCCTTTGTGTGGCACGGCTCCATCCGCACGCCGCAGATAGCCGAAATTGCCGCCTACTTCGGTGACGGCTTCTTCGCCAACAACATTTTCTGGCCGAAGGAGCACTACATGCAGCTCATCGGACTGTACCGCGAACGGTACGAGCACTACGGCCACGGCCGCGCAGACCAGGCCATTGTGGGACTGGGCGGGCAGTTCTTCATGCGGAAGAACTCCCAGGACGCAATCAACGAGTTCCGGCCCTACTTCGACAACGCCCCGGTGTACGGGCACGGCCCGACCATGGAGGATTTCACCGCCCAGACCCCGCTGACCGTCGGCAGCCCGCAGGAGGTGCTGGAGAAGACGCTGACGTTCCAGGAGTACTTCGGCGACTACCAGCGCCAGCTTTTCCTGATTGACCACGCCGGACTGCCGCTCAAGACGGTCCTGGAACAGCTGGACCTCTTCGGCGAATACGTCCTGCCGGAGCTGCGGAAGGAACTCGACAGCCGGCGCCCCGCGGGCGTTCCGGACGGCCCCACGCACGCCGCACGCGTGGCCGCCCGCAACGATGCAGCCGGTGCAGTCCCGGCATCCGCACCGTCACCGTCGGCGGCCGCTGCCGGCGTTCAGTAGGCTGGGAGCATGCACTCCTCCAACGACGCCAGCGTGAAGCAGGCAGCCGAAACCTGGGAATCCCTCTTCCGCGTCCAGGTGGGGGTGATGCGTCGCCTCCAGCGCGATCCTGAGTTTCGGGACCTCACCATGCGCGAGTACGACGTCCTGTTCAACCTCACCCGGTGCCCCGGAGGCTGGAGCCGGCTAAATGAGCTCAACGAGCACCTGCTGATCAGCCAGCCCAGCCTCAGCCGGATGGTGGACCGGCTCGAGGCCCGGGGCCTGGTGCAGCGACGGCCGGCGGAACAGGACCAGCGCGGCGTCGAACTGTCGCTAACGGATGAAGGCCGGGCGGTGCAGCGCCGCCTGGGACGGATCCATGTGCGCGGCATCCACGAGCTCCTCACCCCCGCATTGGACGGTGAGGAGCTGGTCCGGCTCAAGGAACTCACGGATAAGGTGCTGGCGAGCCTGGAGGACTAGCGGGATCAGGCGGCCGCTTCCTCCGCCGTCAACGGCGGGTCGGCAAATGCGAGCCGCGGCACCATCAGCAGGACCGCGCCCGCCACGAACGCCGTCACGGAGCACACCGTCCAGACCGTCAGGTACCCCTCCAGCGGTGCCGCAGTGGCGGTTGCACCGGCCGGAGACAGAGCATCCACGGCCGCGCTGGCCAGGGCAATGCCGAACACTGCTGAGGCGAAGGACCCGCCGATGGTCTTGGTGGTGTTGGTCAGGCCGGTGGCCATGCCGGTCCGGTTCAGCGGAGCTGCCGCCGCGGCAGCTGACGGAAGCGCCGCCACCAGGGCACCGGATCCCAGCCCGGCCACCACCATGTTCGCCAGCGTCTGCGGCAGGGTGTCGTGGAAGGGCAGGAACAGGGCGTAGCCGACGCCGACCAGCACAGCCGCGCCCACCAGGGTATTGCGCGGGGTGGTCCGCCGTGCCGCCGCCGGGAAGAGCAGCGCCCCGGCCAGCAGGGCCAGAACATAGCTTCCGATAATGATGGACACCTGGGAGGCCTCCAGGCCTAGCCCGTAGCCGTGCTGGCCGGGGTCGGTGCGGGCGAAGGTGGACATGGGCGCCTGCGCTCCCAGCACCGAGATGCCGAACAGGCCGGCGGTCAGCTGCACCGGCCACATGGCAGGACTGCGCAGCATCGCGAAGTCCACCAGCGGATCCTTCCGCCCCGACTCGTAGCGGACGAACGGGATGAAAACCGCCGCGCCGGCTGCCAGCACAGCCCAGGCCCACCAGGTTTCCGGACCGTTGATCCGCAGGAAGGTCAGTCCCGAGGTCAGCGTCAGCAGTCCGAAGGCGAGCAGTGCAAAACCCGTCCGGTCCACGGTGCCGCCGTCCAGGGCGGTGGACTCAGGGACCCCGAACTGCACGGCGAAAATGCACAGTGTGACAGCGAGTGCCGGGATGGAAAGCGTCAGCCAGAGCATGCCGGCGAACTGTTCCACCAGCATCCCGCCCACGAGTGCGCCGCCGATGACCCCCAGCTCCAGCGCGCCCACCAGGATCCCCGCCGCCTTGCGGGTCAGCACGGCGCGGTTGGGTTGCTGCCGCAGCCGGCTGAAGATCAGGGCGATTTCCATCGGCAGCCAGACCACGTAGAAACCCTGCAGCGACCAGGCAGCCAGGAAGGTCCAGAAATCCGGGGCAAATGCGACGCCCCAGGAAGCGATGGCCGTCAGCACCGTGGAGGCCAGCAGGATGCGTTTGTGGCCGTAGATGTCCCCCAGCTTCGCAAGGATGGGAACAGCCAGGGCACTGAGCATCAACTGGGCGGATTCAAACCAGTTGACATCGCCGTCGTCGATCCCCAGGTGCCGGGCAATGTCGGTGAGCATGGGGGTGTAATAGCCCTGCAGGATGCCGCTGGTCAGTTCCACCAGCACCAGGAAACCGACGACGCTGCCGATCATCCGCAGCCCGGCGGGCGGCGCGGCTGGCACCGCCGGCATCAGAGCGCGCCCATCAGGGTGCGGTAGAACAGGATGCCCTCACCGAAGGTTTCGATGCCTATTTTTTCGTTGTCGGCGTGGATGCTTGCCCGGTCCGCGGCGCTCATCCGGAACGGCGCGAACCGGTACACCGCGTCGCAGATGTTCGTGAACCGGCGGGCATCGGTGCCGCCGAGCATGATGTAGGGCACCGGAACGGCGTCGGGAAAGCTGCTGCGGATGCTGGCCTCCAGCAGCGCGAACTGGGCATTGTCCGTAGCGGATACCGGGGAGGGCTCATTGCCTTCCACCACCCGCAGGGACACCTTCGGGTCGCGGATGATTTTGCGCAGGTGTGCCAGTGTGGACTCCACGCTGGAGCCCACGGCTACCCGGATGTTCGCGTTGGCCGTGGCCCGGGTGGCCAGGACGTTGGAGCCCTTGCTGCCGCGCAGCTGGGTGACGGCCACGGTGGTGCGGGTCATGGCATTGGGTTCGCCGCCGAGCAGCCCGAACACCCGGGTCAGCACCGGTCGCAGGCGCCGCACCTTGCCCAGCACCAGCCGGGGAAGCAACGGCGCGGACCCGGAGAGCCGCTCGATCATTTCCACGGTGACGTCCGGCAGGGCCGCCGGGAACGGACGGCGGTCCAGCCGGACAACCGCCCGGGCCAGCCTCGCCGTCGCGCCCATCCGGTTGGGTGTGGAGGCGTGCCCGCCCTGGTCCTCGGTGGCCAGTTCGACGTCGAGGATCCCCTTTTCGGCCACGCCCACCACGGCCAGGGGTGCGGACACGAACGGAAACGCTCCGGATGCCACTGCGCCGCCCTCATCCAGCACCAACCAGGGACGGATGCCGCGCCGGGCCAGCAGATCCGCGGCGGCGGCAGCGGTGTCGCCTGCAGTTTCCTCGTTGTTGCCGAAGGAGAAGTAGAGGTCCTGCTGCGGGGCAAAGCCCTCGGCGAGAAGCTGTTCGGCCGCTTCCAGGACGGCGGCAAGGGCGCCCTTGTCGTCCAGGGCGCCGCGGCCACAGATGGACGTCTCCGTGACGGTGCCCGCGAACGGCGGATGGTCCCACTGCTGCGGATCTTCAACCGGGACGACGTCGTAGTGCGCCATCAGGACCACCGGGCCCCGGGAGCCGCCGGTCGCCGGGTCTGCGGTTGCGGGGCCTGCCGTGTCACTGCCTGACGTGTCGCTGCCCGGCCAGCGGTACAGCAGGCCCAGGCCGTTGATCCGCTCCACTTCCAGCTCCTTGTGGACGCGGGGAAACAGCTCGGGCAGGGCGGCGATGAAACCAACAAACTGGTCCGGTTCCATCTCTTCGGGAACGCGCGAAGAGACCGTTCGGAAGGTCAGGAGACGGGCCAGTTTGGGAGCAGCCTCGAGGCCGGTGCGCAGTGCTGTGGCAGGGGCTGTGCGTGGGGTGGTGTCGCTAAGCATGGGCCGAGTGTAACCGCACTGTGGCGCAGGCCACTTCAGCAGGCGGACCCGGTCCCCTACAGTTGCGGCACGGCGGATCAGCTCTCGGGAACGGCGGCCGCATTCAGCAGCGGCAGCATCCGGCCCTCAAAGTGCGTGTTGAGCACAATCACCGAAGAGGTCCGCAGCACGGTATTGGTAGCCACGATGGCATCGATCACCCGCTGCAGGTCCGAGTTGGAGCGTGCTGCCACCCGCGCCAGCAGGTCGCTCTCCCCCGATACGGTGTGCACTTCCTGGATCTCGGGGATGCGGGACAGGGCGGCTACCACCGCATCATGGCCGGTGTCCTGGCGGATGGTCAGCGAACAGTACGCCACCACGTCATAGCCCAGGGCCTCGGCGTCGATCCGCGGACCCCAGCCGGCGATCACCCCGGTCTGCTGCATCCGGTCCAAGCGGGCCTGCACAGTGGCACGGGCAACGGACAACCGGCGGGAGGCCTCCAGCACCGACATCCGGGGGTTGTCGGTGAAAAGGGTCACGATGCGGGCGTCCAGCGCGTCGGTTGGCATGGGGTCCTTTCGGGGCAGTTACGAGGCAGTTAGAGGGCTAACAGAAAGGCGGCAGTGTACAAATTGTAGAGCCACTCGGGCACGGGCCCGGACCAGCTGGTACACAGACCGGCTCTAAGATGGAATGCGGTGTACAGACCTGCCACGTCCGCCGGAACGGGGCCGGCGGGCGGCACCGGCAGCCAGTCCAACGTTCTAAGGCCCTGTTTTCCATGCCACAATCCGCCCTCCCATCCAGCACCCAAGCGCCCGCCGGGGCTGCGGATTCCTCTGCGCCGCGGAAGATGCAGCCGCGCCACCTGGTGCTGATGAGCCTGGGCAGCGCCATCGGCACCGGATTATTTGTGGGTTCCGGCGCCGGTATTGCCGCTGCCGGACCGGCCGTGCTGATTTCCTTCCTGATCGCCGGCACCATGGTCATCCTCATCATGCGGATGATGGGGGAAATGGCCGCCGCAGACCCCAGCAGCGGGGCCTTCTCGGTCTACGCCGAAAAGGCGCTCGGGCGGACCGCGGGCACCACCGTCGGCTGGCTGTGGTGGTTCCAGATCGTGATCGTGATTGCCGCGGAAGCGACGGCGGCGGCGGCCATTACGGCGTCACTGGTCCCCGGCGTCGAACAGTGGGTCCTGGCACTGGCCTTCATCATTGCCTTCACCGCGGTCAATCTGGCCGGGGCGGCAAGCCTGGGTGAATTCGAGTATTGGTTCGCGATCCTCAAGGTAGCCGCCATCATCATTTTCCTGGGCGTCGGAGTAGCGTTCATTGCGGGCTGGCTGCCCGGCGTGGCGTCCCCGGGAGTGGACAACCTCTTCAACAACGGCGGGTTCATGCCCAACGGGATGACCGGCGTCGCCTCCGGGCTGCTGCTGGTGGTGTTCGCTTTCGGCGGCACCGAAATCATCACCATCGCCGCCGCAGACACGGAAGAACCGTCCAAAAACATCGCCGCCGCCATCAGCTCCGTGATCTGGCGGATCCTGGTCTTCTACATCGGCTCCGTGCTGGTGATGGTCACCGTCCTGCCCTGGGACAGTGAAGCGCTGAGCACCGGGCCGTTCGTGGCCGTGCTCCACGCTGCCAAGGTTCCCGGCGCCGATACCGTGATGGCAGTGGTGATCGTGATCGCCCTGCTCTCGGCGATGAACGCCAACCTCTACGGTGCCTCGCGGATGGCCTACTCGCTGGGCGAGCGCGGACGGGCTCCGGCAGCCCTTGGCCGCCTGAGCTCCGGCGGCGTTCCGCGCCGGGCCGTCCTGGCCTCCGTGGCGTTCGGCTTTATTGGCGTGGTGCTGAACTATCTCTACCCGGACACCGTGCTGATGATCCTGCTCAACCTGGTGGGCTCCAGCTGCCTGGTGGTTTGGGGCATCTCAATTGTTTCCCAGATCATCCTGAGGCGCCGGGCCGACGCGGCCGGCACCGAACTGACCTTCAAAATGTGGGCGTTCCCGTGGCTGTCCTACTTTGCCCTGGCTCTGCTGGCAGGCATTGTGGTCCTTGGTTTCTTCGACGACGCCGTGCGCGTCCAGCTGCTCGCAACGGCGGGACTCAGCGCCGTGCTGGTCCTGCTGGCGTGGCGGTTCGAACGGCGCAGTGCCCGGCGCCGGCCGGCAGCCGGCCCGGCAGCCTAGCCCGGCAGCCTAGCCCGGCAGCCTAGGATGCCGGGCCGGCTGCGTTCGGTCGGAACTGCCTAGCGGCCCTTGCGGCGCTTGGGCAGGAATTCAGACTCGACGGCGCTCTTCGCGCGTTTCTCGGCCCGCTTCTCCTTGAGTGCCTTGCCGTGCTTCTTGGAAGTGGATCCCTGCGGGGACTTTCCTGACATGTCCGGCTCCTAACTCACCATGGGATAGGTCCGTCGAACGTTACGCCCAATGCCGCCCGATTCCACCCCCTTCCCAATGAATGTGCTGTACGGGCACGGCGGGAGCACGGCGGGACGCTTCCTGCGCAAACTGCCTAGGGTAAACGCGGCGCACGTCACACATTTGTACAGAGTGTGCAACGTTTGGCGGTAAGTTTGCTCAAGGTGTCGGGACACACTAGGTTGCGGTTATGGACACTACTCAGCAACCGGCAGCGCTGCCCACGGACGAACTGCGCGAGCTCTACCGGCTCGTCACCGCCGTCCGGCAGCTGGACCTCGCTGCCATCGCCTGGCAGCGCCAGGGCATCATTCCCGGTTACGCACCCGAACTGGGACAGGAAGCGGCACAGGTGGGCAGCGCCTTCGCCATGGACCCGCAGCGGGACTTCATCTTCCCCACCTACCGGGAAATGGGCGTGGCCCTGACCCTGGGCGTAGATATGACCGCCTATATGTCCACACACAAAGCCAGCTGGCACGGCGGACTGTATGACCCGGTGAAGACCAGGCTTGCGCCCATCCAGGCAGTGGTGGGCGGATCCGTGCTGCACGCCGTCGGCTGGGCCCACGGCCAGACCCTCTCGGGCGGGGATACCCGCGGCGTCGCCCTGACCTACTTCGGCGACGGTGCCAGCTCCCAGGGCGATGTCCACGAGGCCATGAACTTTGCCGGTGTCCTGAAGGCGCCGGTGATCTTCTTCGTCCAGAACAACGGCTGGGCCATTTCGCTGCCTACCGAAGCACAGGTGGCCGGCGGAACCGTCGCCGCCCGCGCCGCCGGGTACGGCATGCGCGCCATCACGGTGGACGGCAACGATGCCGCCGCCGTCGTCCTGGCCACCCGTGAGGCCGCCGCCCATGCCCGCGCCGGACACGGCCCCGTCCTCATCGAAGCAATGACCTACCGCCGCGGCCCGCACTCCACCAGCGATGACCCCGGCCGCTACCGGAGCCTGGAGGAAGAACGGCGCGACGCCGGCACGGACCCCGTCCAGCTGCTGGCGGACCGCCTCCTGGCAGAGGGCATCGCGGACTCCGACTTTCTGGACACCGCGCTTGCCGACGCGAAGGCCAATGCCGAACGCGTCCGGGAGGGCGTTGAAGCACTCGGCGTCCGGCCGGGCCGGGAAATGTTCGACTTCGTTTACGCCGAGCCCACTGAAGCACTGAAGGCCCAGGCCCGTGCCTGGCGGGAGGAATCCGAACATGTCTGAGCAGCTCACCGAGGCGACCGCTTCCTCCGATCTGGACGCTGCGGCAGCCAACGCCGAAACCGCCGCCGCCACGAAGCAGTCCGCGCGGGCAGTACCCGTGCCCGCCGCCGACGGTCCGGTCCAGCACCTGTCCATGCAGCAGGCGCTGAACCGGGCGCTGGCCGAAATCCTCGCCGGCGACCCCAAGGCACTGGTCCTCGGTGAGGACGTGGGCCGGCTGGGCGGAGTTTTCCGCATCACTGACGGCCTGCAGCAGCGCTTCGGCGCCGAGCGGGTCTTCGACACCCCGCTGGCCGAATCCGGCATCCTGGGCATGTCCGTGGGCCTGGCCATGGCCGGCTTCCACCCGATCCCCGAGGTGCAGTTCGACGGCTTCGCGTACCCGGCGGTGAACCAGATCATCACCCAGCTGGCCCGAATGAATTACCGCAGCCGCGGCACCATGCCCATGCCGGTGACACTCCGGGTGCCCAGCTTCGGCGGCATCCGTGCGCCCGAACACCACGGCGAATCCCTGGAAGCGCTGTTCGCGCACGTTCCCGGGCTCAAGGTGGTCTCCCCCTCCAGCCCGCACGAGGCCTACCACCTGCTCAAGCACTCGGTAGCAGTGCCGGATCCGGTGATCTTCATGGAACCCAAGTCCCGATACTGGCAGAAGGGCGACGTGTACCTGGACGACGCCGGCGCCGTCGAAGGTGCGAAGGTGGTCCGCCCGGGCAAGCACGTCACACTGGTGGCATGGGGAGCCATGGTGGCCCGGTGCCTGCAGGTCGCGGAACTGGCAGCGGAGGACGGCATCGAGGTGGAGGTCCTGGACCTGCGCTGGCTCAAGCCGATCGACGCCGCCGCCCTGGCCGAATCCGTGGGCCGGACCCGGCGCGCCGTCGTCGTGCATGAGGCACCCCTGACCTCCGGGCTGGGCGCCGAGGTGGCCGCACTGATCACCGAACATTGCTTCGACACCCTGCGCGCCCCGGTTGGGCGGGTCACCGGATTCGACGTACCGTATCCGTCAGGAGACCTTGAAGACGAATACATCCCGAACATTGACCGCATCCTGTTCGGGATCCAGCGAGTATTGGAGTACCGGCGTGGCTGAAATTTCCTTTCCCCTTCCCGACCTCGGCGAGGGGCTGATTGAGGCCACAGTGCTGGAATGGCTGGTGGCTGAAGGCGACCAGGTGGAGCGCAACCAGCCGCTGGTGGAGGTGGAAACCACCAAGTCCGCGGTGGAACTGCCCTCCCCGCAGGCCGGCAAAGTTGCCCGGATCTACGGTGGGCCCGGCGAGAAGATCAACGTTGGCGAGCCGCTCATTGTGTTCGAGGTGCCCGACAACACCGCCGGCATTGTCGGCACCGTGCCGCAGGAAGCGCCCGCGCGCCGCCGGGTACGGCTCACGGCCGCCCTGGACGAGGACTAGGCCCGTGTCCGGCTACGGTTCCCTGGTGGAAGGCACCGACCCCCGGCTGGACGTCCGGGAGTTCCCGGGCACCGACGGCGGCGCCGCTGCCGACGCCGGTCTGCGCCCGGTGCTGCTGCTGCACGGCTTCGCCTCCAGCTCCCAGCTGAATTGGCACGACGCGGGGTGGGTCAGCGCCCTGGTTGCGGCCGGACGGCGGGTCATCACCGTTGACTTGCCCGGCCACGGAGCCAGCGCCGCCCCGGCCGACCTGGATTCCTACCGGCCCAGCCGTATCCGTGCTGACCTGCTCCAGGTGGCCCAGGACGCCGGCGTCCGCCCCCTCGCCGACGGCGACCCGGCCAGCGGGCTGGACGTGGTGGGCTATTCGCTCGGATCCCGGCTGGCCTGGGAATTCGGGGCAACCCAACCCGAACTGGTGCACCGGATGGTGCTGGGCGGTCCGGGCAGTGCAGACCCGCTGGCGGAATTCGACCTGGACGCTGCGCGGGAAGCGGCAGCAGGGGGCGCGGCGGTAGCGGATCCCCGTACCGCAGAACTGCTCCGGATGGCGCAGCTGGTGCCCGGAAACAACCTCGCCGCACTGTTCCGGATGGTCGAGGCCATCAAGGAGGAACCGTTCACCCCCGAGGCGGCTGTGCCGGCCATGCCGCTGCTGCTGGTCGCCGGAGACCGTGACGACCTTGCTGCCACGGCACCGGAGCTGGCGGCGCTGAGCGGCCGGGCCGAACTGCTGGAACTGCCGGCGCGCACCCATGCGAATGCGGTCACCTCGCGCGCTTTCAAGAGCGCAGCTCTGGACTTCCTCAAGGGGTAGCCCGCGGTAGCCACCCCCAGCCGGGGCGCGGCGCGGCCATATTACGAGTTGGTCACGTCCATTCGAATATGCCCGGATTCCGGCCTGTCGCGGGCTACGATGGAACGGCTAGTGGGCTAGCCTGAGATTAATCAGCCTACTGATGGTTTGAGGCTTGTTCCCGCTTTCACTTTCACGCTCAAGGGAGGACACCCATGGATGTACTCCTAGGGCACCGATACCGCACCACCGAACTCATTGGCTCCGGGGGTGCCGCCTCGGTGTACCGTGCCGTGGATGAGAACCTGGGGCGCGAAGTGGCCGTCAAACTCTTTGCAGTCTCGGTCAACGAGGATGATGAAACCCGCCGCCAGCAAACCGAGATGCAACTGCTTGCCACCCTGAATCATCCCGGACTGGTGACGCTTCTCGATGCCGGCATCAGCGTGGACGACGAGGGCCGGGCAGCAAGCTATCTGGTGATGGAACTGGTGGACGGCCCCGACCTGCGCGGAAAGCTCAAGGAGGGCCCGCTCTCCTCCTCGGCTACGGCTGCCCTCGGCGCCGACCTGGCCGATGCCCTGAACTATGTGCACAGCAACGGCGTCATTCACCGCGACGTGAAGCCGGCCAACATCCTGCTCTTTCCGCAGGAGGACCAGGACACCCGGCTATACCCCCGGCTGACCGACTTCGGAATTGCGAGGATGGTCGAGGCCACTGTGGCCACCGCGCACGGCGCGACCATCGGCACGGCCAACTACCTCAGCCCGGAACAGGCACAGGGCGCCGCTGTGGACCCCCGCACGGACATCTACTCCCTTGGCCTGGTGCTGCTGGAATGCCTGACCGGAGAAAAGGCCTTCCCGGGCCCCATCGTGGAGGCCGCCGTGGCCCGCCTCCTTCGTGACCCCGCGATTCCCGAGTCGGTAGGGCCCGAGTGGACGGAAATCCTGCGGGCCATGACCTCCCGGCTGGTCGATGCCCGTCCCGAAGCCCACGAGGTGGCCCTGACGCTGCGGAACCTGGCATCCGAAGCCTTCCTGTTGGACGGACCAGATCTTCCCTCGCCTGCCGCAGGCGAGACAGCTTTGCGTGAACCGGTCACCGGTGAATCCGGAAGCACAGGCGGGATCACCACCGGCAACATCTACATTCCCGCCCCTCCGGCCCACGCTCCCAGCCTCGGGTAGGAAAGCACACCACAGCAAAACGGACCGGCCCTTCGGGGCCGGTCCGTTTGTCTAAGAGACTCGCTTATTTGCCGTCGTCGGCTGCTTCGTCTTCTTCGGGCTCAAAGTTGGAGGCTTCGTTGGTGCTCCCAGCGGCAATACCGTCCTCGCTCTGCGGGATGGTGCCTTCGGGTCCCTGTGATCCTGTCTCCTGCTGATCCCCCCGGCCGGCGTCCTTTTCGGTATTTCCCATCGTATTTCTCCTTAGTGGTGCTCGCGGGACTACTTATCCGATACTAGGCCAACCGTGGCGCACCCGACACCTGCGGGTGGTTCAGGCTGCGGCTTTGCGGCGGGCCGCTGCTGCCCGCGAGGCAACCAAGCTGAGCAGCAGCAGTGTTGCGGCCGCGGCCGTCGGAACAATGAACGCGTGGCCGTAGCCGAAGGAATCGGCCAGCCGGCCGGAAACCGCCGAGCCCAGCGCCGTTCCGGTTACCACCCCGCTGGCCAGCATGGTCATGACAGTGCCCATCAGTTCGCGCGGGGCCACAATGGCGCCGATACCGAAAATACTCACCATGGTGGGCCCCACCGGGATGCCCAGGACCAGCAGGACCACCAGCATGGTGGCGATGTCGGCGGGCAGGAACAGCAACAGGGAAAAGGCGGTCATGGCTGCCGCGCACAGCATCCAGCGGGCCGCCGCTCCGAAACGCTCCGGCCAGAAGGCTACGGACAGGGCTGCCACGGCGGAACTGAGTCCCATCACGGCGTACAGCAGTCCGGCGGAGGACGCTACGCCGAAGCTTCCGGCAAAGGCCGTCAGGCTGGTCTGGGTCGATCCGAAGAAGGTCCCCATGGCGACCATGCCCAGGACGGGCAGCATAATGACCAGCCACTGCGTCTTCGGGCGGGTGACCCCCGGTGCTGCGGAAGCGGCGGCGGGAGCGGCGGCGGGAGCGGCGGCGGCACCGGCGGGGGCTGCGGGGGCGTTGCCCTTGCGGGACGCCGGGCGGCGGGACGCCGGGCGGCGGGAGGCCGGGACCACGGATTCCACCGTCCGGTGGACGGCGAAGGCCGAGACCATCCCGGCTGTGAGCACGGCTGCCAGCGCCAGCGGCAGCCACGGGGCGACGGCTGCCGCGAGCAGGCCCACCAGCGCCGGTCCAAGGACGAAGGTGAGCTCATCGGCGGTCCCTTCGTAGGAGAGCGCAGTGTCCATCTCGCGTCCCTGCGGGCGGCCGGCGGTCATGGCCATCCAGCGGACCCGGGCCATGGGCCCGACCTGCGGACAGGAGGCACCCATAAAGAACGCAGCAGCCAGCATCCAGAACGCTGCACCGGACGGTTCGAGCAGGGCGGCAGAGAGCAGGAACAGCCCGATGGCCACCGGGTTCAGCACCGCAGTAGACAACAGGACGGGACGCTGGCCGATCCGGTCGGCCAGGTACCCCAGCAGCGGGGCTCCGATTGCAGAACCAATTCCGACGCCGCCGGCGGCGAACCCGCCCAGCGCATAGGAACCGGATACTTCGGTGATCAGGGTCAGCGCGCCCACGGTCAGCATGGCCAGTGGCAGGCGGGCCAGGAAACCGATGGTGAAGAAGGAACGTCCGGCCAGGGCAAAAATCGCCTGGTAGCGGCCCGTTTCCGGGGCGGGCACCGGCTTGGCTGCGCCGGGGTGTGAGGGGTCGGAAGAGGAACTGTTGTGGGTCATGGTGCGGTATCCAAGTACGTCGAACCGCACACCGTCCCCCCTCCCGGTGCGCACAACCCTTGTTACTAGCGCGATTTTACCCACGCCGGGCCGTGCTGCCTAACCGGCGGCCAGCACAACGAATGCCGCCGGGCGGATCAGGCTATGGCTGCCTCTCCCGCGGTGTAGTGCACGGTAGAGCCGTTGCGTCCCTTGAGGATTTGCAGCTGGGCCGGTATCCGCAGCTTCATCTCGGCGACGTGGCTGACCAGGCCCACCACCCGGCCGCCGTCGCGGAGGCCCTCGAGTGCGTCCATCACCTGCTCGAGTGATTGTTCATCGAGGCTGCCGAAGCCCTCGTCCACAAACAGCGTCTCAATGTTGACTCCCCCGGCTTCCTGCTGCACAACATCTGCCAGCCCCAGGGCAAGGGACAGGGAGGCCATAAAGCTTTCGCCGCCGGAGAGCGTCGACGTGTCCCGGTGCTGGCCGGTCCATTCATCCGTCACGTGCAGGCCCAGCCCGGCCTTGCGGTTGCCGGCCTTGGAGTCGCTGTGCACCAGTGCATACCGCCCGCCGGTCATCGCGGCAAGCCGTTCGGTGGCCGCTGCTGCCACCTGTTCCAGGCGGGCAGCCAGGACGTAGGTGCTGAGGGTCATCTTGTACTCGTTTTCGCCGCCGCCGCGGGCCGTGTCGGCCACAGACTGCAGCAGGTCCCTGCGCGCCCGCAGAGGTGCTGTCCGTTCCAGTGCCTGGATCAGCTCCGTCGAGTACTCCGCGAGCCGGACCGCCGATCCTTCCAGCAGCCGGACCAGCAGGGCAGCTTCCTCCTGCTCCTTGCGGGCAAGTGCCGCCGCCTCGGAGGCTTCCTCTACGTCTTCCTCATCGGGTACGGGCAGCGGCTCTCCGGTGTTGTCTTCCGTCGCGGCAGCCTCTTGCCCTTCCCGCCGCAGCAGCAGACGGCGGCCTTCCTCTTCCCATTCCTGCAGTGCGGAACGGTAGGCATCGGCCGTAGCGGCATCAAGCAGGGCTCCGCTGACTTCCGTGCCCGAGCTGAAAGCGGTTCCGGCCAGGGCATCCCGGAGTTCAGCGCTGACGCGGACAAGTTCCTCACGGGAGGCCTCGGCTGCAGCCAAGGTTTCCCGCGCGGCGCGGACGAGACCGCCAAGGAGCGTCAGCGACTGCACCCGCTCGGCTATGCTCTCAAAGCCGTGCAATGCCGCCGCCACCCGGGCGGTCAGCTCGGCGGCCTGTTCCCGGGCAGCTTCGGCCCGGGACTGTGCCTGTGCCGCCTCGAGGAGACTCCCCGAACGCTCCGTATCCAGCGCCGCCAGATCCGCAGCGATCCGCTCCAGCCTGCCGGCAGCCTCTGCCTGCTTCCGGCCGGCGGCGCGGGCCTCTTCCAAAGCTGCCAGGGAAGCGTCCAGCTGTTCCTGCGCGGAGGCTGGATCTCCGTCGCCGCCGCGTGCCCGCAGGGCAGCTGCCGCTTCGGCGGCAGTGCCCGCAACGCGCGCCGCGGCGTCGAAGGCTGCCTCGGCTGCCTCGGCACGGGCCTCGGCGTCCTGTTCAGCTTCCCGGGTGACTGCGGTCTGGCCCGGGGGCAGAGCTGCAGGGTCCGGATGCTCCAGACCACCGCACACCGGGCAGGCAGCCCCGTCCGCCAGTTCCTGTGCCAGTTCCGCTGCTGCCTGCTCAAGCCGGGCCTGCAGCAGGTCCTGCCAAGCCTGCCGAAGGTCCTGGTACTGCTGCCGGGCATCAGCGGCGGCCTGTTCAGCGGACCCTGCCTTTTCGCGGGAGTCGGCGTAGCTGCGGATGGTGGCGACCAGTTCTTCGGCCCGGGTCACAGCTGAGGCTGCCCGGGACTCCCCCTCAGCCAGCCGGTCCAGGTCCGCTGCTTCGGATGACAGGCGGGTTTCCTCTTCGCGCAGGGACGCCGCCGTGTCCCCTGCCTTGGCTGCCTGCGAGCGCCGGGTTTCAGCAGTGGCTTCCTCCGTCGCTGCGCGGGCCAGGAGCGCATGGATGCGCTCTTCGTCTTCCAGCGCGGCGTTCGCTGCGGCCAGGTCCGCCCCGGTCCGGGCAACAAGTCCTTCGGGCAGCGCAGCAGCAGGATCGGGGACCGGGTCCACGGACGGCATCTGGTAGGCGGCCGCCAACGGGTGGGCGGTGAGCTCCGTCCACGCGGCCTCCCATGCGGTAATCCGGGACGAGGCGCGTTCCTGCGCTGCGTCCACCGTCCGCACGTAGCCGGCCACCGCGGAAGCGGCAGTATGGGTTGCCAGCGCGTTTCGCTGCTCCCGGAGCCCGGCTCCGGTTTTTTCGTGGTCGGCTTCGTCCCGGACCAGTTGCGCCAGGGCCAGGCCGCGTGCCCGCAGGTGAACCAGGTCCTGCAGGTGCTTCTCGGCACGTTCCCGGACTGCCCGCAGCTGCGCCAGCTCGTCCCGGGCAGCAGCGGTCCGTGTGCCCAGCTCGGCACGGAAGGCGGCGATTTCCTGTTCGGGCTGTTCAATCCCCGCGCTGGCTGCCGCGGATTCGGCCGGCACCGCCGTATTGTCGTCCGCCTCCCCGGCCAGGGCGCCGAACTCGTCACGGTAACGGCTGATTTCATCCCGTGCCCGGCGCAGGACGTGCTCGGACTGTGCCCGGGCTGCTTCGAAGCGCTGTTCCGCCTCGGTCAGCTCGGCCTTCAACTGGCGCTCGATGTCCTCGAACCGTGAGGTACCGAAGAGCTGCTGCAGCAGCGCTTCCCTGGAGGCGGCGTCAGCCCGCAGGAACGCAGCAAAGTCTCCCTGCGGCAGCATCACCACCCGGGTGAACTGTTCCCGGTTCATTCCGAGCAGTTCGGTGATCTCGGTGGAGGCTTCATCATTGCGGGAAGACTTTTCCACCCAGGCTCCGCTGGTGTATTCGCGCAGCAGCGTTTTTGCCTGCTCGGTAACAGTGCTCCGGCCGCCGGCCCGCTTGGCCGGACGCTCCCACTGGGGGTTGCGGACCACCTCGAAGCGGCGGGTTCCGGAGCTGAACTCGCACACCACTTCCGGAGCGGTTGCCGGGTCCGCGTGGTCGCTGCGCAGCCATCGGGCCTGCTGCCTGGCGCCGGGGACGGCACCGTACAGGGCATAGCAAACAGCGTCCAGCACGCTGGTCTTTCCGGCACCGGTGGGACCGTTGAGGAGGAACAGGCCGTGTGCGCCCAGCTCGTCGAAGTCGATGACCTGGCGTTCGGCAAACGGGCCGAAGGCCTGGATTTCCAAGCGGTGGATCCTCACTGTGCTGCCTCCGATTCGCGGACCTTGTCCAGGATTTCCCTAAAGAGGTCCTTCTCTTCCTCTGCGGCGCTGCGGGAGCGCACGTGCTCCAGGAAGCCGCAGCAGATGTCCAGGTCATCCGTGGCTTTCGCCAGCCGCTGGCTGTAAGTCTGGGCCGGCCCGCGGACCCCGCCTTCGGGGTCGAAGGTGAGCACCAGAGTGTCCGGGAACCTGGTGCGCAGCAGTTCCATGGCTTTGGCCGGCCGCTGGCTGTCCGTCAGCGTCACCTGGCAGTAGGCGTCTTCGGCATCGGCAAGTGCCGGGTCCGCCAGGAGATCGGCAAGCTTGCCGCGCAGCACCGCGAGCCGGCGGGGCGCAGGCCAGGTGACGGCCTCGGCGGTAACCAGCCCGTCGCCGTCGAACTCCAGGAGCCAGCCGCCCTTGGCCTGGCGCGCCTCGGAGAAGGAGTAGGGCAGTGGCGAACCGCTGTAACGGACGGTGGGGCTGAGCTGCTGCCGTCCATGCAGGTGCCCGAGCGCGGTGTAGGAAAACCCGTCGAAAAGATCCAGCGGAACAGCTCCCAGCCCGCCCACGGCGAGGTCGCGCTCACTGTCGCTGCTGATGCCGCCGCTCGCGAAGGTATGCGCCATGACCACGGAGGTCACGGGGGCGCCGGCCTCTTGCCTGGTGCGGATGTCCTGCCGGATGCGTTCTACAGCAGCAGCGGTGACGGAGAAGTGGTTCGGCTCCTGGACGCCGAGCTCCGGCGCGGCCAGCCGCGGTTCCAGATAGGGAATGCCGTAGACCGCCAGCGTGCCGCCGGCGGCGGGCAGCAGCACCGGACGGGCAATGTCCTGGTAGCGGGTACGCAGGTGCACCCCGGCACGCTCAAACAAGGCGCTGCCGAATCCCAGCCGGGCAGCGGAGTCGTGGTTGCCGCTGGACAGCACCACTGCGGCGCCTGCACCCGTGATGCGCTCCAGTGCGGAATCCAGCAGGCGGACCGTGTCCACCGCAGGCAGCGCACGGTCGTAAACGTCTCCGGCAATAAGCACGGCGTCCACGCCGCGTTCCCGGACGGTGTCCACCAGTGCATCGATGAAGTCCGCCTGGGCATCCAGCATTCCCACGCCGTGGAAGGACCTGCCCAGGTGCCAGTCTGAAGTGTGCAGTATGCGCATGTCTTCAAAGCTACCTGCCGGGTCCGACAGTTAACGGATCGGGGGCAGCGGCGTCCGCCACTGCCCCCGTCGATATTGTCCGGTTCTTAGGTGCTAGGCGCGGCCGCCCGGTGTTCCGTCCTGCGGACGGTCCTCATCCGCGGAACGGGCGGAGGGCTTGTCGAAGAAACCGCGGGTTTCCTCGTCCACCACCGGCGAGGTGCCGGTGACGGGCGTGGCTGCTGCCGGGTTCGCCGTGGCGGAATTGGCCGCGGCCGGCGTGGCGGTCTCGACATGCTCTGCTGTTTCCGCGCGGTCGTGGTCGTGGGTGCCGCGGCGGGATTCGACCGTCATATCAACGCTGAGGAAGATCAGTCCTGCGATAACTGCGCCCAGCAGGGGTGCAGCCCAGAAGAGCCAGAGCTGCTCCAGCGCGCTGCCTCCGGCAAAGATGGCGGTGGCGGTGGAACGGGCGGGGTTGATGCCGCCGCCGGTGACCGGGGCCAGCATGGTCAGCAGCACTGCATAGGTCACGCCGACGGCGAAGGCTGCTGCCACCGCACCGTAACGGCGGGCGGTCGCACCAAGGAAGACGGCTGTCAGCAGGGCGCCGGAAATAACTTCCAGCAGCAGCGCGCTGGGCAGCGGGAATTCGGTGGGCGAGTTCTCCGCGTAGCCGTTGGAGGCGCTGAGGAAGAATTCCTTCGTCTGTGCACCGAACTGGTCATGGCCGTTGATGGCCACCCACAGGATGGCGACGCCGAGAATGGCACCCACAAGCTGGGCCAGGATGTAGGGAAGGACGTACTTCCATGCCGTGCGCCCGGCCACGGCACTGCCGAGGGTGATGGCCGGGTTGAAGTGCCCGCCGGAGATGTAGCCGAAGGCCACCATGGCAGCGGCCAGCGCCAGTCCGAAAGCCAGCGGGGACGTAATGCCCGTGCCGGTGGCGAAGATGGCGACCGCCACACCAACGAAAACGAGCAGGAACGATCCGATGGCCTCTGCCACGGAGCGTCCCACAAACCCGTAGTCGTAGCCGCGGTCTGCGGGCGCTGCTTCGCGGGCGGACACTGCCCGCGCACCGCTCAGGGGTAAGGACTCAGATGACATGGAAGAAGATTTCCTAACGTGTGGTTGGTGCCGCCGGCATGCAGCCGCCGGTACAGAGACATGTTTTCGAACTCACAACAAACTACCCCACCGTTTCAGTGCAGTCTGTTAACTCCCTGAATATCCCCTGTGCATCCAGCCTTCCGGCTCCGGGCCAGGAAGCGCCCAGCACCTATGCTGGAGTGGTGAGTTCCGAACCGCATTCCGTTCCCGTGTCCGCTTCCTTCGCATCTTTGTCCGGCAAGATCCGGGGATGCCTGTTAGGCGGTGCCCTCGGCGACGCCTTCGCGAATCCGGTGCCGCCGCGGGATGCAGCCGGACTGGGGATTACAGCGGATACGCAATTGGCCCTCTACTCGCTGGATGGCCTGCAGGAAGCCATCGAGTGGGCCAATCAGGGGTTGGGAGCCGATGAGACAGCCTGCATCTGGCTGGCGTACCTGCGCTGGCTCCGCAGCCGGGGACTGCCGCTGCCCGAAGCGGGCCTGGTGCCTCAGCCGCGCGCCATAGACGCCGAACCGCTGCTTCGCTCTGCAGACGGCGCTGCCGATGCTGCCGGCGCGGATCCGGAAGTGCTCGCGGCCCTGTCCACGGGGGAAATGGCAACCCGACAGCGTCCGGTCAACACCGAAAACAGTTCCGCTGCACCCCTGGTCCGCTCAGCTCCGTTCGGACTGCTGCCCTACGTGGGTGCGGAAACGGTCTACAAGCTGAGCTTGGATGCAGCGTCGCTGACCCACGGGCACCCGGCGTCCCGACATGCCGCGGCGGTCTTTGCCTCCACGGTGCACGGACTGCTGGCTCCCGGGGCTACCTTGCGCGGCGCAGCGGAGGCGGCCACGGAGCAGGCCGCACTGGTTGCGTCCGACGACGGCGGCTCCCCCGAGCTCGTGAAGCGACTGCAGGCCGTATTGGCCGGCACATCTGTGGATGGCACCGTCACCGGAGAAGATACCCGGCCAGCCGCAGCAGAGGACGCACTTGCCCTGGGGCTGGAGATCGCCCTCGCTGCCGCTGACAGTTCGGTTCCTGACTCCGCCGGCGCCATAGTGCCGGCCGCTGTCCGTCAGGCTGCCCTCCGTGGCGGCGCGCCAGCCGCCGTGGTCGCCGGCAGCATGCTTGGAACGCTTTATGGACCGTCGGCGCTGCCCGATGCCGACGCCCTCCGAGAGCACAGCGCCATCGAGAAAATCGCTGGTGCTTTCGCGGCAACGACCATTGCCCCTTAGCTCTGTCCCGGCTTTCCCGGTGCAGTGCAGCTACGTACCCGGCAAGGGTGGGGCGGTTGACCGGTAGCGGTGGCCGGTTGGCGCGATGATGTCCACGGTGTGGCGACGGGCAGCAGCAGTGGCCTTCCGGACCCGCGATCTCGGGTGGCCCGTAGTACCGGACGCCCCGATGACGGCCGCTTTCCACCCTGGCGCTTCCTTGGCCTGGTTGCACGCCTCGCACAGCCCCTGGATATTGGCTGCCTCCGTAGGACCGTCGTCACGGTGTGGCCGGATGTGGTCCTGGTGCCGGATCGGCGCATCACACCACGGGGTCCGGCACGCCTGGTCCCTAGCCGTGACCAATCGGGCCAGGGACACAGGTACGAACCTGGCCTTCGAGTCCATGGCCAGCAGCTCCCCGGAACTCGGGGCAGTGTAGAGGCGGCGCAGCAAGGTCCCGGTCGGGCCAGGCGCACTGGCGGTAGAACCGCTTGAAGGATCTCCGGAGCCATGGGAGGCATCTGTCGGGGACTCCCCCGGCTTCCCTGTCTTCTGAGCCCTTCGACGGGCGCCCTTACCTGCCAGATCCCGCGCCCACGGCGCCGGCACTATTCCGTAGCCGGTCAAGTGTGCCGGCTCTTTATCCCCGGCCAGCAGGGTTCGGTCCGTCATTACCAGCTGCACTTCCACCGGCACCTGCTCAGCCTTTGCCTGGCCGGTGATGCGTTCGACCATGGTGTCGGCCATGATCTGGCCCCGACCGCGGGCATCGCCCCGGGCCCGCAACGAATCCGCAGCACGGCTCAGTGCCGCATACACCGCAACCCCCTGGGCCACCGGCAGCAGACCCGTCAGGTAGGTCATGGTGTCCGGAGCCGGACGGCAGGACACAAACCGGTCCGCCTCCGCCTTCGCCGCCCGCCGCACCAACGCGGCCTGATCAAGCCGGTACGTGATCTTCCGGATCCTCGCTATCAGGCGCTGATCCCCCAATCCGTCCAGCCCGGCAGGATCCCCGGCGATTTCCTGATCTACCAGTTGCCGGTCCTCCACGGATAGGCAGGCGGTCTCGCGAACCAGCAGGGTCGCCCGCCACTCACTGATGTGGCCTTCCGACAACGCTTGAAGCGTGCACGGCATCTCCCGGGTCAAGGCCTTCGCGAAGCCAAGGATCCGTCCGCCCCGGGCCGGAGACTCACGCCGAGCCAACGCCACCTGCGCTCCAACGCCCACACCATGCTTCTCCGCCGGCAGCCCGGCCCGGGCATGAGCCGCACGCACGGACACGTCCAACGCCGCCGCCACCCGGGCCTGCGCCGCACACGCAGCAGCCTTCAGCTCCTCCAAAGCACGGAGCCGGTCAACAAGCCCTGCATCCGAATCAGCAGCAATCGCGGCCAGGGATTCCCCGGAGGCGAGCGCCCGGGACCAAGAGGCCAACTCAACAACAGATGCAACGTCCTCGCCCGGGGCTAGGCGGCCGGTCTGGCCCACAGGCCGTTCAGACACTGCCGGACCAGGCCCTGGTGACGAGGACGGCGTCCTTGCCGTTGCACCTGCACCTGCCTCTGCCTCTGCCCCTGCGCTCGTTTTCATCTTCGTCTTCGACGCCGTTGCCGGAGCCGCAGCGGAGGCACTCGCGGGCGCAAGGCGGAAAACAGGCGCCGGTCGGGGACCCGAGGGGTCGGGCTGCAAGCACTCCGCCACTCGCAATGATTCGAACATGTGTTCGATAGTAACGACCGCAAAAGTTCGCAACAACAGGTGTTTTTGAGCCTGTGGACAAAGTACTTATACAAACAGGTACAGGACGCCCGGCGCGGCGATATCCCCAGACGGACGGCCGCGCCGCCCTCCCCCTACTGCGAAGCCCGGGGCCAAATCCCGCCGAGAGTCTGGAGGAACTCCGCTTCGGAGAGGACTTCAATCCGCTGGCCCCGCTCATGCAAGTCCAAGACCCGCCGGGCCTTGCCGGTCAGGCGTCCGCTGCGAAGGTCCGCCGGTTCGAAGCCGTCGCCGACCACCAGCACCGTGGTTGCGCGGGTGACGTTGCTGGCCGTCCGGGCGCCTACCTCCGCGGCACGGTCCTTGGCGCTCTGGCGGGCCATTCCCAGGTTTCCGGTGAAGACCACGGTCTGCCCGTACAAGGGATGGGCGGGGTCCGCGAGCGGGTTGGGCAGCGGGTTCTCCCCTTCGGACGGCCATCCGGTCCAGGCAGTCCCCGCTGCAGCCGCCGTCCCGGTGCCCTTGGCCATGGCGTCACGGGTGGCTTTGGACAGCTCATGCTGGCCCGGCACATAGGCGGGCAGCCTGGAAGCCTGCATGCCCTGGCGGAGGAAAAAGTCCGGCATGGAGGAGGCCCCGCAGCGCCGGGCAATGTCCACCATGATTCCGGCACAGGCACGGGCGTCTTCTGTGGCGTCGTGGTGGTTCAGCAGCGGAACGCCTGCCGCTTCTGCGGCGAAGGGCAGCGAGTGCGAGGGCAGCTGGTAGGTGCGGCGGGAATGGACCACCGTACAGGTGTAGTCGTACGCCGGGCCGGCCAGCCCGGACACTTCCAGCGCGGACCGGATCACCCCCATGTCGAAGGCCGCATTGTGCGCCACCAGGAGGTCATCCCCAATGAACGCCCCGATCTCGGGAAAAAGCTCGCCAAAGCGGGGAGCTCCGGCCACCATCTCCGGTTCAATGCCGTGGATGCGCACATTGCGCCGGTCGAAGTAGTCGTGCCCCTCGGGCGGCCGCATCAGCCAGGAAGTCTCTTCGACCACCTGTCCGCCGCGGACCCGGACCAGGCCCACCGAGCACGGGGAACCGCGGAATCCGTTGGCGGTTTCAAAGTCGATCGCGGTGAAGTTCAGTCCCGCGTTAAGCATCTTCGCCGGTCACCGGCTTCCGCCGTGAGCTGCGGACCTTGGCAGCAACGAACCACACAGCCGCAATGACAACCGCTGCAATGACGATCTTCTGGAAAACACCGGCGTAGGCCTCAACGAGGTGCCAGCTTTCGCCCAGATAGTAGCCGGCCAGAATGAAGATGGTGTTCCAGATCAGGCTGCCGGCAGTAGTGAGCGCGGAAAAGGTCAGCAGGCCCATCCGTTCAATGCCTGCGGGAATGGAAATGAGGCTGCGGAACAGCGGAATCATCCGGCCAAAGAACACCGCTTTATAGCCGTGGCGTTCAAACCAGGCCTCCACCTTGTCCACATCTTCCAGGTCCACCAGGGGAACCTTGGCCACCACCCGGCGCATCCGGTCCCGGCCGAGCCAGGCACCCAGCCCGTAAAGGGCCAGCGCGCCGAGAACCGAACCCAGCGTGGTCCAGAACAAGGCAGCCGTGAGGGAAAAGCTTCCCTGGCTGGCGGTGAAGCCGGCCAGCGGAAGGATAATTTCGCTCGGCAGCGGCGGAAACAGGTTTTCCAGCGCAATGGCCAGGCCGGCACCGGGGGCACCGATGCTTTCCATCATGCCGACAGCCCAGTCTGCGACCCCGCCAAGGGCGGAGGGCTCCGCTGCGGCCTGTTCCGCGGCAACCTGCCCTTCGGCAGGAGGCGCGACGGCGGCGGGAGCGGCAGGAGGCTCGACGACGGCGGTGCCGGCGGAGAACTCGAAGAAAGTCGGGGAGGTGGCTGCGGGAACGGCTTCAGTAATAGTCATCTCCCGCTCAATTCTGCCCCAGCCCCCTGCGCCGGGCAGAATCCCGGGACCCCTCCCCGGCGTGTTTGGGACACATCACACACCGGGGCCCGGGGATTCGGAGACGGGCTAGCCTTCCGCAGCCAGTGTGCGGACCAATGCCGGAAGCAAGGCACGGAAGGCCTGCCCGCGGTGGCTGATGGCATTCTTTTCCGCGCTGCTCAGTTCCGCGCAGCTGCGCTCGGAACCGGCTGGAACCAGGATGGGATCGTAGCCAAAACCGCCGTCCCCCCGGCGCTCGGTGAGCAGGGTTCCGCGCAGTTCGCCCCGCTCCACGGTTTCCGAGCCGTCCGGGCCGGCCAGTGCCGCGGCGCACACAAAGGCGGCCCCGCGGTGCTCGGCGGAAATGTCCCCCAACTGGGCCAGCAGCAGGTCCAGGTTCGCGGCGTCGTCGCCGTGCCGGCCGGACCAGCGGGCGGAGAAGATGCCCGGCGCTCCGCCCAGGACGTCCACGGACAGGCCGGAATCGTCCGCCACCGCGGGCAGGCCCGTGGCGGCGGCAACCGCATGGGCCTTGAGCAGTGCGTTCTCTTCGAACGTCACGCCTGTCTCGGCGACGTCGGGAACCCCGGCGGCCGCGGCGTCGATCACCTGCGTGTCGACATCGAGCCCGGGCACCTGCCCGCGCAGCAGTTCGCGCAGTTCACGCAGCTTGCCCGGATTGCGGGTGGCCAGGACCAGGCGCGCCTGTGCCATTTATGCCGTGCCCAGGGTCTGCCGCTGGATGGCGGCCAGTTCGGCGGTGCCCTGCAGCGCCAGGTCCAGCAGCGCGTCCAGTTCGGCGCGGTCGAAGGGAGCGCCCTCGGCGGTTCCCTGCACCTCCACGAACTTCCCCGAGCCGGTGACCACAACGTTCATGTCGGTTTCCGCCCGCACGTCTTCGACATAGGGCAGGTCCAGCATGGGCACGCCGTCGATGATGCCCACGCTGATGGCGGCAACGGTGTCCAGCAACGGGGACGCGTTGCGGGCTATGAGCTTGTTTTCCTTGGCCCAGGCCACTGCGTCGGCGAGCGCCACATAGGCCCCGGTGATGGCTGCGGTACGGGTGCCGCCGTCGGCCTGCAGGACGTCGCAGTCCAGCACGATCGTGTTCTCGCCCAGCGCCTTGGTGTCGATGATGGAACGCAGGGAGCGCCCGATCAGCCGGGAAATCTCGTGGGTGCGGCCGCCCAGTTTGCCCTTCACCGACTCGCGGTCATTGCGGGTGTTGGTGGCGCGGGGAAGCATGGCGTACTCGGCGGTGACCCAGCCCTTGCCTTCGCCCTTGAGCCAGCGCGGCACGCCGGGCGTGAGTGAGGCGGTGCACAGCACGCGGGTGTTGCCGAACTCGATCAGGGCCGAGCCTTCGGCCTGCTTCGACCAGCCGCGGGTGATGGTGATGCTGCGCAGCTGGTCCGGGGTACGTCCGTCCGCGCGCACGAGGCTGGCGGACGGGACGGGAGTGGAGGCGGTAGTCATGGCTTCAGTCTATCGCCGGCACTGCGGCTAGACGCTGCGCGCCTTCTGCACCGCCAACGGCTCCGCGAACGGGCTGCCAACGTCGTAAGACACTCCGGCCACGGCCACCGCAAGGTCACCTGTGTAGGAGCCGCGGGCCTCGGCCACGCTGAGGCTGGCGTCATTCCAAACCGGCAGGTGCGTGAGCAGCAGCCGGCGCGCATTAGCGGCAGTGGCCGCAGCCCCGGCACGGCGCCCGGTCAGGTGCACACCCTCGATCGCGTCGTCGCGGCCCTCGTGGAAGGCAGCTTCGCAGAGGAAGACGTCGGCGTCCCGGGCAGCTGCTTCCAACCCCGGGCAGGAGTCAGTGTCCCCGGAATAAGCCAGGGTCCGCAGGGTGGATACGCCGCCGGCGTCCAAGCTGCGGGCCTCGACCCGCAGCGCGTAGGCTTCTTCGGCGGGGTGCCGGACCGGATACGGGGTGATGCTGAAGGGCCCGATCTCCACGGTGCCGCCCGGCGTCCAGTTGCTGAACTCGAAGTCCTCGTGCATCCCCGGATCCAGCTCCAGGCCGTAGGCGGTAGCCATTCGGTCTGCGGTAGCCGCCGGTCCCCACACCTTGATCCGGTCCCGGTTCCAGCCCGAGGGATCCCAGTGCACCGCCACGTGCAGCCCGCACAGGTCCATGCAGTGGTCGGGGTGCAGGTGGGTCAGCAGGACGGCATCAATGTCCCGCAGGTCCATGTAGCGCTGCAGGGCCCCCAGGGACCCGTTGCCCAGGTCCAGCAGGATCCGCCAGTCGCGCACGCCGTCGTTGGCGGTCACGAGGTAGCACGACGCCGGCGAAGCGGGGCCGGGAAAGGAGCCGCTGCAGCCCACAATGGTCAGTTTCATGCGGTGCCGTTCCAGGAGGCGCCGCTCTGCGCCCCCATGTGTTCGGGGGCGTCTGCCCGTGCTGCGGCAATCATCTGCGGGGTGACCCGCGCCATGCTGCCGGTGGGGTAATGCGCTGCCACGTGGTCAACGTGCTGGACGCTGAGGACCTCGGGGCCAAGGAAACGCCGGGCGAGCAGCTCGAAGGAAGCCGAATCCCCGGTTGCGACGAAGGTGTGCTGCGGGGGTGTCTGCGAACGGCGTTCGATGCCGTGGGAAATCAGGGCCCGGTAGACGTCTTTGGCAGTTTCCTCGGCGCTGGACACCAGGGTCACGCCGTCGCCCATTACGTAGGAAATCACGCCGGTGAGCAGCGGATAGTGGGTGCAGCCGAGGACGAGGGTGTCTACGTCCTTCGCCCGCAGCGGAGCGAGGTATTCCTCGGCGGTGGCGAGCACGTCCGGGCCGGAGGTAATGCCGGCCTCCACGAACTCGACGAAAGCGGGGCAGGCCACGGAGGAGACCGTCAGGTGCGGAGCGGCAGCGAAAGTATCGTCGTAGGCCCGCGAGCCCACGGTGGCGGCGGTGCCGATGACGCCGATCCGTCCGGTGCGGGTGGCCGCGACGGCGCGGCGGACGGCCGGCTGGATGACCTCTATGACCGGGATACCGTACCGGCGGGTGTAGCGTTCGCGGGCGTCACGCAGGACGGCGGCGGAGGCAGTGTTGCAGGCAATGACCAGGAGCTTGACGCCGGAGTCCACCAGCTCGTCCATCACGCCCAGCGCGTTGGCCCGCACTTCGGCAATGGGCAGCGGCCCGTACGGCCCCTTGGCGGTATCCCCCACGTACATGATGGCTTCGTTGGGCAGCTGGTCCAGGACGGCGCGTGCCACGGTCAGGCCGCCGACCCCGGAGTCGAAAATGCCGATGGGTGCGTCCGACTTCCCCTCTGACTTCCCAGACGGTTGTGCTGCAGCGGACGGATTGACCCGGTTCGAACTCATAATGTAACGACAATAGTCCTCCCCGCGGCGCCCGCACATTCACCGCTGCGTGCCGTTGCTCACAGCCCAAGCCGGTATTGCGGGTCGGTAAAGCGCCAGTTCAGCGTCAGTTCAGGGTGTCGAGCAGTGCCTGCATCAGTGTTTCCTGCAGCCATGTGACGAAGTTGTACACCAGGGCCAGGTAGCCGTCCACGTCCTGTGCCTTGGACGGGTCCGTTATGTCGTGCAGCCGTTCAGCGTCCTCATCGTCGGCCAGGCCCAGGCGGTCGCCCAGGACCAGCCGGACGTCGTTCAGGGCGCGGGCAAAGAGCCGGGCCTGCTCCGCGTCCAGCCGCAGCGGGCCGGTTTCCAGCTGCAGGGCAGCCGCGCGCAGGGCCGCCTGCTTCGATTCGCGCAGGCTGCGTTCGGTGAACCGGCGGAATTCCAGGGCGTCGTCTTCCGCCTCGGTGCCGTTAGGCAGCAGCCGCAGCAGCGCCGGGTCCTCGGGGGCGGCGGCGGACGGGTCGATCCCCACCATTGCCGCGAGGGGATCTGCGTCCGCTGCGGTGTCCGGTTCCAGCAGGGACTGCACATCGGCGAAGAGCTTGCGCAGCAGGTCCCGCTCCCCCGGTTCCAGGTTGGCGGTGATGCCCTTGCGGGTGAGCTTGAATCCGGTTGCCACGATATCCGTTCTGTTGTGCGTTTCGTCAGCAGCTGTTGAAGTACCGGTGCCTGTTTAAGGGCCCGGGAGCCGGCTAAGCTGCGTCCGCCTTCTGGAAGGTGGCCCACAGCCCGTAGGAGTGCATCGCCAGTGTGTCGCGTTCAGCGGCCTCCCGGGAGCCGGTGGCCACCACCGACTTTCCGGCCTGGTGCACCTCCATCATGAGCCGGTGCGCCTTGGCCTCCGAGTAGTTGAAGTAGCTCTGGAAGACGTAACTGACATAGCTCATGAGGTTCACCGGGTCATTCCACACGATCACCACCCAGGGGACGTCCACGGCGGTAAGGGATTCGGTCTCCTCACGTATCAGGGTGTCCGTGCCGGGTGCAGTGCTGGTAGCCATGGCTTCAATTGTAGTGAGGATTCAGTGCCGAACTGCCGCGGCGGCGTCTTCTCCCCAATCGGGATAAGCGGGTTAGAGTTTTGCCTGTGAACAGTCCCGCCGCTTGGCATTCCCCAAACTCCGCCCTGTATACGGATCATTACGAGCTGACCATGCTCCAGGCCGCCCTGCATTCGGGCACGGCCTCCCGCCGCTCCGTCTTCGAGGTTTTCGCCCGGCGCCTGCCCGACGGCCGCCGCTACGGTGTTGCTGCCGGAACCGGCCGCATCCTGGAAGCCCTGGAAAACTTCCGGTTCGATGCACCGCAGCTGGATTTCCTGGCCCGCACCAACGTGGTGGACGAGCGCACCCTCGCCTGGCTGGCGGATTTCCGTTTCTCGGGCAACATCTACGGGTACGCCGAGGGCGAAGCCTATTTCCCGCAGTCGCCCCTGCTAATTGTCGAGTCCAGCTTCGGGGAAGCGTGCATCCTGGAAACCATGCTGCTGTCCATGCTCAACCATGACAGTGCCATCGCCTCTGCCGCCTCCCGCATGACCTCGGCCGCAGACGGCCGCCCCTGCATTGAAATGGGCTCGCGCCGCACCCATGAGGAAGCAGCCGTGGCCGCAGCCCGGGCCGCGGTAATTGCCGGCTTCAACAGCACATCGAACCTGGAAGCAGGCCTGCGCTACGGACTCAAGACCGTAGGCACGGCGGCGCACTCGTTCACCCTGCTGCACGACTCCGAGAAGGAAGCCTTCACGGCGCAGACCGCTGCCCTGGGCATGGGTACCTCGCTGCTGGTGGACACGTACGACGTCGAACAGGGCGTCCGCAACGCGGTGGAAGTGGCCGGACCGGCGCTGGGCGGCGTCCGCCTTGATTCCGGGGACCTGGTGGCGCAGGCCCGCTGGGTGCGGGACCTGCTCGATGACCTGGGCAACACCGGCACCCGCATCATGGTCACCTCCGACCTGGACGAGTACGCCATCGCGGCCCTGGCCTCGGCGCCGGTGGACACCTACGGCGTCGGGACCTCCCTGGTCACCGGCTCAGGCGCGCCCACCGCCGGCATGGTCTACAAACTGGTCAGCCGCGAGGGTGATGACCATGAGTTTGTTTCCGTGGCCAAGGCGGCCAAGAACAAGGCTTCGCGCGGCGGGCGCAAGTACGCCATGCGCCGGCTGAACGAACACGGCACGGCAACCGCCGAGGTGGTGGGAATCGGCCACGCCCCGGCCGACGACGGCAACGACCGTCCGCTGCTGCACCAGTTCGTTGCCGATGGAGAGATCCTGCCCGGCTGGACCGGGCCCGAGGCCGTCACGCGTGCAGCCCGGCGGCACGCAGAATCCCTGGCCGAACTGCCCACCTCGGTAAACCGCCTGCAGCGCGGCGAACCGGCAATCCCCACCGAATACGAGGAGTAAGCATGGCGCGTGCCCTGATCATTGTCGATGTACAAAACGACTTCTGCGAAGGCGGCTCGCTGGCCGTCTCCGGCGGAGCCGACCTTGCCGGTGAGATCACCGATTACGTGGAAACCTCGGCTGGCCGCTACGACCTGGTGGCCGCCACGCAGGACTGGCACATCGATCCCGGAGCGCACTTCTCCGAGACGCCGGACATGGTCAATTCCTGGCCGCGGCACTGCGTGGCCGGCACACCCGGGGCCCAGCCGCACCCTGACCTGGACACCGAACTGGTGGACGCCTTCTTCCGCAAGGGCCAGTACGAGGCGGCCTACTCCGGCTTCGAGGGCGTGCTGGCCCCGGACGTCGAGGTTCCCCTGGGTGAGCCCGAAGCGGAACCGGACAGCGGCGAAGAGACGCTGAGCCTGGATGACTGGCTGCGCGACAACGATGTAGACGAGGTGGTGGTCCTGGGCCTGGCCGCCGACTACTGCGTGCGTGCCACCGCCATGGACGCAGTGGCCGCCGGCTACACCACCGCAGTCATTCCGGAACTTTCCCGCGGCATCAACCGGGAATCCACCATGGCCGCCTGGGCGGAACTGGAAGACGCCGGCGTCGAGATCATCGACCTCTAGCAGCACACACACGGGGAAGGGGCGGGCCCCAATGAGTACCCCCCAACCACCCGGACACCGCGCGACATTCGCCCCGAGAACCGCGACCTCTCCCCGCACACCCCGGGGCACGGCCGGGACGCATATGCGTCCGGCCCTTCCACGCGTACACGGCGCTACTTGCGCCCGATGAACCAGTCCTGCAGCTTCTTCAACCGCTTGTTCAGCTGCTCCTCGTTGGCCTGGGCCACGGGCGGTCCGCCGCAGATCCGGCGCAGCTCGCTGTGCACCACCCCGTGGGGCATGCCGGAACGGGCGGACCAGGCGGAAACGTTCTTGGCCAGTTCTCCCCGCAGTTCGGTGAGCCGGCGGTGGTCCACCACCTCCGGGGCTTCCGCCGGCGGCGCCTCAGCCGCCCCGGAACGGCGGCCCCTGCGCGAGAGCTGCTCATGCTGGCGCTGGCGCAGCAGCGTGCTCATCTGGTCTGCGTCCAGCAATCCTGGAATCCCGAGGAAGTCCTGTTCCTCCTCGCTGCCCAGCGCTCCGCCGGTGCCGAACTCGCCGCCGTCGAAAAGCACCCGGTCAAACGACGCCTGGGACTCCAGCGCCTCGAACTTCTGCTTGGTCAGCTCACCGGACGCCTTCTCCTCCCGGTTCGCGGCCTCCATCAGGCTGTCCTCCAGCCCGAAGCCTTCCTCTTCCAGATGGTTGTCCGGCCGGTCCAGGGCGTGGTCGCGTTCCACTTCCATCTGGTTGGCCAGCGCCATCAGGTTCGGCACCGAGGGCAGGAACACCGAGGCGGTCTCCCCGCGCTTGCGGGCACGCACAAAGCGGCCCACGGCCTGCGCAAAGAACAGCGGGGTGGCCGTGGAGGTGGCATACACCCCGACGGCGAGGCGCGGCACGTCCACGCCTTCGGACACCATCCGCACCGCCACCATCCACCGCTGCGTACCGGCGGAGAACTCTTCGATCTTCTCCGAGGCCTTGGCATCGTCGGAGAGGATGACCGTGGGAGACTCCCCCATGATCTTCTTCAACCAGCCGGCGTAGGCCCGCGCGTCGTCGTGGTCCGTGGCAATCACCAGGCCGCCGGCGTCGGGCACGGACCGGCGGACCTCGGTGAGGCGCCGGTCAGCCGCGGCGAGTACGGCCGGAATCCATTCTCCGGTGGGGTTCAGTGCCGTGCGCCAGGCCTGGGCCGTAATGTCCTTGGTGACGGCGGCCTCGCCCAGCGACGCCGCCATCTCGTCTCCGGCGCTGGTGCGCCAGCGCATCTGGCCGGAGTAGGCCATGAACATCACCGGCCGGACCACATGGTCCTTGAGCGCCTGGCCGTAGCCGTAGGTGTAGTCCGCCTTGGACCGGCGGATCCCGTCCCGGTCTTCGACGTACTCCACGAACGGAATGGCGGCAGTGTCCGAACGGAACGGCGTACCGGTGAGGGACAGCCGCTTGGCCGCCGGTTCGAAGGCCTCGCGGATGCCGTCGCCCCAGGACAGTGCGTCGCCGCCGTGGTGGACCTCATCCAGGATCACCAGGGTGCGGGCCGCTTCCGTCTTGGCGCGGTGCAACATGGGCTTGGACGCCACCTGGGCGTAGGTGACGGCCACACCGATGAACCCGTGGCCGTGCCGGCCGTCGGCGTTCTTGAAGTTCGGGTCGATGGCCAGGCCAACCTTGGCGGCGGCGTCGGCCCACTGCCGCTTCAGGTGATCGGTGGGCGCGACGACGGTAATCCGGTTAACGATGCCGCGTTCCACAAGTTCGTTGGCCACCCGCAGCGCGAAGGTGGTTTTACCGGCGCCGGGGGTGGCCACGGCCAGGAAATCGCTGGCATTGGAAGCAAAGTACTTCTCCAGCGCTTCGGCCTGCCACTGGCGCAGCTTCGGGGCGGTACCCCAGGCGGCACGTTCAGGATAGGCGGGCGGCAGGGAAGCGCCGGCGCCGAAAAGCGTTTCGGAACTCACGCTGGGAACGCAACCTTTCCAATTTCTCGATTGGTTGTTGCCGTACGGGCGCCGGACGGGGACAGCTCAAAGCACCTGCCGGCAGGGGCAGGCGTCAACACATAGGTCATGCAGGCATCAGGACTAACTGCCTTCAGCAGAAGAAGGCTGGGAAACGGGCGGTCAAGACGGCCGGACGGACGTATTACTTTTTGCCCTTGGGGTTGTCGCCCTCGGGGCGCAGGCCCTCATAGATTTCCTTGCAGGTGGGGCACACCGGGAACTTCTGCGGATCCCGGCCCGGGGTCCAGACCTTGCCGCACAGGGCAATAACCGGTTCGCCGGACAGCGCGGACTCCATGATTTTTTCCTTGCGCACGTAGTGGGCAAAGCGTTCGCTGTCACCGGGCTCCAGCTCTTCACGCAGTTCTTCGCGCTCGATGGTGGCCGTGGAGGTCCCGTTGTCATCCAGGCGGCGGGGATCGTTCTCGAAAGGATCTGGGGGCAGGCTCATGGACACCATCTTAGTACCCGGCACCTACTTGTTGACGGAGACCTGCTGCAGCAGTTCCGGACCCCGCGCGTCCAGCCAGCGGCCACCTACACGGATCCCGGCAACCAGCAGCCCGCCGCCCAGCACCAGCCCTGCGGCCAGTGTCACAACACCCCAGAGCGTACTGCCGGTAACCACCGCGGCAACCGCTGGTGCCAGCACCGGCAGCAGCAGGGCGAACAGGACCATGCTGAAGACACCCTGGACCAGCAGGGACCGGCCGGTGGACCCCGGCGGTGTCTTGAAGGCGTTTTCACCCGGCAGCGGCACGTTGTAGGTGTACCGCGCAGAAACGACGCTGGACACGCCCAAGCCCGCCAGCAGCGCGCCCAGCCCCACGCCGAGGGACGGCAGCACCAGCTCCGGCCGGCCGGTCAGGAACCCGGGCAGCACCGCCGCCAGGAGAACTGCCGGCACGGCAAACACGGCGCAGGCGAGGGCGCGGCCTGCCCGGTCCGCCCGGCCGCTCACGCCGGTGGACAGGTGCAGGGCAAAGGCGGTGTTGTCGTACGCGACGTCGGCGTGGAGCGAAAAGCCCAGCAGGAACCCGATCAGCGGAGCAAGCAGCAAGGTCACCAGCCAGGTGCCGTTGCCCTCGTAGCTGTTGGATCCGAAGACCAGGACCACGGCGAGCAGCGGCACAACCAGCAGCGAGGCGCTGTACCGCGGGTCGCGCAGCCAGTAGATCATGGCCCGGGCGGCAACAGCGCCGGACGGCGTGCCCGGGAACCGGGCGAACAATCCCAGCCCACCGGCTTTGCCCCGGGCCGCTGCGGCCTGCGGCGGGTTGACCAGGGCGCGCTGCAGCAGCAGCTTCCAGGCCACTACCAGCGCCGCCAGGAAGGCTATACCGATGAGGGCCTTGGCGGCCGCGGCGCCGTAGTTGCCCAGGGCCACGTCGCCGGGCACGGACCACACGGCTCCGAGCGGTGTCCAGGACAGGCCGGACGCCAGCCGGACAAGGAAGTCCCCGCTGGAGGCAATGCCCTCCCCCACAGCGGAAATGATGGGACCCAGCAGGACCAGCGGGATGATCAGGAGCATCGTGCTCGCTTCGCGGAACCGGCGCGAACCGGTCAGGGACACCGCTGCAGAAACCGTGACGCGCGCTGCAACCAGGCAGGTGAACAACGCGGCCGCGGCCATCACCAGTGCTGCGGCCAGGGCGGCCGGTGAACGGTACCAGCTCAATGCCTGTGCCAGTACGGCCAACGCCGTGGCGGCGCCGGGGATGCCGATGAGCCCGCCCACGGCCAGCCCCACCAGCAGCTGCCGCATGGGAACGGCGTACGTGGTAAAGCGGGCCGGATCCAGGGTCAGATCCAGCCCGGAAAAAACGACCGGAATGAGCGCCCAGCCAAGGATGGCGGCGGAACCGGCAAGCACGACGGCGGTGCGCGCCAGTGCCGGGTCCGCGCCGACCACGAACAATGCGGCCAGCAGGAAGGCCAGCAGCCCCAGGGCGTAAAGGGCGCCGAGGATGATCCCTACCAGCTGCCACGGGCTGCGGTGCAGCGAGTTGCGCAGCAG
Organism: Arthrobacter sp. zg-Y750; assembly: GCF_020907365.1. NCBI lineage: Bacteria > Bacillati > Actinomycetota > Actinomycetes > Micrococcales > Micrococcaceae > Arthrobacter > Arthrobacter sp. zg-Y750. The sequence continues at coordinate 41,711 of NZ_JAJJOC010000025.1, read as the reverse complement.
CAGCAGCTTCAGTCTCAGAAGGTGCGCAACCATTCCAGCCCCTCCGAGTGTGTACGGCCTCCCACGAGGGAAACAAAACGTTCTTCCAGGCTGGTGCCTCCGCGTACTTCATCCACGGTGCCCGCCGCCAGCAGGTTTCCGTTGGCCACCACCGCAACGTGGTCGCACATCCGCTGGACCAGGTCCATCACATGGCTGGACACAATTACGGTTCCGCCGGAGGAGACGTAACCGGAGAGGATGTCGCGGATGTTGGCGGCGGAGACCGGATCCACCGCCTCGAAAGGTTCGTCCAGGACCAGCAGCCGCGGTGCGTGGATAAGCGCGGAAGCAAGCGCCACCTTTTTGGTCATGCCCGCGGAGTAGTCCACCACCAGCTTGCCTGCATCCGCGGTGAGGTCCATCGCGGCCAGCAGGTCCTTGGTGCGCGAAGCCACCGTGTCCCGGTCCATGCCGCGCAGCAGGCCGGCGTAGGCCACCAGCTGCTCGCCGGTCAGCCGGTCGAAGAGCCGCACGCCGTCCGGCAGGATGCCCATCAGCCGCTTGGCTTCCAGGGGGTGGGCCCATACATCGGTGCCGTGCACCGCCGCAGTGCCCTGGTCCGGGCGGAGGAGCCCGGTGGCCAGGGACAGCATGGTGGTTTTGCCGGCGCCGTTGGGGCCCACCAGCCCGTAGAACGAACCGGCGGGCACGTCCAGGCTGATGCCGTTCACGGCCACCTTGCCGCCGAATCTTTTCGCGAGGCCACGCACCGCCAGGGCGGGGGCCGGTCCTGGTGTTTGGGTCATGGGACCAGATTAACGCCGGGACGGGCCGGAGTGCTCCGCACAAAGGACCAGATTCACGCCCGTGTCCCCGGGGGAGGCTCCCTCCCGGGGACTACCTGCGCCGGCTGATCTGGATGCACCGGGCGGGCGGCGTGCCCTAGAAGCCGCCGGGCCGGGCGGCCCGCTCATACTGGGGCACCCAGGGCAGCTTCGCGTCCAGCTCGGCCGCGGCTCGCATCCACCAATGCGGGTCGCGCAGGGCGGCCCGGGCAATCAGGACGGCATCCGCCGAGCCGGCCTGCAGCACCTGCTCGGCCTGCGCGCCGGTGTCAATAAGCCCGACGGCGGCCGTGGGAACGGACGCTCCGCGGCGGACAGCCTCCGCGTATTCCACCTGGTAGTTCGGTCCTACGGGAATAACGGCACCCGGAACCGCTCCGCCGGTGGACACGTCGATGAGGTCCACTCCGTGTTCCCGGGCCTGCCGGGACAGGACCACCGAAGATTCAGCGTCCACTCCCCCGGGCATCCAGTCCGTGGCAGAGATTCGCAGCAGCAGGGGCATGGACTCGGGGATGACCGCCCGCACCGCGTCAATGACCGCCAGGGTCAGCCGGTTGCGTCCGTCTTCACTGCCGCCCCATGCATCGGTGCGTGTGTTGACCAGCGGGCTGAGGAACTGGTGCAGGAGGTAGCCGTGTGCACCGTGGATTTCGATGGTGTCGAAGCCGGCGTCCACCGCGCGGACCGCTGCGTCGGCGAAATCGGAGATGACCCGGCGGATGCCGGCCTCGTCCAGTTCGACGGGCGCGGCGTAGGTGCCGAACGGGTCCGCTGTGGGACCCACCGTCTGCCAGCCGCCGTCCCCGAGGGGAACGCTGCCGTGCCCGGCCGCAAAGGGAGCATAGGTGGAGGCCTTCCGGCCGGCGTGGGCCAGTTGGATGCCGATGCGTGCGTCCACGGCACCGTGCCGGTGCACGAAGTCGGTGATGCGGCGCCAGCCTGCAGCCTGCTCGTCATTCCATATACCGGCATCCTGCGGACTGATCCGGCCCTCCGGACTGACGGCAGCAGCTTCGGTAATAATCAGGGCTGCACCGCCGGCGGCAAAGGAACCCAGGTGCATCAGGTGCCAGTCATTGGGCACACCCGGCGCGTTGGCGGGGTCCGCGGGATTCACGGCGTCAGCTGAGTACTGGCACATGGCGGCGACCCAGCCGCGGTGGGCCAGCTCCAAACCGCGCAGGGTGATCGGGTCAAAAAGCGATGGTGTATCCACGGAAAAAGCGCCCTTCCTAGAACAGTGCCCGGGCGAGGGCGGAACGGGCCTTAGTGACCCGCGGATCGGATACACCCACTACTTCGAAGAGATCCAGCAGCCGCAGCCGGGCTGTCTCCCGGTCCTCGCCGCGCACCCGCCCGATTAGGCCGGTGATGCGCCGGAAGGCGTCCTCAACGTGCCCGCCGGCAATGTCCAGGTCCGCCACGGCCAGCTGGGCCTGCACATTGTCGGGCTCCTCTGCACCTGCACGGCGGATCCCGTCGGCGTCCACCCCGCGCAGGCGGGCCATCAGCTCCACTTGTGCCAGGCCGGCCTTGGCTTCTGCGTCGGCAGGCTGCTCTGCCAGCGCCTTGCGGTAGGCGGCCGCGGCGGCGTCATAGTCCTCGGCATTGATGGCGTCGAAGGCTTCCTGGTGCAGCGGAGGCAGCGGGGCCTCTTCGGCCGGCGTTTCAGGGGCAGCCCCGTCCAGGGCGCCGTTGACGCCGTTGGTAGCGGCAACCTGCATCAGTTCGGCAACGACGGCGCGGATCTGTTCTTCGGGCAGGGCCCGGTCGAACAGGGGAACCGGCTGGCCCTTGAGCACGGCTGCGACGGTGGGAACCGCAATAGCCTGGAAGGCCTGGGCGATCTGCGGATAGGCGTCAACGTCAACGCGGGCAAGCAGCATCCTGCCGTTCTGCTCCACGGCGACGGCGGCCAGGACCGCTGAAACATTCTGCGACTCGGCGCTGGTATGCGAATACAGGTCGATGACCACCGGCACATCAGCGGAAAGCTGCACCACCTGCGGGAAGGTCTGCTCCGAAACCTCCACAACAAAGGGTGAGGAAGCGGGGGCGGCGGCTGCCGGGCCGGAGCCAGGGGCGGCGGCTGCCGCAGCGGGCGGGGCGGCGGAACGGGCCTTGAGGGCGGAGAGGTCGACTGCACCCCGCAGATTCACAGGTGAGGGGGCCGCCGGCGACGGGCGGTGGTTCGGTGTGCTCATTTCTTCACCTTATTACGCCGCGCCCCGTCACCGGCAAGCCCGTGCCCGCATCCCTGCCGGCGGCGCGGGGCTTGCCCCGGATCCCTTGCGCTTCGCCGCCTCCGCAGCTACTTCAGGGTTGCGCCCAACAGCTGCTGGGCGGCACCCACCACCTGCGCCTGGCTGTTGCTCCCGGCGGCAGGAACGTAGACCATCACCGCTTCACCGTGGCGCACGTCAATGCCTGCACCGGTGTTGGCCTCGCCGGTGAGCGACTGGTACACGGTCCCTTCCAGGTTGATCGAGTCGCCGGCTTCCTTGGGGGTGCTGGAGAACGTGTTGGCGAGGTAGCCGAAAACGATGGCCCCGCCGTCGGCCGTGCGCAGCGCGTGCGTAGCCGAGGGCTCGGCAGTGTGCGTAAACGTGTTCGTGGCGAACTCGTTCTTGGGGTCGGTCTTGACCTGTTCCTGGAACTTCACTACGTCCTCGGTGAACCGGTTTCCGGCGAATGTTGCCTTGTTGTCGCCCTGGGGGTTGGTCAGCGAATCGGCGAGGGCGGCCACGGCCTGCTGCGGGCTCATCAGGAGACCGTTGGCGGAATCGGCCGGAATCTGGTCAGCGCCGGTTCCGGCGGCAGGGGGCTGAGGGAACGTGCTCGCCGGAAGCATCTGGACGGCTGATACAAGCTTGTAGTTCTCGCGTGCCGAGGCCTGGACCAGCAGGAGCGCCTGCGGCACAGGGTTGGCCTCGCCCTGGGTGACGGCAACGATGGTCCGGGGCCAGCTGTCGGTGGCGGCAACTGACTGGGTCCGCAGAGTCTGCGCAGCCACCGGAACCGGAGCTTCGTGATCGGCGGCCTTCGCAGCCACCGCATAGTTCGCCTCGCGCAGGGCATAGGCGGAGCCGCCGACGCGGGGTGCCAGCGCGGTCGCGTCCTTCGCCGCATCGCCGGCCTCAACGGTGCCGGCGACGTCGGCAAGGATGCGTTCCAGCTGCGAATCCAGCACAACCGGGCGGGTGCCTGCTGAACCCTCTTCCGCCAACGCGGGGGCGGGGGTGGCCACAAGTACCAGCGCCGCGGCGGCAGCTGCCGCCATGGCCGGACGACGGCGTGCGGGGGCATGGGCGGTGAAAGCAGAGGTGGAGCTGGGTGACTTTTCGGCGGGAACAGAACGGTTGTCCGGGCCGGCGCTGCGGCGGCCGCCGCGGCGCGGGGTGTCACCGCTGCGCAGGAAGCCCAGGGCAAGGCCGAGGACCGCCAGCAGTGCACCGAGCACAATTAGCGGAACGGCAAGCGGCCGGCTGGCGTCACTTTCCCAGGTCAGCGTCACGTCGCCGGGAGCAGCAGCGGTGCCGTCGGTGGCCAGCAGGATCTCCCAATCGCCCGCAGCCGGCGCCTTCCAGTCATAGGACAGCTCGCCCTCCCCTGCTTCCTCTACTACCCAGAGGTCGGAACCGGCAGGATTCGGGGTCTTCGCCTCGCCCTGTTCGGAGGCTGCGGCCAGCTCGTCGCCGTCTGCGGCTTCCAGCCGGTTGGCGGCGGCTTCGCCTACCCACGCTTCGACGTCGTTGGCCCGGCCAACCGCCAAGGTGAAGGGGGCATCCTGGCGGACCGTGATTTCCACGCCGTCCGGATAGCCGGCCAGCAGTTCCGCGTCGAGGACGGTCACCGGTGCTTTGGCGTCGCTGACGGCAGCGGACGCCGATTCGGTCTCCGGGGGCGCCCAAATGGTGCGCTGCCCAATGCCTACCAGCATCAGCAACACCCCAAGGACGATCAGCGGAACTGCAAATTTGTTTCGCACAACTTACCTATCTTCAGTCAACGACATCTCTGGGCGGCCGCATCCCTGCCCCGGGCAGGCGGGAGCGGGGCCTCTTATACGGCGGCCCCGGCGCGGCGGTTTATTAGTTGTCCTGGCACTTTATAACCCAATGGTAACGAAATCCCGTTCCACCTCCCATTCGCGCCGCCGGCGCCCGCTGCTGTCCGGGTGCGGGGATGCCGCCGAGGATGCGGGAGGAACGGACCGCAAAGGGCCACGGCTGATAGGGTTTCGCAACGTACCAAGAGGCAAAAACAGCAGAGGGAGAGCGTACGCAAATGAGCGAGAACGAGGACGTGCCTGTCCACGCACCGCTCCCCGGACCGGCGGCGAAGGGACCCCGCACGGCAAACCCCGATTCAGCGGAGACCGGCGGTACCCGCGGGGCAGCGGGGCGGACGCGGATGCCCGGGTTCCTCTCCACGGCATCGGACCGGGTGCGGTATAGCCTGCGCCACGGAGTGCCGGGCGCCCGGCCCCGGCGGCGCTTCGAGTTTCCGCCGGAGGAAACGCCCGAAGTCGTAGTGGATCCGGAGGTCCGGCTGCCGGATGAACGCCTGAGCATCAGCGGTGCCGAGCATGCCGAACCCGACGTCCACAGCCTGCGTACCCATCCCATTTACTTCGGCTTTATGCTCACCGTGGGCGTGGGGCTGGCCCTGCTGCTGTACTTCGTCATCACCAACGTGGGCGAGTTGCTGGTGTGGATCGGGGCCGCGCTCTTCATTGCCCTGGGGCTGGACCCGGTGGTCCGCTGGCTCGCGGCCCGGCGCATCCCCCGCCCCGCAGGCATTGCCATCACGGTGCTGGTGCTGGCCGGCGTCGTCGCCGCCTTCTTCGCAACACTGATTCCCACAATCGTCAGCCAGACCTCGGAAATTATTTCCAAGGCGCCGGGCTACGTCGATAACTTCCTGGCCTCGGACTTCTTCATTAACATTGACCGGCAGTTCAAGGTACGTGACCGGATCGACGAGGAGGTCACGAAGTTCTTCTCGAACGGTGATGCCGTGGGCGGGGTGTTCGGCGGGGTCCTCAGCGTTGGCACCGTGATTGCCAACGGCCTGTTCGGCGCGTTGATCATCCTGGTCCTGACCCTGTATTTCCTGGCCTCCCTGCCCTCCATGAAGAAGTGGGCCTACCGGCTCGCCCCGCGCAGCCGCCGCCGGCGGGTGGAAGCCCTGTCCGAGGAAATCACCGGCAGCGTGGGCAACTACGTGATTGGCCAGGGATTCGTAGCCCTCCTCGACGCCACCTACGCGTTCATTGTGATGACGATTACCGGGGTGCCGTTCTCGGTGCTGCTCGCGTTCCTGGTGGCGCTGCTGGCCTTCATCCCGCTGGTGGGTCCGCCCATCGCGCTGGTCCTGGTGTCACTGGTGGCACTGACCGTGGGGTGGCAGACGGCCGTCGTGTTCGCCATCCTGTACATGGCCTATCTGCAGTTCGAAGCGTATTTTGTTTCGCCGCGGGTGATGCAGCGCGCCGTGGCGGTGCCCGGGGCGGTGGCCGTCATCGCGGTGATCGCCGGCGGTACCCTGCTGGGCGTCCTCGGCGCACTCATCGCCATTCCCACTGCGGCGGCGATCCTGCTGCTGCTCAAGGAAGTCTTTATCGCCCGCCAGGACCACCACTAGTATCGGCGGCGGATCCGCCAGCAGTGGCTGTGCCAGTGCCGGCGGCCCTCCACTGCCGCCTGCCGGCCCAGCAGCGAGTCCTCCTGCCAGACCACCAGGTGCGGAGTTCCGGGCGGAATGACCTGCCCGCAGCCGGGGCACCGATAGTCCTTGGCAGCGTTCTTGGCGGTGATCTGCCGCACGGACCATTCTCCGTCGGGGCCGCTCTCATGGTGCGGAATTCCGGCGCGGGTACGCTCCAGATCCATGTCCGGGGCCGCAGCGGCCCACTTGCGCCGGGCATTCCTTCCGGCGGGGCTGCCGGCGGCGGGCGCGCGGCGGGGACGGTTGGAACGGGGCATGTAAGTCATTTTGCCGCAGATGAGCCGGTAAAGTGCAACTGTGCGTTTAGTAATAGCCCGCTGCTCCGTTGACTACGTCGGCCGCCTCCGTGCCCATTTGCCCCTGGCCGTAAGGCTCCTGATGGTCAAGGCCGACGGTTCCGTCCTGATCCATTCCGACGGCGGCTCCTACAAGCCGCTGAACTGGATGAGCCCTCCGGCCACCATGCGCAGCGTGGAACCGGACGATACGGATGCCGAAGCCGGTGTCACGGAAGTATGGAACGTCCAGAGCGCCAAGACCGACGACCGCCTGGTGATCAGCATCCATGAGCGGTTCTCCGACGTTTCCCATGACCTGGGCGTTGACCCCGGACTCATCAAGGACGGCGTGGAAGCGGACCTGCAGCGGCTGCTGGCCGAACAGATCAACCGCCTGGGCGAGGGCTACACCCTCATCCGCCGCGAGTACATGACGGCCATCGGTCCCGTGGACATCCTGGCCCGCGATTCCTCCGGTGCCACGGTGGCCGTGGAGCTCAAGCGCCGCGGCGACATCGACGGCGTCGAGCAGCTGACCCGCTACCTTGAACTGCTCAACCGGGATCCGCTGCTGGCTCCGGTCAAGGGGATCTTCGCCGCCCAGCAGATCAAGCCGCAGGCCCGGGTGCTGGCCGAAGACCGGGGCATCTCCTGCCTGACCCTGGACTACGATGCCATGCGCGGAGTGGATGACCGGGACTCCCGTCTTTTCTGAGCCTGCAGTTGCGCGGCTGCCCCGCCGGCTCAGGGCATGCCTAGAATCGGTGCATGACTCCTACTGCGCCTTCCGCAACCCGCGGCTATCTCCGGGGCACCGTCCTCACTCCCGACGAGCCGGTTTCCGACGGCGTGCTGGCCTTCGAGGGCGACCGGATTGTGTATGCCGGACCAGCGTCCGGATTTGATGACGCCGGGTGGCCGGACCCGGTGGCGGTCCCCCCTGGTGCGCTGATCATTCCCGGCCTGGTGGACCTGCACTGCCACGGCGCCCTGGGCTCCGACTTCGCCACCGCCGGCCCCGACGGGATCCGGCAGGCGGTATCCTTCCTGCACGCCTCGGGGACCACTTCCCTGCTGGCCAGCATGGTCACCGGATCCCGCCAGTCCCTCCTGGCGGCCGCGGAGCGGCTGGGCGCCCTGGCCCGCGAGGGGCTCATTGCGGGCATCCACGCCGAGGGGCCCTTCCTCTCGCCGGTGCGCCGGGGTGCGCAGGACCCCGAGTACCTGCTCGCTCCCGATCCGGATTTCGTGGATGCGCTGGTAGAGGCTTCCGACAGTGAGCTGGTGACCATGACCTACGCTCCGGAGCTTCCAGGGGCCGAGGACCTGGTGGACAGGCTCATCCTGCGGGGCGTCACCCCCTCCCTGGGCCACACCGACGCCGACGACGCCACCGCCGCGGCGTCGCTTGCGTGGGCCCGTGACGAGATGGACGAGGCCGGGTTTGACGGCTACGCACCCCGCCCCACCGTGACGCACCTGTTCAACGGAATGCCGCCGCTCCACCACCGCTCCCCCGGGCCTGCCACTGCCTGCCTGCGGGCCGCACGGAAGGGCGACGCCGTGGTCGAGGTAATTGCCGACGGCGTGCACATGGACCCGGCCATGGTGCGGACCGTCTTCGAGCTGGCAGGCGCCGGCAACATAGCCCTGGTCAGTGATGCCATTGCAGCTACCGGTCTGCAGGACGGCAGCTACCGGCTGGGCAACCTGGCCGTGGAAGTCCGTGCCGGTACCGCCCGCCTGGCCGGGGGTGGATCAATTGCCGGCGGCACGGCCACCCTGCTGCAGTGCCTGCAGCGGACCGTGGCTGCGGGCGTGCCGCTGCACGACGCCGTGCGCGCCGCAGCCGAGGTGCCTGCCGACGTGCTCCGGCTGGCGGACGAGGTTGGCGCACTTCGCCGGGGACTGCGCGCCGACGCACTGGTGCTTACACCCGATCTTCAGCTGCACGCGGTGCTGCGGCTCGGCTCCTGGCTGGACGCCCCGGAAACTCCGAAAACTGGGAAAAATAGTTGAAAATATTTCGTTTCCGGCATTGACCCCGGAAATCGGTTATGCCACTCTATTACCAAGTCTTTGTGTAGGTGTATTTCATGCTCGCAAGACCGTTGCGAGCGAGAAGCTCCTCAAGGAACTGCTGAACGGCAAGAACTTGGGCTTTCTTGCTTCAGTAACATAACCCGGCACGAAGCGTGCAGGTAAGTTCCATTTATGAGGAGAAACAATGGCTCAGGGTACCGTCAAATGGTTTAACGCCGAAAAGGGCTTCGGCTTCATCACCCCGGACGACTCCGACGGCGACGTCTTCGTCCACTACTCCGAAATCCAGACCAACGGATTCAAGACCCTCGACGAGAACCAGCGCGTTTCCTTTGAAATCGGCCAGGGCGCCAAGGGCCCCCAGGCCACCGGCGTCACCGCCCTCTAAGGACCGCGTTCCCTTCGGGACAACAGTTTTGCAGCAAACGTAAAAGCCCCCGGCAGCTGCCGGGGGCTTTTACGTTTTCGAGGGTTCGTCCTTTATCCGCGGCGGCGCACCACATTGGCGCCCAGGCCGCGAAGGTTTTCCATAAAGTTCTCATAGCCGCGGTCGATATGCTCCACGCCGCGCACCTCGGTAGTTCCGTCTGCCGCAAGACCGGCAATAACCAGCGCAGCTCCGGCACGAATGTCATTGGCTACAACCGGCGCAGCGGAAAGCATCGGCACGCCCTGGATAAGGGCGTGGTGGCCGTCCAGCCGGACCACTGCCCCCAACCGGGCCAATTCCGATGTAAAGCCCCAGCGCGCTTCAAACACATTCTCCGTCACCATTCCCGAACCGGCTGACACCGCGTTCAGGGCCACCACAAACGGTTGCAGATCGGTGGGGAAACCCGGATAAGGCAGGGTCGATACATTGATCGGTTCCGGCGTGGCCGGACCCTTCACGGAGAACCAGTCCTCCCCCGTGCTGACCTCGCAGCCGGCCTGGACCAGTTTGTCCAGCACCACGGCCAGAGCCGATGCATCTGCGGACCGTACTTCGATTTCGCCCCCGGTGATCGCCGCCGCAAACGCCCACGTTCCGGCAACAATCCGGTCCGGCACGGTGCGGTGGACCACAGGATGCAGTGCGTCGACGCCCTCGATGACCAGCGTGTTGGTACCCACGCCGGTGATCCGGGCACCCATCGCATTGAGCATCTGCGCAATGTCACTGATCTCCGGTTCGCGCGCAGCGTTGTCGATCACCGTGCGTCCGCGGGCCAGGGTGGCTGCCATCATCAGGTTTTCCGTGGCGCCCACGCTGGGGAAGTCCAGGATGTGAGCCGCGCCGTGCAGGCCTTCCGGCACCGACGCCACCAGGTAGCCATGGTCTATCCCGATCGAGGCGCCCATCAGCTCGAGTCCGGAACGGTGCATGTCCAGTCCGCGGGAACCGATGGCGTCGCCGCCGGGCAACGCCACCTCGGCGCGCCGGCACCGGGCCACCAGCGGGCCAAGTACGGAAATGGAGGCCCGCATGGCACGGACCAGGTCATAGTCGGCCTGGTGGCCCAGCTCCCGGGGCACATCCACCGCCACGGACGCGGCGTCGACGTCGTAGTCCACTGTGCAGCCCAGCCGGCGCAGCAATTCGGCCATGATCCAGACGTCCTGGATGTTGGGCACGTTGGTGATGACCGACCGCCCCTGCGCGAGCAGGGTTGCGGCCATCAATTTCAGGACGCTGTTCTTCGCGCCGGGAACAGTGACGGCGCCGCGCAGGGTGGACGGACCGGTAACAACAATGACGTCTTCCATTACTCCATTCTAGGTGGAGCCGGCGCACCGTCCGGGCCGCCAACAGTGCCCGGACAGCACAAAAGGCACAGGGGAATCCCTGTGCCTTTGATGCTTGGGCTTTGGCCGGCCGGTGCTACCGCCAGGTGCCGATGCCAACTACGGGGCCGGCTTCGATCCAGGACGACAGTCCGGTGTAGGCCTCATAGTTCATGGCCACCAGGACAGCGCTGCCCTCGTAATTCAGCCGTACCACTACGGCGCCCGGCTGGATGCGTGCGCGCTCGGCCTCGGTGGGTTCGCGCCAGCCGCCCATTTCCAGCGAACTGCGCAGGAAACGGTAGGGCGGGCGCGGACTCAGTGATACGAGCCGCAGCCACTCCAAGTGGGTGTCCGTATAACGGCAAACCCCCATCCGCCACCCGCCGGGCGGGAAGCAGATGGAGGCATCAAGAGTCCCCAGGGTGCGCCGCAGCTGACTGCGGCGCACCCAGAAAAGCAGTACTGCGAGGACAAGCAGCCCGAACAGGGCAGCCAGCGCAATGAACACGTAAGAACCGTCCATTGGTGGGGGTCAGCGGATCCCGGCGGTTGCTTCGTTGGTCACCTTCGCATTGTCGGCCACAATGACCACGCGGTTGTTGTCCACGGAGAAGAAACCACCGTCGACGCTCACCTCAATGCGGGAGCCGGAAACCGGCTCAATGGCCAGTCCACCCTCAGCAAGGATGGCCAGCACCGGCGAGTGGCCGGGAAGGATCCCGATCTCGCCGTCGCTGGTGCGGGCCTTGACCATCTTCGCCGCACCGGACCACACGAAGTGGTCGGCTGCGACAATCTCAACCTGGAGTTCAGCAGTGTCCGCCATGGGGCTCACTTCCCGGTCTGCTCTTGGATCTTCGCCCACTGACGCTCGACATCATCCATGCCGCCGACGTTGAAGAAGGCCTGCTCGGCGATGTGGTCCACGTCGCCGTCGCAGATGGCCTTGAAGCCCTCGATGGTGTCCTTGACGGAAACCGTGGAGCCTTCGACGCCGGTGAACTGCTTGGCGGTGTAGGTGTTCTGCGAGAGGAACTGCTGGATACGGCGTGCACGCGACACGACGATCTTGTCCTCTTCGGAGAGTTCGTCGACACCGAGGATGGCGATGATGTCCTGCAGTTCCTTGTTCTTCTGGAGGATCTGCTTGACGCGGATAGCCGTGTCGTAGTGCGCCTGGCCGACGTACTGCGGGTCGAGGATGCGCGACGTCGAGGTCAGCGGATCCACGGCCGGGTACAGGCCGCGGGATGCGATTTCACGGGAAAGTTCCGTGGTCGCGTCCAGGTGGGCGAACGTGGTGGCCGGGGCCGGGTCGGTGTAGTCGTCAGCAGGGACATAAATGGCCTGCATGGACGTGATCGAGTGACCCTTGGTGGACGTGATGCGCTCCTGCAGCAGACCCATCTCGTCAGCCAGGTTCGGCTGGTAGCCCACGGCGGAAGGCATGCGGCCGAGAAGAGTGGAAACCTCGGAACCTGCCTGCGTGAAGCGGAAGATGTTGTCGATGAAGAGCAGCACGTCCTGGTTCTGCACATCGCGGAAGTATTCCGCCATGGTCAGGCCGGAGAGGGCCACGCGAAGGCGCGTTCCCGGCGGCTCATCCATCTGGCCGAATACAAGGGCCGTGTCCTTCAGGACGCCTGCCTCTTCCATTTCAACCCAGAGGTCGTTGCCTTCACGGGTACGCTCGCCAACACCAGCGAATACCGAGGTACCGCCGAAGTTGCGGGCAACACGGGTGATCATTTCCTGGATCAGAACGGTCTTGCCGACGCCGGCGCCGCCGAACAGGCCGATCTTTCCGCCCTTGATGTACGGGGTCAGGAGGTCGATCACCTTGATGCCGGTTTCCAGCATCTCGGTGGAGCCCTCGAGGTCCGCGAAGTTCGGTGCCTTGCGGTGGATCGGCCAGCGCTCGGAGATTTCCAGCTTGTCAGCCGGAACGTCCAGGGGCTCGCCCAGCACGTTGAAGATGTGGCCCTTGACGCCGTCGCCTACGGGCACGGAGATGGGGGCACCGGTGTCGACCACGGCTGCGCCGCGGACCAGGCCGTCAGTGGCCTGCAGGGAGATTGCACGGATGAGGTTGTCGCCCAGGTGCTGGGAGGTCTCAAAGGTGATGGTGCGGGTTTCGCCGTTGACCGTCAGTTCGGTGGTCAGGGCGTTGTAGATGGTGGGGATTGCGTCAGCCGGGAATTCGACGTCGACAACCGGGCCAATGACACGGGCGATACGGCCTGTGGCGCCCGGTGCTACGGAGGTTGCTCCGTGCTCGGCAGTTTGGGCAGTCATCTCTCTCACTTCACTCAGTTAGATGGCGTGTGGACTAAGTTTTGTTTTGCGTTGGAGCTTCTTGCGGCGGTTGCTGCTGGTTAGGACGCGCTGAGCGCGTCTGCTCCGGCGACAATCTCCGAAAGCTCCTGGGTGATTTCAGCCTGACGGGCGTTGTTGCGAAGTCGCGTGTACTTCTTGATCAGGTCCGTGGCGTTATCCCCTGCGGCCTTCATGGCGCGCTGGCGGGCGGCAAGCTCGGAAGCTGCGGCCTGGAGCATGGCTGCGAAGATGCGCGACTCGATGTAGCGCGGCAGCAGTGCGTCCAGGACCTTTTCCGGCTCGGGCTCGTATTCGTAGAGAGGCAGGAACTCAGCGGTTGACTGGGCTTCTTCCTCTACTACCTCCAGCGGCAGCAGTCGGATGACCGCAGGTTCCTGAATAACCATGGACTTGAAGCGCGTGTACACGATGTGGATTTCGTCCACGCCGCCGTCTTCGTAGGCCGTATTGAAGTCATCGAGGAGTGCCTTGCCGATTTCTCGGGCTGTTTCGAACTCGGGTGCGTCGGTACCGCCGGTCCAAACCCGTTCCACGGAACGGTTGCGGAAGTCGTAGTACGCCTGCGCCTTGCGTCCGACAAGGTAGGTCTTAACTTCCTTGCCCTCTTCACGGAGCAATTCATTAAGTGCTTCGCCCTGCTTGAGGACACCGGCGGAGTATGATCCGGCAAGACCGCGGTCGGAGGTCATGATGACCACGGCTGCGCGCCGGATCTGCTCCGGTTCGGTGGTCAGCGGATGATCGATCTCCGACTGGGATGCCACAGCAGAAACGGCACGGGTGATCGCATTGGAGTAAGGCAGTGACGCAGCCACACGGGTGCGCGCCTTTCCAATGCGAGAGGCAGCAATCAGCTCCATCGCCTTGAAGATCTTCTGCATCGACGTGGTCGACGCGATCTTCTGGCGGTAGACCCGAATTTGGGCTCCCATACTTTTCCTTTCAGTTCCTAGCGTTCGAACTAGGGGCTAAGGCAAGGGCCAAGGGTCCGCTGCCGGGCGGTGTGCCCGGCAGCGGAGGTCCAAAGCCGTTAGCGCTTCTGCTTGACGATCTTTTCCTGGTCTACGGCTTCCCCGTCCAAGGCGGAGGTTTCTTCGTGGCCGGCGGCAACCATGCGGTTGTCACCTTCGCCGAAGAAGCCCTGCTTGAAGTTGGTGATGAGGGTCTTCATCTCATCAACCGTGGAGTCCTCGAGCTTGTTCGTCTCGGCCAGGACGGTCATGACGGACGAGGAGTGGCGTACGTGCTCCAGGAACTCGGCCTCGAAGCGGCGGACGTCCTCAACGGGAACGTCGTCCAGGTAGCCGTTGGTGCCCATCCAGATCGATACGACCTGGTCTTCCACCGGGTACGGGGCGTACTGGCCCTGCTTGAGCAGTTCCATCAGGCGTGCGCCGCGGGTCAGCTGCTGGCGGGAAGCCGCATCCAGGTCCGAAGCGAACATGGCGAATGCCTGCATGTCGCGGTACTGGGCCAGTTCCAGCTTCAACGTACCGGAGACCTTCTTCATGGCCTTCTGCTGTGCGGCGCCACCAACACGCGACACGGAGATACCGACGTCGACGGCGGGGCGCTGGTTGGCGTTGAAGAGGTCCGACTGGAGGAAGATCTGGCCGTCAGTGATGGAGATGACGTTGGTCGGGATGTAGGCCGAGACGTCATTTGCCTTGGTCTCGATGATCGGCAGGCCGGTCATCGAGCCGGCACCGAGCTCGTCGGAGAGCTTGGCACAACGCTCCAGCAGGCGGGAGTGCAAGTAGAAGACGTCGCCCGGGTAGGCTTCGCGTCCCGGCGGGCGGCGCAGCAGCAGCGACACGGCGCGGTAGGCTTCGGCCTGCTTGGAGAGATCATCAAAGATGATCAGGACGTGCTTGCCCCCGTACATCCAGTGCTGGCCGATGGCCGAACCGGCGTACGGTGCCAGGTACTTGAAGCCGGCCGGGTCGGATGCCGGGGAGGCCACAATGGTGGTGTACTCCATGGCGCCCTTGTCTTCCAGCGTGCGCTTGATTTCAGCGACGGTGGAAGCCTTCTGACCGATGGCGACGTAGATGCAGCGAACCTGCTTCTGCACGTCGCCGGAGTCCCAGTTGGCCTTCTGGTTCAGGATGGTGTCCACGGCAATGGCGGTCTTACCCGTCTTGCGGTCACCAATGATCAGCTGGCGCTGTCCGCGGCCGATCGGGATCATGGCGTCGATTGCCTTGAGGCCGGTCTGGAGCGGCTCATGGACCGACTTGCGCTGGGTAACGCCCGGTGCCTGGAGTTCCAGGGCACGGCGTGCCTCGGCCTGGATCGGGCCCAGGTCATCCATGGGCTCGCCCAGCGGGTCGACAACGCGGCCCAGGAAGGCATCGCCTACGGGTACGGACAGGACTTCACCGGTGCGGTGAACTTCCTGGCCTTCTTCGATACCGGCAAAGTCGCCAAGTACAACGACACCGATTTCACGGGTGTCAAGGTTCTGGGCCAGGCCCAGCGTGCCGTCCTCGAACCGAAGCAGCTCATTCGCCATAACGGAGGGCAGGCCCTCCACACGGGCAATGCCGTCGCTGGCGGTGGTTACGCGGCCAACTTCAACGCGCTCTGCGTTTCCGGGTTCGTAGGACGCCGCGAATTCATTCAACGCATTACGGACGTCGTCGGCGTTGATGGTCAATTCGGCCATCTGCAGTCCCTGCTCTCCTATGTTGTGATCATCGCTTGAAAGCCGATGACCGTGATTGGTACTCAATTGTTTCTCCGGCCGTTTCCGGCCGTGACGTGACTAGACAGCGAGCTTTCGGCGAAGTTCAGTCAGGCGTGTTGCAACGGTGGAATCAACTACTTCATCCCCCACTGTGACACGGATGCCGCCCAGAATCGCCGGGTCCACGTTGACGTTGATCTTCAGCTCGCGGCCATACAGTCCGTTGAGAGAGGACTGCAGACGCTTCTGCTGTTCCTGCGTCAGCGGACGGCTGGACTGCACTTCGGCAATCCACCGCTGCTGCCGGGCAGCTACCAGTTCCATGAAGCGGGTGACCAGTGCCGAGGGCCGCAGGCCGCGCGGGGCGGTCACTGCCTGCCTGATCAGCACCTTTGCTTCAGCGCCCGCGCCCGGTACCAGCTTCAGCGCCAGTTCGGAACGCGCTGCGGCCGAAGCCTGCGGTTCCTGCAGGGCACGCTGCACCTCATGGTTGGCTGCAACGGCCTGGTTGAAGCGGAACAGTTCGCTTTCCAGGGCCTCGAGCCCGGCCAGGCCGGGACCCTTGTTTTCCGCTACAGCGGAAACAACCGTTGCACCCAGGGTTTCCAGGGCATCGCCGAGGTCACGCGCAGTGCGCCACCGCGACTCCACCAGAGAAGCAACGAGCTGCTCGGCGCTGGTCGAAACCTTGCCGCCTACCAGCTTCGAGACCAGGGCTGCCTTGGCGGAGGCTTCACGAGCCGGATCCGTCAGTGCGCGGACCAGACCGGCGTCGCTGTCCAGCAGGCCAAGAATTCCAAAGAGTTCCTCGGCCAGGGACGCAGTGGCGCCGGGAAGCATGCCTTCCAGCTTCGTCTGTGCCGCGGCCAGGGACTCGCTCGATATACCTGCCATTACTGGACCGCACCTGCGTTCTGGGATTCCAGGTCGTCAAGGAAGCGGTCAACTACACGGGCAGCACGGGCATCGTCGGCGAGGGACTCGCCTACGATCTTGCCGGCCAGCTCCGTGGCGAGGGTGCCCACTTCGCTGCGGAGGGAAACGACAGCTGCCTGGCGCTCCGCCTCAATGGCGACGTGGGACTGTTCCATGATGCGGGCGGATTCGGCGCCTGCCTTGGCCTTGAGATCAGCGAGGATCTGGGCGCCTTCGGCGCGTGCTTCCTCACGGATCCGGTTGGCCTCGGTGCGGGCATCGATCAGCTGCTGCTTGTATTCATCCAGGGCCGCGCTGGCCTCGGCCTGTGCGGCTTCGGCCTTCTTGAGTCCGCCTTCGATGGCCTCGGTACGCTCTGCGTACGTCTTCTCGAACATCGGGACGACGAACTTGACCACGATGAACATCAGCACAGCGAAGCCAAGCAGTGTTACGAGGATCTCCCAGATGTTTGGGATCAGAGGATTCGCGCCTTCTTCAGCGGCGAGGATTAGTGCCTCGTTCATTTCAATCCGTCCTATCTACTTGGTTAGGAAAATACGCGCTGAAGTTAGCTGAGGACGAACGCGAAAACCAGACCAAGGATAGCCAGTGCTTCAGTCAGTGCCAGGCCCAGGAAGGCGATGGGCTGCAGGACGCGCTGGGCTTCCGGCTGACGGGCTACACCGTTGATGTAGGCAGCGAAGACCAGACCCACGCCGATGGCGCCGCCGATGGCGGACAGACCGTAGCCGACGAGGTTGATGTTGCCGTTGATTTCACCAATCATTTGGCTTGTTCCTTTCAAGATGCCCCGGAGGGCAGGTTGTGTGGTTCAGGGGTTTCCCCCGGAGAGGGGAGGTTTAGTGTTCCTCGGCGATTGAGCCTTGGATGTAGATCGCGGTCAGCAGGGTAAAGACGTAGGCCTGCAGGACCTGGATCAAGACTTCGAACAGGAACATAGCGACGCCGCCGATCAGGGTGAGAGCACCCAGCGGCTTCAGCAGTCCCTCAGCCTCGAGCAGCAGGAACGAGGTTCCGGCACCCGCCAGCATGATGATGAGGTGGCCCGACAGCATGGTTGCGAAGAGTCGCAGGCTGTGCGTGATCGGACGGACCAGGAAGGTGGAGATGATTTCGATCAGCACCACGAGGGGCAGGATGGCAATCGGCACGCCGGACGGAACCGTGGCGTACTTGAAGTAGGCAATGCCGTGCTTCTTGATGCCGAGGATGATCCAGGTGAAGTACACGATGCCGGCCAGGGCGTAAGCCGTGCCCACGTGGGACGTGGTCGGCAGCTGCGCCAGCGGGATGCTGCCCCAGAGGTTGTTGATCAGGATGAAGAAGAAGAGCGAGAACAGCAGCGGGGTGAAGGCCTTGAAGTCCTTTTCACCGATGATGTCCCGGCCGATCGAGTTGCGAACGAAGTTGTAGCTCCACTCGCCCAGGAACTGCAGCCGGCCCGGGACCATCTGGCCCTTTCGGGCAGCGGCTACGAAGAACCATCCGAGAATGAGGACGGAAAGGAGGATAAGCAGCATCTGCTTACCAAATCCTTCTCCACTTTCGGCGCCCCAGGGAAGGATCTCAGGGAGGTGCATGTCTTCGAGGGTGGGTGGAACGAATCCCTCGTCATTGGAGGCGGGAAGCGCAAGCGCGATCAACGCGTTTCCTCTCTGCTGTGTCCATCGTTGGGCATATCATTGGCGGGCACGCGCGAGGTGCGCCCTCTAAACAGGTTTTGTGAAATCAATTCGATTTATCCGTATCCGGCTGTTTTCCACCCTTGGCGGGTCGGTCCGCATCCGTGGCCTGCCTGTGCGCGGCGGCCACATAGTAGCCACTGACCGCGCCCAGAACGATACCGGCCGGTAAAATCCAGCGAGTTCCCAGGAGACTATCCAGGCTCCACCCTATCAAACCCAAGGCGATGATTCCCGCCAGCACATACTGCAGTGCTGCGCGGCGCCTGGACGCGGGAGCTTGGAAGGCTGCGGGGGTAACTGCGGGCTTTTTCTCAGGCATTCGAAGCTCCTTCGCTGGAAGGTTCCGCTGCTTCGGTAAAGATCAGGTGCCGGGTTGCTGCAAAGGCACGGATCTCCGTTGCCTGCCACAGAACCACGGCGCCGACAGCACTCAACGCAAACCATTCACGGTGCAGCCATTCCGGCGTACCCAATCCGAAAAGAATGACGGCGAAACCCACAACTTTTATGGCATAGGTAACTACGAACATTCCAATTGCGCCCGAAGGATTTCTCCGGCCGACAAAATGCCCAACCAAGAGGCTGATGCCGAAGAAGGCCGCAATGAGGAACCATCCGAGCACAGAACTTGCCGCAGCGTATCCGTCCGCAAACACTGCCGCCGAGGCCGCAGCCAGCACGGCTGCGCCGCCGGTGACGGCAAGGGCCCGACCGAGGATCCCCAGCCAGGGGGCCTTCGTTGGCCCGGAGGGGGTCAGGAACCCGCTGGTGCGGGAACCGTCTGTGGATCTCATGTGTGGGCAGTCTTCCTTGCCTGGATGGTTCGCCTGGATACTTCTGGAAAAGGCGCGGGGCTACCGCGACCCTTGAATTCTACAGTACATAGAAGAAGCCCCCGGCCCGGCCGCGGCGCAGGCAGCCTCCATCCGGACCGCCTGCGCGGCTACTGGGCGTAGCGCCGCGCGAAGAGTGCAGGCGAAGCGAGGTAGAACACCACCACGGCGACGGCGAAGAGGACTCCGGCCAACGTGGCGCCGGCCCCCGCGCCCGCTGTGAACAGGCCTGCCAGGCCCACCACCAGGGTGCAACCGGTCACCAGCAGGGACACCTGGACATGGCTCAGTCCGGCGTCGGTCAGCCGCTGGTACACATGCTGGCGGTGCGCCGTGTACCACCGCTCTCCCCTGCGCACCCGGCGCAGGAGCGTTGAAAACGTGTCCGCCAGGTACACCAGGAGCGGGAACAGCAGGTACTCCACATAAACGCCGGCAAGAAAAGCAGCCACAGCGGTACCCGCAACGGAAGCGCCCAGCAGATAGCTTCCGACGTCCCCCAGGAACACCTGTCCCCTGCCGAGGTTCCACGGCAGGAAAGCGGCAAACGCAGCAGCCGTGACGGCACCGGCAACAGTCAGCCAGACATGGTCCGACAGCACGCCGCTGATGGAATAAAGCACTCCCACCACCAGTCCGTGCAGGCCGGAAATGCCGTTGATGCCGTCCATGAAGTTGGCCACGTTGATGTAGGCCGCAATGGCCACCCCGCCCACCGGCACCCACCACCAGCTCTGCTCCATGGTCCAAGCCAATGCAGCGGTGCCCGCCAGCCCGATAACCAGCTGGCTGCCGGCACGAGTCCGGACGGATACACCGCGCCAGTCTTCAATCCAGCCAAGCAGCGAGGCCAGGCCGATGACCGCAATGAGGATGGCGACAATGGACCGGTCAACGGACACGAGTCCGGTAGCCAGGGACAGCACCAGCCCCGCCAGGACACCGGCCGCGACCGTCAGGCCCACACCGCGGATCACCACGGTGGTGTGGGAGGACCGCTCGTTTGGAACATCCAGGACGCCCAGCCGGCGCAGCAGCGGGATAAAAACAAAGGGCAGCAGCAGGCTTATCAGGAACGCCGCCGCCGTGCACACGGCCAGCAGCATCAGCCGGTCCGCCGTTCACGGTAGGCGTCGCCGCCGTCCAGTTGGCCGCCGTCCAGTTCGCGGCCGTGCAGTTCGCGGCCGTCCACGGGGGAATCCGTTCCCTCGGGGCTGGCCCCGGAAAGCCGTACTACCCCGGCCCCACCCTCAACAGCGGGCGCGCCGGCAATCCCGCAGCGCCGCAGCCAGTCGGCCAGATCCAGGTCCTCGGGATTGAGGACCGCAACGGACGCGTGGGAGATCTTGGGGTGGAACGGCCGTGAATCCTCTTCACCGGACCCCACCAGGATTTCGTGCATTTTTTCACCCTGGCGCAGGCCGGTGAACACAATATCGATGTCCTTGCCGGACATGGCGATCATGCGGCGGGCAACGTCGAGGATCTTCACCGGTTCGCCCATGTCCAGGATCATGACCTCACCGCCGCGGCCGATTGCCCCGGCTTGGATCACCAACTGGCAAGCCTCGGGAATGGTCATAAAGAAGCGGGTGACCTCGGGGTCCGTAACGGTCAACGGACCGCCTTGGCGGATCTGCTCGCTGAAGAGGGGAAGCATGGACCCCCGGCTGCCAATGACGTTGCCGAACCGCACCGACACGTACTGCTCGCCGGTGGCCTGCGCCATCCAAGCGGTCAGCTTCTCGGCTACCCGCTTGGAATGCCCCAGTACGGTGGTGGGGTTGGCTGCCTTGTCAGTGGAGATGTTCACGAAGTGGCGCACGCCCGCCTTGCGGGCAGCGGCCAGCACGTTTGAGGTGCCCAGCACATTGGTTTTCCATGCTTCCTGCGGGTACTGCTCCAGCAGCGAAACGTGCTTGAGGGCGGCGGCATGGAAAACGACGTCGGGACGGCGCTCGGCAAAGATGCGCTCCAGTGCCTGCGGATCCCGGATATCGGCCAAAACCGTGTCCCTGCCGTCCAGCAGCCCGCGTCCGGTGATGGAAAGCTGGGTGAGCTGCAGCCCGGTCTCATCCCGGTCCACCATGATCAGCTCCCCCGGATTGAACGCGGTGATCTGGCGGCACAGTTCGGAGCCGATGGACCCGCCGGCACCGGTGACCAGCACCTTCTTGCCGGACAGGTAGCCGGCCACCTCCTCAACGCGGATGTCCACGGGCCGGCGGCCAATCAGGTCCTCCACCGCGACGTCGCGGAATTCCGTGAGACCGGCGCCCTCGCCTTTGGACAGCATGTCCTTGAGCGGAGGCAGGACAAGTACGCGCAGGTCCAGGCCCTCTGCACGGTCCGAAATCTCGCGCACCTGTTTGGCTTCGACGTCGGCAATGGCAACAATCAGCACGGTGGCGCGGGTGCGGTGCACTACCTCGGCAAGGTCGGTGAGTTTGCCCAGGACCGGGACAGTCGCCAGCCGCAGGTGCTTCTTGGCGGGGTCGTCGTCAATCAGGCCCACCGGGTAATACGGGGATCCGGGATCCTTCATCATCCGGGACACGAGGGAACCGCCCAGGAACCCGGCACCGTAGATCAGCGTGCGCTGGGCCTCTTCGCCCGGACGGGCCCGGCTCTCCACGTACATCCGCTTCACGTAGCGGATGGCCGCCATGAACAGGCAGGCGAACGGGAAGGCGATCATTCCGGTGCTTCGCGGGATGTCGATCACCAGGCCGAACAGGGCACTGGCAAGGACCAGGATGGCGGAGACTATGAGCGTCACCACGGCCAGCAGGCGCATCTCGTGGAAGCTGCCGAAGCTGTAGCGCCCGCGGTAGAGGGCGAAGGAATACCCGACGATCAGCTGGGTCAGGACTGCCACGCCGCAGAACACGGCCAGTCCCCCCGGATTGATCTGCTCAACCGTCAGCTCGTACCGCAGCACAAGCGCCAGGACGATGGATACGATCCAGGCCAGGGAATCCAGCATGTACTGCGACCACAGCCACAGGACAGGTTTTTCCTCCCTTGGAAGGCTGGCGGTCTCCGTAGGTTTTTGCCTCATGGTCCTCAACGGGTAGGTACCCGGCTCTCTTCTCGGTGGTGCGAAGAACAGGTGGAAGAATCCGGTGTAATAGACTGGAATCTATTCAGCATACTAACTGCACACCCTGTTCTGTTCCGGCCCTGCTGTTTAGACGGGGCCGTTCCTGCGGGTGGCTGCGAAAGGATCATCTTGCCGGACTCCGTTGCCGTAGCAGCAGTCACCTTCGACCGTCCCGATGACGTCAAGACACTCCTCGGTGCACTCGCTGCCCAGACTGCCAACATCACATCCGTGGCCCTGGTGGACTCCGGCAAGAGCCCGGTTGCCGAGATTGCCGAAAGCTCTGCGGCACCTGTGAACTACATCCGTTCGAACACCAACCTGGGCGGGGCCGGGGGCTTCTCCCTGGCCATTCTTTCAGCCATGGCCTCCGGTGCCGAGTGGATCTGGATCATGGACGACGACGCCCATCCCGAGGACCCTCAGTGCCTCGCCGTGCTCCTCGCCGCCGCACAGGAACGCGGGCTCGACGTCGTCCTGCCGCTGGTGGTGGCCCCAGGCGCCCCGGACACCCTCTCCTTCCACTTCCGCCTGGACGGGAAACTGACCCACGACCGCGCCGCAGTCGCCGCCCGGGGGTTCCTGCCCAACGTGGGCCACTTCTTCAACGGCGCGCTGATCCGGGCCGATGTGTTCTACCGGGTGGGCCTGCCGGACCTGCGCCTGTTCATCCGCGGCGACGAGACGGATTTCATGATCAGGCTGCGCCGCGCCGGCGTCGCTTTCGGCACCGTCACCACAGCAGCCCTGACGCATCCCGCCGCATGGTCGGAGGTGCAGCCCGTGCTGGGAGACCGGATGCATGTCCTGGTCCCGGATACGCCGTTCAAACAGTTCTACTTCTACCGCAACCGGGGCCACCTCACCCGGCGTTACGGCCGGGTCAAGTCCTTCGTGGCCGACGCCGCCGGTTACCCGATCCACTTCGCCCGCACGAAAGACCCCAAGGGCTTCGTCCGCTGGCTGCGCGCCTACGCCGCCGGGATGAGCGGGCGCCGCTTCGGACCGCCGTCGGACTTCGGGTTCTAGCAATGGCGAAGCCTGCCGGTGAAGCCGAGCTGACAATTGTCATCACCACCTTCAACCGCGCCGGTTACCTTTCCGGGCTGTTGGAAAGCATCAAGGCGCTTGATCCCGCTCCGGCCGCCGTGGTGGTGGTGGACAATGCCAGCACCGACAATACGCCTGAGGTCCTCGAAGCGGCCCGCAGGGGCTTCCCGGTTCCGCTGACCGTCCTCCGGCTGGAGACCAACACCGGCGGCGCCGGCGGATTCGCGGCCGGAACGGAAGCCGCGCTGGCCGACGGCGCAGGCTGGCTGTGGCTGATGGACGACGACGTCGAGGTACTGCCCGGCGCCGTGGCTGCGCTGCGCAAATGGACCGGCAGCTACGACTGCATCCACGGCCGGCGGCTTGACGGCTCCGGTGCTCCGTTCTTCTGGCAGCACCGCTTTGTGCCCTTCCTCGGCGTGCACGTCCCCGTACGGGGCAACGTTTTCCGCGACTCGCCCGTGTTCGAAACCAATCTGGGCTGCTTCGAGGGAATGCTCATCAGCGCTGAGCAGGTGCGCCGCATCGGCCTGCCGGACGCCCGCTACTTCATCAACGGCGATGACCTGATCTACGGCTGGCTGGCCTCCCTCGACCGGCCGGTGGCGTACGTCAACGATTTCGTGATCCGCAAGGTGCGCGCCCAGAAGCAGATTGATCTGGGCATCCGGCACCTCAACGATTCCAGCGACCTGGGCCGGTTCACGTCCATGCGCAACCGAGGCCACACGGCCCGCTACCTGCAGGTCCACGGACGGTACAACCGTGCCGGCTTTGCCCTGGGCACCGTCCTGACCGCAGGCAAGGAAATACTGCGGCTGGTCGCCGTGGAGCGCACACTGCACGGCGCCGGCCGCCTATGGGCTGGCTGGCGCGAAGCCCGGCGCATCCTGCAGGACCGTTCCTGGTCCCCCACGCCTCCCCTGCCCGCCACCCGAAAGCAACAGGTTTGAGCTCCGCATCCACATCATCAGTTCCCGCACCGCACTCCCCGGTCTGGGCCGTTGTCGGCGCCACCGGATTCATCGGTTCAGCCATCCGCTCCGAGCTGGCCGCCCGTGGTATTGAGGTCCGCAGTGTCCGTGCACCTCGACTGCACGCCGACGGCACGGACCTGCAGTCACTGAAGGACCGGGCTGCCGGCCTGGACACCGAACGGGCTTCGCTCACCGCCGGGCTGGCCGGCGCCGACGTCGTTATCAACGCTGCCGGGCTGGCGACTCCAGGTGCCGGGGATTCCCCCGAACTGCGCGGCGCCAATGCGCTGCTGCCGCTGCTGATCGCCGACGCGGCCGACGCCGCCGGGGTCCGGCGGTTTGTGCACCTGAGCAGCGCCGCTGTGCAGGGTCACCGCCCGTTCCTGGATGAAAGCAGCCACGTCGAACCGTTCTCGGCCTATTCCCGGTCCAAGGCCCTGGGTGAACAGGCCCTCTCGGCGCGTACCGCCGGCAGTTGCAGCGTAACCACCGTCCGCGCCACTTCGGTGCAGGGCCCCGGCCGCGCCACCACCGCCAAGCTGGCCCGGCTGGCCGCCTCGCCGCTGGCCTCAGTGGCCTCACCGGGCACGGCTCCGAGCCCGGTGAGCTCCGTGGATTCCCTCGTCGACTTTGTCCTGAGGGTGGCCGGACACCGCGGACCCGTGCCGGCGGTAGTACTGCAGCCGTGGGAGCAGGCTTCCGTATCTTCGGTCCTGGAGGCGGCCGGCGGACGCCGGCCGGCCCGCCTGCCGGCCTGGTTCTGCCGGGCTGTGCTGCGCCTGGGCTACGGGCTGTCCTCGCTGGCCGGTGAACGCCTGCACGGCCCGCTGCGCCGCGTGGAGATGATGTGGTTCGGGCAGCGGCAGGAGCCGGGCTGGGCCGAAGAAACCAACAACGTTCCCCGCCCCCGGGTGCAGGACGTGCTGCAGGAGGCATCCCGCGGGTGAATCGGCGGCCAAGCGCCCTGAACCGGACCTAAGCCGGATAGGGTGGGTGGATGCTGATGAAAGCCACCCCATGATCGAGATCCTGAACCCGGACGAACTGGCCCGCGCCAGGGTCACCGGACGCCTGGTTGCGGACATCCTGCAAGCCCTGAAGGCGCGGACGAAAGTCGGCACGAACCTGCTGGACATTGACCGGTGGGCAGCGGAAATGATTGCCGCCGCGGGAGCGCGCTCCTGCTATGTCGACTACGCGCCGTCATTCGGCCGCGGCCCGTTCGGCCACTACATCTGCACCGGGGTCAACGATGCAGTGCTGCACGGCCTCCCCTACGACTATTCGCTGGCCGAGGGCGACCTGCTGAAACTGGACTTCGCCATCACCAAGGATGGGATGGCAGCCGATTCGGCCATCAGCTTCATTGTGGGCGAAACCCGCCCGCCCGAAAGCGTCGCACTGATCCGCGCCACGGAACAGGCACTGGACGCAGCCATTGCCGCTGCCGTGCCCGGTGCCCGGATCGGCGACATCTCCGCCGCCATCGCGTCGGTGCTTGGCGCCGCCGGGTATCCGGTCAATACCGAATTCGGGGGCCACGGCATCGGCACCACCATGCACCAGGACCCGCACGTTCCCAATGCCGGGCGTGCGGGTCGCGGGTACAAGCTGCGGCCGGGGCTGATGCTGGCCCTGGAACCGTGGGTCATGGCGGACACGGCGCAACTGGTGACCGACGCCGACGGATGGACGCTGCGCAGCGCCACCGGCTGCCGGACCGCGCACAGCGAGCACACTGTAGCCATTACCGACGGCGGCGCAGAGATCCTCACGCTGCCGTCCGGCGGACGGGCTTAGCCCTGCTCTTTGACCAGTGACGGTGCCGTGCCGCCGTGCGCCTCAGCAGTACCAGCAGCGGTATCGGTGGCCGCATCTTCGGCAGCAGCTTCTTCAGCAGGCGGCTCTTCGCCCAGACCCAGAATCCCGGGAACCACTTCCCGCAGGGCTTCCAGGCTGACGGCGCCCTGCCGCACAACACGCATGGGCTCGCTGGTGGCGTCCACAATGGTCGAGGGCACGCCGTCGCTCCCGGCAACCGGGCGGTGCCCCGCTTCCAGGTAGACCTCCACCGACTCAGCCAGCATTGCCTGCGCCTCGGCAGCGTTCTGGGCGGCGGGCGAGCCGGTCCGGTTAGCCGAGGACACGGCCAGGGGGCCGGTGACTCCCAGCAGCTCCAGGGCGATGCGGTCATCGGGCATCCGCAGGGCGACCGTGCCCATGGTGTCGCCCAGGTCCCAGGACAGGGAAGGCTGGGCGTGGCAGATCAAGGTCAACCCGCCGGGCCAGAAGGTACGGGCCAGGTTGCGGGCGTCTTCGGGGATGTCCGTGGCCAGTCCGTCCATGGTCTGCATCCGGGGAATCAGCACGGGCGGCGGCATGCTGCGGCCGCGGCCCTTGGCTGCAAGCAGCGTGGCTACGGCCTGGGGCGAGAACGCGTCGGCGCCGATCCCGTAGACCGTATCAGTGGGAAGGACCACGCAGGCCTTGGCAGCGATCGCCCGCTGCGCGGCAGCCAGGCCCTCGCTGAGTTCCTCTGGATTGGTGCAGTCATAACTGGTGCTCACGGCAACATTCTTTCGGTAGGGGATGCCATAGGTTCTGGTTCGGCGGCCGCACGCCGGATGGCCGACGTCGCCCGCGGGCGTCCATTGAGGTCGAGGTGGGAACGCACGTCCGTCCACGCGGGATCGGCCGCAAGCCGGCGGGCAATGTCCTGGGCCTGCACTTCGGCATGCTCCATTACGAAATAGCCGCCGGGAACGAGCAGCCGCGCCGCAGTACGGGCGGCCGCCATGGGCAGTTCCATCCCGTCCGCTCCCCCGCCGTACAGGGCCATGGCCGGATCATGCTCGGCGGCTTCCGGCTCGTTGGGTACGGCGTCGGCGGGAATGTACGGCGGGTTGGATACCACCACGTCAAAGGAGCCGTTGTGGCCCGGCAGCGCATCGCGCAGGTCGCCCTGGACCAGCCGAACACCCAGCGGTGCCAGGTTCCGCTCGGCCCAGGCAAACGCCAGCGGGCTGAGCTCGACGGCGTGGACCTCGGCGCCGGGCACCTCGGAGGCCACCGCCGCGGCGATGGCACCGGAGCCCGTGCCCAGGTCCACCACCTTGGCACCAGCGGCGCGGCGGGCGGCATCGATGGCCAACTGCGCCACGGTCTCCGTCTCGGGGCGGGGCACAAAGACCCCGGGCCCCACGGCCAGTTCCAGATAGCGGAAGTGGGCCTTTCCGGTGATGTGCTGCAATGGCACCCGTGCGGCACGCTCAGCCACGAGGTCGGCGTAGCCGGCCGGTGTGGGAGCATCCGTAAAGGCCAGGGCACGCACACGGCCGGCGGTCTCGCCCAGCAGGTGCGCGGCAAGCAGTTCGGCATCCACCCGGGGCGACGGGACCCCCGCGGCTGCCAGCTCCGCCGCGGCGGCCCGCAGGGCTTCGGCCAGTAGGGGTTCGGCGCCGTCCCGGGTGTCCGGCACTGGCTGAGGCTGGTTAGCTTTCGTCACCGATGGCGTCCAGACGGGCCTGTTCATCCATTTCGATGGCGGCCTGCACCACGGCCTCCAGCTCACCGTTCAGCACGGTGTCCAGGTTGTAGGCCTTGTAGCCGGTGCGGTGATCCACAATCCGGTTTTCCGGATAGTTGTAGGTACGGATGCGCTCGGAGCGGTCCATGGTGCGGATCTGCGACTTCCGGATGTCCGAGTTGGCGGCGTCGATCTTCTCCTGCTCGTGCGCCAGGATGCGGGAGCGGAGCACGCGCATGGCTGCTTCACGGTTCTGCAGCTGCGACTTCTCGTTCTGCATGGCCACCACAATGCCGGTGGGCAGGTGGGTGATGCGCACGGCGGAGTCGGTGGTGTTCACTGACTGGCCTCCCGGGCCGGAGGAGCGGTAGACGTCGATCTTCAGGTCGTTCTGGTTGATCTCGACCTCTTCGGGCTCATCCACTTCCGGCAGCACCAGCACGCCGGCGGCCGAGGTGTGGATCCGGCCCTGCGACTCGGTGACGGGAACGCGCTGGACGCGGTGGACACCGCCTTCATACTTCAGGCGGGCGTAGACACCCTCGGCCGGGTCGTTGGAGTTCCCCTTGATGGCCATGGATACATCCTTGTAGCCGCCGAGGTCCGACTCGGTGGCGGAGATGATCTCGGTGCGCCAGCCGCGGTGCTCGGCGTAGCGGGTGTACATGCGCAGCAGGTCGCCGGCGAAGAGAGCAGCTTCGTCGCCGCCCTCACCGCCCTTGACCTCGATGATGACGTCGCGGCCGTCATTGGGGTCACGCGGAATCAGCAGGCGGCGCAGCTTTTCCTGGGCGTCGGCCAGCTGGTCCTTCAGGACGGGAACCTCGGCGGCGAACTCCGGATCCTCATCCGCCATCTCGGATGCTGCGGCCAGATCGTCCTCGAGTCCGTGCCACCGGTTGTAGGCATCCACGATCCGGCTCAGCTCGGCGTAGCGGCGGCCCAGCCGGCGGGCCAGGCCCTGGTCCGCGTGCACTGCCGGATCGGAGAGGCGCAGCTGGAGTTCTGCGTGCTCATCCAACAGACCCTGAATGGACTCAAACATGTTTTCGGTTCCTCTTTCGACTGTGTTTCCCACAGGCAGTTTATCGGCCTGCAGGGGATCCCGTGCTCCGGTGGCTGCACCGGGTTAACGGACAAGCCGCCCAGGCCCGGGCCCCGGCTGGTGCCGGGACCCGAGCATGAGCGGCTCGATAAGGCAGCTAGTCGTCCTTGCTGCCCAGGGTGGTTTTCTGGATCTGCATCAGGAATTCCACGTTGGACTGCGTTTCCTTGATCTTGCCGGTCAGCAGTTCCAGCGCCTGCTGGGTATCCAGGCCGGAGAGGACGCGGCGCAGCTTCCACATGATCTTGACTTCATCAGGAGACAGCAGGTTCTCTTCGCGGCGGGTACCCGAGGCGTTGACATCAACGGCCGGGAAGATGCGCTTGTCCGCAAGGTTGCGGGACAGACGCAGTTCCATATTGCCGGTTCCCTTGAACTCTTCGAAGATGACCTCGTCCATCTTGGAGCCGGTCTCCACCAGGGCCGTGGCCAGGATAGTCAATGACCCGCCGTTTTCGATGTTGCGGGCAGCACCGAAGAAACGCTTGGGCGGGTACAGGGCGGAGGAGTCCACGCCGCCGGAGAGGATACGGCCCGACGCCGGAGCGGCCAGGTTGTAGGCACGGCCCAGGCGGGTCATGGAGTCCAGCAGCACAACAACGTCGTTGCCCATTTCCACCAGGCGCTTGGCGCGCTCAATGGCGAGCTCTGCCACGGTGGTGTGGTCATCGGCGGGACGGTCGAAGGTGGAGGCGATGACCTCACCCTTCACCGTGCGCTGCATATCGGTGACTTCTTCGGGACGTTCGTCAACCAGGACCATCATCAGGTGGACTTCAGGGTTGTTGATGGTGATCGCGTTGGCGATGGACTGCAGGATGAGCGTCTTGCCGGCCTTCGGCGGCGAGACGATCAGGCCGCGCTGGCCCTTGCCGATCGGTGCCACGAGGTCGATGACGCGCGGGCCGATCACCTTGGCGGAAGTCTCGAGGCGCAGGCGCTCGGAGGGGTACAGCGGAACCAGCTTGGAGAAGTCCACGCGGTCCTTGTTGTCCTCGGCGGGCTTGCCGTTGACCGAGGTCAGGCGCACCAGTGCGTTGAACTTCTGACGCTGGTTGCCGCCCTGGTTTTCACCTTCGCGGGGAGCGCGGATGGCGCCAACCACGGCGTCGCCCTTGCGCAGGTTGTACTTCTTGACCTGGGCCAGGGAAACGTACACGTCGTTCGGGCCCGGGAGGTAGCCGGAGGTACGCACGAAGGCGTAGTTTTCCAGCACATCCAGGATGCCGGCGACGGGCAGCAGCACGTCGTCCTCAGTGACCTCGACGTCGTCAACCTCGGGGTTCTGGTTGCGGTTGCGGCGGCGTTCGTTGCGGTCGCGGAAACGGTCGTTGCGGTCGCCGCGGTCGTTGCGGTCATTCCGGTTGCGGTTGCGGCGGTTGCGGCCGCGTCCGTTCTCTTCGTTGTCATCGCGGTTGTTGTCGCGGTCGCGGTTGTTCTCGCGGTTGCCGTTGTTCTCGCGGTTGCCGTTCTCACGGTTGTTGTCGCGGTTCTCGCGGTTGCCGTTCTCGCGGTTTTCGCGGTTGCCGTTTTCGCGGTTGCCGTTTTCGCGGTTGTTGTCGCGGTCGCGGGTGCGGCGTTCGCGGCGCTCTCCGCGCTCGTCGTCGGAGCGGGTCTCAGCGTTATTGGAAGATCCGTTGCTGGAAGCTCCGTTGCCCTCGGCCCGCTTCTCGCCTGCATCCGGTGCCTCCGCACCGTTGGAGGAAGCACCGTTGGAGGAGGCGTTGGTCTCACCGCTGTCGCTGCGGCGGTTGCGCGTGCGGCGGTTGCCGCGCTCACGCTGGTTCTCGTCGCGGGCCGGACGGCCGTTGTCGGCTGCTTCGGTGGTTTCAGCCTGCTGGGGTGCCTGCTGGGCCGGTGCCTCTGCCGGAGCTTCGGCCGGTGCGGAGGTGACTACACCGTCACTGGCGGCACGCCGGTTGCGGTTCCGGGTACGTGCCGGGCGCTCAGCGGCCTGCTCCTGTGCAGCGGGAGCCGAAGCTTCCGGTGCGGTCACGGCACCCTTGGCAGCGTCATCGCCGGCCCGGGATTCGCGCACGGGGCGGTCGGCCACTGCACCGCCGCGCTGGTGGTTGGAAATGGCCGTAACCAAGTCCCCCTTGCGCATCCGGGAGCCGCCGGTGATGCCGAGCTGGCCGGCAAGTGCCTGGAGCTGTGCGAGCTTAAGGCCTGCAAGGCCTGCACTCTTTGAAGTGTTCTCGCCGGCGGAGCCGGCGGATACGGATTCCACGCCTGCAGTCAGGCTGGTGGTGTCTGTCACGAAGGATCCTTCCCCCTCGTCGGGCGGTCCGGCGCATTGCCGGCCGCGGTGATTGGCCCTGGGCCCATGGTCAGACATTGGGCCAGGGTTCGCCTGCTTCCGGCAAGGGCCGGAGAAGGGCGAATCTGCTGGGTGCCTTTTAAGAAGAATCCACGCGGAGTTTGGCCAGCGTTGCTGCCGAACACGCGGCATTCAGTGGGACGCGCCGCTTCTTGGCGGTTCCGGATGAAGGCTACACCGAAGACTGTGCCTCCGCTGGTCAGGCAATTGAATCGACAACCAGCCGGTACGGGTGCAACTGCACCTGACGGCGGCAAGGTGTTTTCAACGAAAGCCCGGGGCGGCCCAACAAATCTGTTACCCAGGTCATATTTGAAACCCAGATCACAATCCAGATGGACGGCCGTGCCGGCGGGAGCACTAGAACGGTTAGTACCGCTGGTGCACTTCCACTCTAGCACCATCTCGCTGAACGCCAAGACTGAGAACACGCCACTTTTCGCGGCTTCCTGCGGCAAGCAGATGTTCCGTGATGAGTCCCTCCGCTTCGCGCGCCTCCGCAACCCCGGCGGCCAGGCACAGCACCGTGGGGCCGGCCCCGGAAATCACAGCTGCGAAGCCAGCTGCGCGCAGGGACGCCATCAATTCCGCGCTGGGGAGCATGGCCGGGGCCCGGAACGACTGGTGCAGTTCGTCGCGGGTTCCCTCCAGCAGCAGTGACGGGTCATGGGTCAGGGCGTGGACCAGCAGGGCAGCCCGCCCTGAGTTTGCCGCGGCTGTGCGGTGCGGAACGCTGGCGGGCAGCAGCCCGCGGGCGCTTGCGGTGGACAGTTCAGTGGCCGGAATGGCTGCCACCGGCACAACGTCCGGGTGCACCGACGCACGGGCGGAACGGAAGCGTCCGCCCGTTTCCCAGGAGATCGCGAGGTCGCCGGCCAGGGCCGGCGCCACATTGTCCGGATGGCCTTCCAGCGCCGAGCAGGCGTGCAGCAGGCCCGCGGCATCCAACCGCGCCTCCGCGGGAAGCAGGGTGTTGGCAGCCAGCACGCCGGACACGATCGCCGACGCCGAGGAGCCCAGGCCGCGTCCGTGCGGAATGGCGTTAGCTGCGCTCAGGTGCAGCCCCGGAGCCGTGTATCCGGCGGCGGCCAGGGTGGAGAGCAGGGCCCGGACCACCAGGTGGGAGGAATCCAGCGGCACGTTCCCGGCGCCCTCCCCCGCCACTTCGACGAGGATGCCCTCCTCCTCGACCGTGCGGACCCGTACGGTGTCATGGAGGTCCAGGGCCAGGCCCAGGGAGTCGAACCCCGGACCGAGGTTGGCGCTGGTCGCCGGCACCCTGACGCTGATGTCCTGGCCCGGAGTCACCGGCCGGGACGGCGTCCGGGCACCGGCGAGACCGGCACCGGGCAGCTCCACCTGCACGCGCGTACCTACTTTCCGGAGGCTGCCGGGGCAGCCGCTTCCAGGCCCAGCGCGGCGGCCACGCTGACGACGTCGAAATCCACCTTGGTGGGCTCGACGTCGGAACCGTCTGCGGTGCGCAGGGCCCACTGCGGGTCCTTCAGGCCGTGCCCGGTAACCGTAATGACGATGGTTTTGCCGGCGGGAACTTCGCCAGCGGCGTGCTTCTTGAGCAGCCCTGCCACACCCGCAGCAGAGGCCGGTTCCACAAACACGCCTTCGCGTGCGGAAAGCCAGCGGTGCGCTTCCAGGATTTCGGTGTCGGTGACGGCCTCGATCAGCCCGCCGGATTCATCGCGTGCGGCAATGGCTGCATCCCAGGACGCCGGGTTGCCGATCCGGATGGCGGTGGCAATGGTGTCGGGATCGCTGACCGGGTGCCCCTTCACCAGGGGCGAAGCGCCCTCGGCCTGGAATCCCCACATGTGCGGCGTCTTGCTGGCCACCGGCGCGAGTTCCTCGCCGGCAACGTTCGTGTAAGGCGCGGCGTACTCGGAGTAACCCTTCCAATACGCGGTGATGTTCCCGGCGTTGCCCACCGGCAGCAGATGGTAGTCCGGGGCGTCCCCAAGCGCGTCCACCACTTCGAAGGACGCGGTTTTCTGGCCTTCGATGCGTGCCGGGTTTACCGAGTTCACCAGGAACACCGGGTAGGCCTCGGCGAGCTTGCGCGCCACTTCCAGGCAGTTGTCGAAGTTGCCGCGCACCTGCAGCAGCTGCGCGCCGTGGGCAATGGCCTGGCTGAGCTTGCCCATGGAAATCTTGCCGTCCGGGACCAGCACGGCACAGGTGATGCCGGCCTGCGTGGCGTAGGCGGCGGCCGAGGCGCTGGTGTTGCCCGTGGAGGCGCACACAACGGCCTTGGCACCGGATTCAACGGCGGCGGTCATGGCCATGGTCATCCCGCGGTCCTTGAACGAGCCGGTGGGATTCATCCCTTCAACCTTGAGGTAGACCGTGGATCCGGTCAGCTCCGAGAGGGCCTTGGCATGAACCAGCGGCGTGCCGCCTTCACCCAGGGTGATGACTTCGGTGCTGTCGGTGACCGGCAGCCGGTCGGCGTATTCGCGGATAACGCCGCTCCATTGGTGAGCCACGGCTCAAACTCCTTCTACCCGCAGGACGGATTTAACGTTCGTGATGACGTCAAGGTCCTTGATGGCCTCAACGGTGGCCGCCAGGGCGGCCTCGGAAGCACGGTGCGTGACGAAGCGCAGTTCGGCGCTGGCCCCTTCACCGTGGATGGTCTGGCGCATGGTCTCAATGGAGACGCCGTGTTCGGAGAAAACCCGGGCGACGGCGGCCAGCACGCCCGGCTGGTCCGCCACCTCCAGGCCAATGGAGTAGCTGGTGGTGACTTTCTGAAGCGGCAGTGCCGGCAGGTGTCCGGAAGGCCGGCCGGCGGGAACCGGTCCGCCCAGGACCAGCCGCCGTGCCGCCGTCACCACATCACCCATCACGGCCGATGCAGTGGGTGCGCCGCCGGCGCCCTGGCCGTAGAACATCAGTTCCCCGGCGTTCTCGGCCTCGACGAACACGGCGTTGAAGGCTCCGTGCACGGCGGCCAGCGGATGACGGCGCGGCAGCAGGGTGGGATGCACCCGTACGCTCACGCCCTCGGTGCCGTCGTCGTCGGCGAACCTTTCGGCGATGGCCAGCAACTTGATGACGAACCCGGCGTCCTGCGCCGCACTGATGTCTTCGGCCGTCACGGAGCTGATGCCCTCGCAGGACACGGCGGAAAGGTCAAAGCCGGTGTGGAAGGCCAGGGAGGCAAGGATGGCACCCTTCGCGGCAGCGTCATGCCCCTCCACATCGGCGGTGGGATCCGCCTCCGCGTACCCTAGCCGCTGGGCGTCGGCCAGCGCGTCGGCGAACTGCGCGCCGGTGGAATCCATGGCGTCCAGGATGTAGTTGGTGGTGCCGTTGACAATTCCCATCACCTTGGTGATCCGGTCCCCGGCCAGGCTGTCCCGGATGGGGCGCAGGATCGGGATGGCTCCGGCCACTGCCGCTTCATAGGAGAGCTGGACGCCGGCGGCGTCGGCCTTCTCGTACAGCGCAGCACCGTCCGCGGCGAGCAGGGCCTTGTTGCCGGTGACCACGGCGGCGCCGTTGCCCAGGGCGTGCATAATCAGGGTGCGGGCCGGCTCGATCCCGCCCATCAACTCGATCACGATGTCCGCGCCAGCCACCAGTGCCTCGGCGTCGGTGGTGAACAGGTCCGCGGGCAGCTGCACGTCGCGGGACGCGTCCGGGTTGCGGACGGCAATGCCGGCCAGCTCCAGCCGGGCGCCGAGGCGGGCGGTGAGGTCTGCGGCGTCATCGATGAGGATCCGGGCGACCTGCGATCCCACGTTTCCGCATCCCAGCAGGGCCACTTTCAGGGTCTTCATGGTGCGTGCCAACTCCTCTAACGGTTAGGAAACGTCGCGTGCCAACAGATCGTCCTCGGTTTCGCCGCGGACAATCAGGCGGGCGGTGCCGTTCCGCACGGCGACTACGGGCGGACGGGCAATGTAGTTGTAGTTGCTCGAAAGCACCCAGCAGTAGGCACCGGTGCCGGGAACGGCCAGCAGGTCCCCGGCCGTGACGTCCCCGGGCAGGTAGGCATCCCGGACCACTATGTCCCCGCTCTCGCAGTGTTTACCAACCACGCGCGACATAACCGCGTCATCTTCGGAGGCCCGCGAGGCCAGCACGGCGGAGTAGTCGGCGCCGTACAGCACCGGGCGGGCGTTGTCGCTCATCCCGCCGTCCACGCTGACATAGCGACGCGGCGAGGTGCCGCCGCCGTTCGTGTCCACCCGGACGGTCTTGGTGGTGCCGGTGCGGTACAGCGTGAACGTGCTCGGGCCCACGATGGCGCGGCCGGGCTCAATCGAGATCCGCGGCACGGCCAGGCCCAGTTCGGCGCAGGTACTGCCGACGACGGCGGCCATGGCGTTGGCGATCTCGGCCGGCGGCCGCGGGGCGTCGGCCTCGGTGTAGGCGATGCCGTAGCCGCCGCCCAGGTCCAGCTCCGCCAGTTCGACGCCGTACCCCTCCTTCACCTCGGCCAGGAAGCCGAGCAGCCGGCGGGCAGCCAGCTCGAAGCCGGCGGATTCGAAGATCTGCGAGCCAATGTGGCAGTGCACGCCCACCAGGTTCACGCCGTCGTGCTTCAGCGCGTTTTCCACGGCGGCCATAGCCGGGGAGCGCCCGTCCAAGTCCGGATCCGCGACCATCGACAGGCCGAACTTCTGGTCCTCGTGGGCGGTGGCAATGAACTCGTGGGTGGACGCGTGCACTCCCGGGGTCAGGCGCAGCATCACGTTGGCGCGCTCGCCCCGGGAGGCTGCGAGGTTCCCCAGCAGCTCCAGTTCGCCCAGGCTGTCCACCACGATGCGTCCCAGCTCCATGTCCAGGGCGCGGGTCATTTCAGCCACGGACTTGTTGTTGCCGTGCAGGCCCAGCTGGCTGCCGTGCAGTCCGGCGCGGCGGGCCACCGCCAGCTCGCCGCCGGAGCAGGTGTCCAGGCGCAGGCCTTCCGAGGAGACCCAGCGGGCCACCTCGGTGCACAGGAAGGACTTGCCCGCGTAGTAGACGTCCACTCCCCCGCACAGGCCGGCGAACGCGGCGTCGAAGGAGTCCTTGAAGTCCCGGGCGCGCGCACGGAAGTCATCCTCGGACATCACGAACACCGGGGTGCCGAACTCCCCGGCGATCCGGCTGACCGGAATACCGGAAATTTCCAGCTCGCCGCTATCCCCCCGGGCGACGTCGCGTGCCCACATCTGCGGACGCAGGGCATTAGGGTCCTCCGGGTGGCTGAGCCAGGCGGGGGCCAGGGGTGAAGCAGTCATGAGTTACATCCGTTCGGGTGCGGATACTCCCAGCAGGCCCAGGCCGTTGGCCAGGACCTGGCGTGCGGCGAGGTTCAGCCACAGGCGGGTGCGGTTGGTATCGGTGATTTCCTCGTCGCCCTGCGGCGCAATGCGGCAGGCGTCGTACCAGCGGTGGTACGTGCCGGCGATGACCTCGAGGTGGCGGGCCACGCGGTGCGGCTCGCGGAAGGCGCTGGCCTGGGCGACGACGCCGGGGTACTGGCCCAGCGCGGCGAGCAGGGCGCTTTCGGTGGGGTGGTTCAGCAGCGAGGCGTCGAAAGCGGAATCGTCGACGCCGGCCGCCTCGGCGTTGCGGGCCAGGGCATGTGTGCGGGCGTGGGCGTACTGGACGTAGAACACGGGGTTCTCGTTGCTGCGCTTGGTCAGCAGGTCCAGGTCCACGTCAATGTTGGAGTCGGCGGAGAAGCGGGCCAGGGTGTAGCGGGCAGCGTCCACGCCCACGGCCTCCACCAGGTCCTCGAGCGTGACTACCGTGCCTGCGCGCTTGGACATGCGCACCGGCTTGCCGTCCTTGACCAGGTTCACCATCTGGCCGATCAGGACCTCCACGCACTCCGGGTCGTGGCCCAGGGCTGCGGCAGCGGCCTTCAGGCGTGCCACGTAGCCGTGGTGGTCCGCGCCGAGCATGTAGACGTTCAGGTCGAAGCCGCGCTCGCGCTTGTTGTGGATGTAGGCGATGTCGCCGGCAATGTAGGCGGCGTTGCCGTCCGACTTGATGACCACGCGGTCCTTGTCATCACCGAACTCGCTGGAGTTCAGCCACCAGGCGCCGTCCTTTTCGTACAGGTTTCCCGAGCCCTTCAGCTGCTCCAGAAGCTTGTCCACCTGTCCGTTTTCGTGCAGGGAATCCTCGTGGAAGTAGACGTCGAAGTCGACGCCGAAGTTGTGCAGTGACTCCTTGATGTCACCGAACATGAAGTCCACGCCCACTGCACGGAAACGCTCCTGCGCCTCGGCGTCGGGCAGTTCCATGATGCCGGGCTCGGCGGCGAGCACGCGGTTGGCGATGTCCTCGATGTAGGCGCCGGCGTATCCGTCTTCGGGGGCCGGTTCGCCCTTGGCGGAGGCCAGCAGGGACCGGGCGAAGCGGTCAATCTGCGCGCCGTGGTCATTGAAGTAGTACTCGCGGGTCACGTCTGCGCCCTGGGATTCGAAGACCCGGGCCAGGGCGTCGCCCACGGCGGCCCAGCGGGTGCCGCCCAGGTGGATGGGGCCCGTGGGGTTGGCGGAGACGAACTCGAGGTTGATCCGCGTGCCCCTGAGGATTTCGGATGTGCCGTAGGCGGGGCCGGCGTCGACAATTGCCTTGGCCAGTTCACCGGCGGCGCCGGCGTCGAGGGTGATGTTCAGGAAGCCGGGGCCGGCAATGTCCACCTTGGCCACGCCGGTGATCTTCTCCAGCCGGCCCTTCAGGATTTCCGCGAACTGACGGGGATTCATGCCGGCCTGCTTGGACAGCTGCAGGGCAATGTTGGTGGCCCAGTCACCGTGGTCCCGGTTCTTCGGGCGCTCCACCCGGACCTCCCCGGGCAGCTCGACGCTGAAGTCACCGGCATCGATGGCGTCTTGGAGGCAGGCAGTTACGGCGGAGGAAAGTTCTTCAGGAGTCACCGGTTAAGCATAGCCGGGTGCGGCACTGGCCTCGTTGTGTATGACAGGCCTTACCCAGCCAACGCCCAGCGCCGGGGGTAATGATGCGGTGTAATAAAGGGGAAAGTGGATGCGATGTAATG
The DNA here is from genome assembly GCF_020907365.1 of Arthrobacter sp. zg-Y750. Classification (NCBI taxonomy): domain Bacteria; kingdom Bacillati; phylum Actinomycetota; class Actinomycetes; order Micrococcales; family Micrococcaceae; genus Arthrobacter; species Arthrobacter sp. zg-Y750. Next base: position 3,475 of record NZ_JAJJOC010000025.1, on the reverse strand, counting down.
AAGGGGAAGGCGTTTGCCGGCTCCTTGCAGCCGTGGCCTGGCAGTCTTCCCCTAATCCCCGGAACCCCAATAACGAGGAGAACCGTGAACCGAGCGAGCAAGTCCCTGTTGTGTGCCGCCGCCGGCCTGTCCCTGCTCTCTGCCGCCGGATGCGCAGCGGGCGAAGACAGTGAAAGCGCGGACGCTGCCGAAGCACCGGCCAGCCCGTCCGCCAGCCAGTCCGCTGCCCCGTCCCCCGCCGCCACGGCGGATGCGTCCGCTTCCGGCGCTTACGCGGACGGCGAGTATTCCGGCACCGGAAGCTACATCCCGCCGTCGGGCACCTCCGAAGACGTGGATGTGACGCTGCGGCTGGAAAACAATGTGGTGACCGAACTGGAAGTGAAGACTTCACAGAAGAATCCCACCTCCAAGCAGTACCAGCGCGAATTCACCTCCAACGTGCAGGAGCAGGTGGTGGGCAAGAACATTGATGAGCTCGATGTGCACAAGGTGGCCGGATCCTCGCTGACCAGTGAAGGCTTCAACCGCGCACTGGATGCGATCCGCCCCGTGGCGGGATCCTAGGTACCGCCGATGCATACCGTGGGCTTCCAGGCGATCGGCACGGCGTGGACGCTGTCCACGCCGGATCCCCTGGAAGCCTCCGTGCAGGCTGCCGTTGCGGAGCTGGTCCAGGACTATGACCGGACCTGGTCCCGCTTCCGCAGCGACTCCACGGTGGCGCGGATGGCCGACGGTGCCGGCAGTTTTGAGCTGCCCGGGTCCGCTGCCGGGCTGCTGCGTCTTTTCGACGCCCTGAACCGGCTCACCGACGGCGCAGTGAATCCCCTCGTCGGGCGTTCCCTGGAGGTTTTGGGGTACGACGCCGCGTACAGCTTCCGTGTCTGGGGACCGTCCCTGCCGGCAGCGGCGTGGGCGGAAACCGTGTCCTGGACCGAGGCTCAGGGCGGTTCCGGGGCGGGCGGTTCCGGGGCGGGCGGTTCCGGGGCGGGCGTGACGGTGCGCACTTCCGCTCCGGTGACATTCGATATTGGTGCCGCCGGAAAGGGGCAGCTGGTGGACCTGGTCTGCGGCGTGCTGGAGTCCGCCGGCGTCCGCCGTTATGTGGTGGACGCAGGCTCGGACCTGCGCCATGCCGGTGCCGAGCCCCTGCGGGTGGCTCTGGAACATCCGTATGACCCGGCGCGGGCCATCGGCGTGCTGACCCTGGCCGACCGGGCGCTGTGCGCATCCGCAGTCAACCGCCGCCGATGGGGCGAAGGCCTGCACCATGTCCTGGACGCGCGGACCGGCGCTCCCGTGGACGCAGTGGCAGCCACCTGGGCCTTAGCCGCAGACGCCATGACCGCCGACGGGTTGGCCACGGCCCTGTTTTTCGCCGATCCGCAGACCCTCGCGGCCGGGTTCGACTTTGACTATGTCCGGATGTTTACCGACGGCCGGGCCGACTATTCCCCTGCAATGGCTGGAGTCCTGTTCCCATGAGCGTCAACGCACCTGCTGCCCCGCGCACCCTGAACACCTTTCTGGGCCGCTGGACCATGTACCGGCTCACCGTTTGGTTGCTGCTGGCCTGTGTTGCCTGGTCTTTTGTGCTCTCCTTTGCCGGGGTGCTCTTTTATACTCCGGCTGAGCTGGGGGCCACGCTGCTGACCGCCGTAGCGTCCACCCTGGTCACCAGCAGGGTGGCCGGGCTGCTGTTGCGCACCCGTCCGCTGACGGATTCCTCGCTGATCACCGGACTGCTGCTGTACTTCCTGTTCTGGCCGGGCACCGGGGGCGCGGAGTTGGGCACAGTGGCCCTTGCCGGTGCTGCAGCGACTGCGTCCAAATACGTGCTGGCCGTCCGGCGCCGGCACATCTTCAACCCGGCAGCGGCCGGCGCGTTTGTTGTTGCCCTGACCGGATTGGGAGGTGCGGCCTGGTGGGTGGCCACCCCGTGGATGCTGGTAGCCGTGCTGCCTGCTTCCCTGCTGGTCCTGTACCGGAACCGCCTGCTGCCGATGGCCGGAGTGTTTGCGCTGACCGCCGTGGTGGTCCTTGTGTTCCGGTTTATGGCAAACGGAGAATCTGCCGCCGATGCCCTGGTCACGGTCGCCGGCTCTTATCCGCTGGTCTTCCTGGCCGGTTTTATGCTTACCGAACCGCTGACCCTGCCCCCGCTGCGCGCTCAGCGGCTGGCGGAGGGCGTCGTCGTCGGCGTCCTTTTTGCCGTGCCGCTGTCCTTGGGCCCCGTCGCCATGTCCCCCGAACTGGCCCTGCTGGTGGGCAACGCGCTCGCCTTTGTGCTGGGACAGCGCGGCGCCGTGCGGCTGCGCCTGCAGGCCACGCGGGAGCTGACCCCGACCGCCCGTGAAGTCGTGTTCGTCCCGTCCCGTCCGGTCCGGTTCCGTGCCGGCCAATACCTGGAGCTCGCGGTCCCGCACTTCGAGCCCGATTCCCGCGGGTCGCGGCGGATCTTCAGCATCACCACGGCACCGGGCGAACCAGGCACGGTGGCTGTGGGGCTGCGGGTGGCGGCAGAGGCCGGCAGCAGCTTCAAGACTGCGCTGATGAAAATGCGTCCCGGCGCAGAAGTGACGGCGACAGCCGTGGCCGGAGACTTCCTGCTGCCCCGGGATCCGGCCAAGCCCGTACTGATGATTGCTTCCGGTATCGGCATTACGCCGTTTATCAGCCAGTTGCGCGCGGTACGCGGCGAAGGACATGGCGGAACGGCACGCGCGCAGACGGCAAGGGACATTGTCCTGGTTTATGCCGCGTCCGATGTCGCCGAACTGGCCTACGCTGACGAGCTGCGGGCATTCGGGATCCGGGTGCTGGTGTGCACCCCGGCTGATCCCGAAATCCCGGAGTGGACATGGCTTGGTGCCGGCCTTCCGGACGCCGCAGTGCTGCGGCAGGAAGTTCCCGATATCGCCTCCCGGGCGGTGTACGTTTCGGGTTCGCCCCTGGCTGTGGCGGCCGCCCGCAAGGCGGTCCGCAGCGCGGGAGGGCGGCGGATCCGGACCGATCCGTTCCTGGGGTACTAGTCCCGGGCGTTCCCCCGGTGTCCATTCCCTGGTTAAAAAGGTGGCGGTGTCACCAGGGTGGACGCCTGTCCCGGCTCAGGTCGGACACGAGCCAGTTCCAGGAAGGGTTCGGTTCGGTAGACCCGTCCCGTGGGTGAGGTCCATTCCATCACTCCCGGTTCCGGTTGCCGGGCCTTCCAGAATCCCAGGGTTTTGAACCGGTGATGCCTCCGGCATAAATGGGCGAGGTTGCCATGGTCCGTAGGGCCTCCGTCCGCCCAGTCGGTGGTGTGGTCGATTTCCGTGACCGCGGTGCTGACCCGGCAGCCGGGGAACCGGCAGGTTCCGTCCCTGGCACGTAGCCATCGGGCCAGTCCGGCGGGGACTTTCCGGCGCCTGCCCACGCCGAGGATTTCCCCGGTGTCCGGGTCCTGGACGAGTCCGGTCCAGCGGGTGGCGTG
>NZ_JAJJOC010000024.1:0-95234 GCF_020907365.1 Arthrobacter sp. zg-Y750 | reverse complement strand
CGCCACCCTGGCCGGATTGGAAGACGGACGGTTCAGCTACGGGCACGCTCAAGTGGTGCTCGACCAGTGTGAGAACATTCCGGCGTCGGAGCTTCCCGGGTTCGAGTCCGAACTGCTGGGCAAGGCAGAAGGCGTAACGAGGAGCCAGTTCTGTGCCAAGGCCAGGCGGCTAAGGGAGCGCAAATACCCGGAGACCGTTCCTGAACGGCATCTGACTGCCTTTGATAAGCGGCGGGTTGTCCTGGACCGGGATGAGGACGGCATGTCGTGGCTGTCGGCGCATTTGCGGGCCGCGGAAGCCCAGCAGATCTACACGGCCTTGAGCACTGCAGCCCGCGGTGAACAGGCCGCCGGTGACTCCCGGACTGCGGACCAGCTGCGCGCCGATGTCCTGGCCCAGCTGCTCATGGGCGGCCTCAGCTCGGCCCCGTCAGGTGCACAAAGCGGAGCAGGCGCCGAAGCAGGCAGCGGAGCAAGCAGTGGAGCAGGTGGTGGAGCAGGCGGCGGAGCAAGCGGTCGAGCAGCCGGCGGAGCGGGCAGTGGATCTGCCGAGGCCGATCCCGACGGCTCAACGGTCCTGCCGCGGGCGGAGATCATGGTCCTGATCAACGCTGAAACGCTCTTTGGCGCCAACGAGGAGCCGGCTGAGCTCCACGGCTACGGTCCGATCAGTGCCGAAGAAGCCCGCCGACTGGCCCGCAACGCTGCGGGGTGGACGGGTCTGGCCCAGGATCCGAAGACAGGCGAAATCCTCGCGGTGGGCAGGCGTCGGAAAGTCCCCGCGGGACTGGCCCGCTGGCTACGCGCCCGGGACGGGACCTGCCGGTTCCCCGGTTGCAGGGTTAGCACCGCCGTCACGGAAATTGACCACACCATCGACTGGGCCAAGGGCGGCCCCACCGAGCACGGCAACCTTGAACACCTGTGCCGCCGGCATCACCGCTTCAAGACCCGGGGGTTCTGGAAGGCCTCCCAGCCCACGCCGGGCGTGATGGAGTGGACCTCGCCCACGGGACGGGTTTATCGGACCGAACCCTTTCTGGAACTGGCACCGCGGTAGGGTTCGCGGGCCTGGAGTCCGCGCCCGCGAACCCAAGCCTGCCTCTAGACGGGTCAGGGCCCGTCCCCGGCATACTTTCCCGGGGACGGGCCCTGACAGCCAGACAGCCGTGGCAACTAGGCGGACTCTGCCAACGTTCCCAGGTACAGCTGGATGACCTTCGGATCTTTCATGAGCTCACGTCCGGTACCCGTGTACGCGTCCTTGCCCTGGTCCAACACATAGGCTCGGTCGCAGATCTGCAGGCAGCGGCGGGCATTCTGCTCCACCATGATCACTGAAACTCCGGCACGGTTGATTTCATGGACCCGCAGGAAAGCTTCGTCCTGTTTCACGGGGGAGAGGCCAGCCGAAGGCTCGTCCAGCAGCAGTACTGCTGGATCCATCATCAGCGCCCGGCCCATGGCAACCATCTGCCGTTCACCGCCGGACAGGGATCCGGCACGCTGGGCACGGCGTTTAGCAAGTTCAGGGAAGACCCCCGCTACGAAGTCGAAGCGTTCCTTGAACGTCCGAGGCGCCTGATACACGCCCATCTGCAGGTTTTCCTCGATGGTCAGGGACGGGAACACGTTGTTGTTCTGCGGCACGAACCCCACCCCGCGGCTGACCAGCTTGTTGGCCTTGAGTCCGGTCAGGTCCTGGCCGCGGACAACAACTGTCCCGGAATGAACCTTCACCAGGCCGAACATGGCCTTGAGCAGGGTCGATTTGCCGGCACCGTTGGGCCCGATAATGCCGATAAGTTCTCCTCGTCGGGCCTCAATACTGCAGCCGTTGAGGATATTGACCCCGGGAATGTAACCGGCCACAAGGTCGGTCACCTTGACGACGGAATCGCCCTCGAATGCATCGGCGCTCATGCCTTGTCCTTCCGTTCATCGACTCGCCCGCCGGCAGTGCCGGCAGGTTCAGTGCCCACCGAAGACTCGGCGTCGTGCTCCAATTCCGCCTCGAGCTTTTCGAAGCCCTCGGAATCGGCAAGGTCCACGTCGTGATGGGCGCCCAGATAGGCATCGATCACGGCTTGGTCTTTCATCACCTCGGACGGAGGGCCCTCGGCAACTACCTTGCCTTCAGCCATGACCACGACCCAGTCGGCAATGTGGCGGACCATGTGCATGTCGTGTTCCACGAACAGGACCGTCATGCCTTCGGCCTTGAGGTTCTTGATGTGGTCCAGCAGTGACTGGGTCAGGGCAGGGTTCACGCCGGCCATGGGTTCGTCCAGCATCACAAGTTTCGGTCGGACCATCAGGGCCCGCGCCATTTCCAGCAGCTTCCGCTGGCCGCCGGAAAGCGACGCCGCGTAATCCGCACGCTTGGTGTCTAGCTTGAACTTGGCAAGCAGGACGTCGGCCTGCTCGGTGATCTCGTTCTCCCGGCTGCGCCACAGCGGCGGCAGGAGGGCCCGCCACAGTGACTCACCCGGTTGGGATGTGGCACCCAAGCGCATGTTTTCCAAGACGGTGAGCTTGCCCATGACCTTGGTCAGCTGGAACGTACGCACCATGCCCAGCCGGGCCACCTTGTAGGCGGATACCCCCGCAAGATCCTTGCCTTCGAACTGCCAGGTGCCGGACTGGGGGGTGTCGAAACCGGTGAGGAGGTTGAACAGCGTGGTTTTACCGGCACCGTTGGGGCCGATCAGGGCGGTGATCTTGTGCCGGGGAATTTCCACGTGCTCAACGTCCACGGCATTAATGCCGCCGTAGGTCCGGGTGACGTTTTGCGCCACAAGGATGGGATCCCGCTTGGCGCAGCCCGGACCCGTTTCTCCTGCGGCGATGGGTTGGGTATCGCTCATATACGGGTTCGCGACGGCGTCATCCGCGAGGGTGTTGACGGGCGCGGCTATCGGCTCGGCGGCATGCGCCCCGCCGGCCCGCACTGAATCCCCGGGACTGGACTGGTCTGCCTGGTGGCTCATGCGAACGACAGCTCCTTCTTGTTGCCCAGGATCCCCTGGGGCCTGAAGATCATCAGCAGCATCAGCGCCACACCCACAAGGATGTAGCGGATCTGGCCTGCTTGGGAAGTGGTGATGAAGGTGATGTATCCCGATTCGATGGCGCCGTACAGGACGCCCTGGGTGATGGAGAGGATGGCCCAGAAGATCATCGATCCCAGCACCGGTCCCAGCACGGTGGACATGCCGCCCAGCAGCAGGGCCGTGTACAGGTAGAAGGTGAGCTCGGTGCCGTAGTTGGCCGGCTGCACGGCGTCCCGGGGGAGGGTGAAGATGATTCCGGCCAGGGTGCCGAGAAGGCCGCCGATGATCAGTGCCTGCATTTTGTAGGCATAGACGTTCTTGCCCAGGGCGCGCACGGCGTTCTCATCTTCACGGATGCCCTTGACGACGCGGCCCCAGGGACTGCGGATGAGCATCCACACCAGCAGGCAGGCAACTATGACCAGCGTCCAGGCTACGATGCGGATCCAGACGTCGCGCTCGTTCATGGAGAACGGACCGATGTTGTAGCTGCCCTCCGGTACCGGGTTGAGGTCGTAGAAGCTGCCGGTGAAGGCGGCGAGCCCGTTGGCGGATCCGGTGACGGAGGTCATCGAGTTGGTGGTGACGACGTACCGAATGATTTCCGCGGCGGCAATGGTGACGATGGCAAGATAATCCGCGCGCAGCCGCAGCGTGGGAATGCCCAGGATGACCGCGAACACCACTGAACCCAGAAGGGCAATCAGCAGGGCCAACGGCAGCGGGGCGTTGAAAGACAGGATCGGAATGGCGAAGCCGTAGGCTCCCACGGCCATAAACCCGGCCTGGCCGAAGTTCAGGAGGCCGGTGTAGCCGAAGTGCACGGCGAGGCCGAGAGCGGCCAGCGCGTAGGCGGCCGTCGTGGGGCTGATGATCTCGTTGAAGGCACCGAGAAGAATATTGGCGAAATCCATGTGTAACTAAGCCCCTTAACCTATGCGCTCGCGGCGGCCGAGAAGGCCCTGCGGCCGGACCAGCAGGACAAGAATCATGATGACCAGCGCGCCGACGTATTTCAGGTCAGCCGGCAGCCAAAGAGTGGAGATTTCCACGAAAAGCCCCACAAGGACGGAACCGACCAGCGCCCCGAACACGGTGCCGAGACCGCCCAGGGTAACCCCGGCAAAGATCAGCAGCAGAATCTGCTGGCCCATATTGAAGGAAACTCCCGGACGGTAGTACGCCCAGAGAATGCCGCCCATGGCAGCCAGCGCACCGCCAATGACCCAGACCAGACGGATCACCCGGTCCACATCGATGCCTGAAGCAGCCGCAAGTGCGGGATTGTCCGACACCGCCCGGGTGGCCTTGCCGATCCTGGTCCGGAGCAGCAGCAGCGCTACCACCAAAATCGCGGCCAGGCTGACAATCAGGGACACCAAGGTGTTCCGGGGAATGGACACCGGGCCCAGCTCCAGGACGGGGCTCTGGGAACCGGGCAGCTGCTGGGTTCCGCCGCCGAAGAAGAACAGGACGGTGTAGCGGACGGCGACGGCAAGGCCGATGCTGACGATCATCATCGGAACCAGTCCCGTACCCCGCCGGCGCAGCGGCTTCCAGATGCCGGCGTCCTGCACGTATCCGAAGGCGGCACCGCCAAGCACCGCCAGAGGGAGGGCCACCCAAACCGGAAGCCCGATGGCGGCGAAAGCGAAAGCCAGCACCGCGCCCAGGGTCACCATTTCACCGTGGGCAAAGTTGGTCAGGCCGGTGGTGCCGAAAATCAGTGAGAGGCCGACGGCGCTTAGCGCCAGCAAGAGGCCGAAGCTCAGCCCGGCAACGGCACGCTCGGCCAGAAGCGAACCGAAGCTTTCCTGCTGCAGGACAATTCCCTCGCCGAGCAGGAACAGGGTGGTGATGTTGCTGGTACCGGCGAATGTCACCGTCCGCGGGTTCTTCTGGCCTTCGGCGAGGGCTACGCCCTCGGGGAGGCTGGATTCATCGAGTGCCACTTCATAGGCGCCCTGTTCGGGCACCCCGATGGACCAGGAACCGTTCGCTCCGGTAACGGCTTCACCCTCGTATCCGTTGCCGGTGGCCGTGACCTTCACCCCTTCCAGCGGGGTGCCCTCATTCTTGATGACGCCGCTGATCCGGTCACGGAATTCAGCGCCGTCCGTGGGTCCCGGGCTGGTGGCCGGCGCAGAGGCACCGTCCGACGGGCTGGTTGTAGTTGCGTGAGCGGCAGGGGCTGCGAAGAGCAGGGCAGCGAACATCGCCGCCACCGCTGCCAGCATCCCCAAATACCGGGTCAGCGCCGATGTTCTTGCCAAGTTCCGAAACCTCCGCGCAGGGCTGCGGCACCGCAAAAGCGGTCCGCAGGCGGGTAGATGTGACTCAGGTCACCGATTGGGGAACATGCTACCCACAGAATGTTTCAGGCAGTGACGTTTGTCCCTGCCCGTATGTCGCGATCCCGTAACGACTTTGTTGCCGGCAGCGCAAGACCGCAGGAGCAGAGGGGACCCGCCTCGACCGAACCGTTACCTAAAGAGGCGTATTTGCGGGAATCCGCGGCCCCGGCCGTTCGTTGGACTTTGGTAGGCTGACCCTAAACAGCCCCCCAGATGGAGGACACTTTTCATGGCACTTGGCGGAAATCCGGTTTTCAACGGAAAGAACTTCCGTTCCCAGACCCGTGGCGGAGCAGCCCAGGGGTCGCTGGCAACGGATAACACCTACATGACCCCGCAGCAGCTGCAGGATCTGTACACGGCGCCGTCGGCAAAGCCTTCGGACATGGGTCGGATGACTTATGACGACGTGATCATGAAGACGGTGTTCTGCCTCGCGGCAGTCCTGGTGGGCGCAGCAGTCCCCACCTTCGTCCTCCCGTCCATGGGCATGGGCCTGATGATGCTGGGCGCACTGGGCGGATTCGTCCTTGGCCTGGTCAACTCCTTCAAGCGCGAACCCGTACCGGGCCTGATCCTTGCCTACGCGTTCCTGGAGGGAATGTTCCTCGGCGGGCTGACAGCCGTCCTCGACAACGCCTACCCGGGCGTTGGGCTGCAGGCGGTACTGGGCACCCTCGCGGTCTTCGCCGTCACCTTGGTGCTGTTCCGCAGCGGCAAGGTGCGTGCGACCCCCAAGGCTGTCCGGTTCTTCATGATCGCCATCATCGGTTACGCGGTCTTCTCCCTGATCAACGTCGGCCTGATGATCTTCGGCGGCGTAAATGATCCGTGGGGCCTGCGCGGAGTGGAAATCTTCGGCATCCCGATGGGCGTCTTCATCGGCCTGCTGGCCATCGGGCTGGCCGCCTTCTCCCTGATCATGGACTTCACCTCCATTGAACAGGGCGTCAAGGCCGGTGCCCCGGAGCGCTACTCCTGGACGGCGGCCTTCGGCCTCACGGTCACCTTGGTATGGCTGTACGTGGAGATCATCCGGCTGCTGGCCATTCTCCGCGGCAGCGACTAACCACCCAGAACCAGCTGCGTACAGTCCCGCAGCAACACAGGGACCGTATTGGAAGGCCCGCCGGCATTACGCCGGCGGGCCTTCCGCCGTTTAACAGGCCGCTGCCGCCCGGCCGTTAGAAACCAATTTGGACGCTTACTCTGGGCACCCGCCGCCGGCCGTACCTACTATGGCCGGCGTGGGGAGCGGTCCCTGCATGGGGAGCAGCGGGACCCGGAACAGGTCACACGGCCAAGGCCCGGGCACCTGCTGGAAAAGGAGTCTTCGGTGGCCGAACATGACCGGCAATCCGTGCTGGAAGAACTACTTGACGTCCTGCTGGCCGACTGGGATCCGGAGGTGTTCCTGGCCGGTGCTGCGGAAGCAGCCGCAAGCCGGCTGGGGCTCGCGGCCCCGGGCGGATGCGCGTTGGCAGTGAACCGCAGCCGCCGGCCCCTGCTGTCCGCCCGATCCGCCGGACTGGCGGCGGAGGCGGCCGGCTTCGGACCGGGCAGCCCGGCAGGGACGGTGCTGGGCGGTGGCCCGGACGCCGTCGTTCCGGATGTGTGCGCGGAGCAGCGGTGGTCCGCAGTGGCCGGTGCAGGTGCCGCAGGCGTACGTTCGGTTGCCGCCGTTGCCCTGCCGCTGGCGGGGGAGCGCGGGGTGCTGGCGTGCTATTCGGGCCGGCCGAATTCCTTCGGACCGCTCGAAACGGGCACTGTCCGCGGTTTCGCGGCGGCGGCCGCCAAACCCCTGCGCCTTGCTCTGCTCCTTGATATGCAGACCGCAAAGGCAGCGAATCTCCAGGCAGCACTGGAATCACGCACCGTGGTGGACCTGGCTGCGGGCATCATCATGGGACAGAACGGCTGCAGCCAGCAGGCAGCCATCGACATCCTGCGCAGCGTCTCCAACAGCCGCAACATCAAGATTCGCAATGTGGCCGCCGGCGTCGTGGCAGCAGTCAGCGACCGGGTTGATACCCATTTCGATGAGTAGCTTCCCTGGAGGGGACCGGAGCCGGAGCCCTTAGGTAACGTTGAACCCATGAATGGAACCGGCACTGAACATGCAGCGGCCCTCCCGGCTACCGGCACCCAGTACGAGATCAGCCGTGGCAGCGCCCGTGCGGTGATCGGTTCCCTCGCCGGAGCGCTGCGGCACTACTCCGTGGACGGGGTGGAGTTGTTTCAGTCCTACCCGGATGCCGCCATACCGCCCTCGGCCAACGGTGTCCTGCTTGCGCCGTGGCCCAACCGGGTGGCGGACGGGCTGTGGACCCTGGACGGTGCGGAGCAGCAGCTGGACATCACCGAGCCGTCGCGCGGCCACGCAAGCCACGGGCTGCTGCGCAACACCGGGTACACGCTCCGCGAGCAGGACCAGGCATCCGTGGTCCTGTCCGCCGAAATCTTCCCGCAGCACGGGTATTCGTTCCATCTCCTGCACACCGTTCGCTACGGCTTGGACGACGACGGCGGGCTGGCGGTGCGCCAGAGCCTCACCAACCTGGGAACATCGCGCGCACCTGTCGCCCTGGGCGCGCATCCATTCCTGCGCTTGGGAGATGTGCCCACGGAAGACCTGGTGCTGACCGTTGCAGCTAACGCAAGGCTCACCACCGATGAACGCCTGATCCCCAATGGCAGGGAGGAACCCGCCGGGGAAACCGACCTGCGCACCGGAAAACGCGTGGGCGGACTGGATCTGGACAGCGCCTACACGGACCTCCAGCCGGCCGGAACGGAGACCGGAGGAGGCGGGGAACCCGGGTACCGGCACACACTCACTGCGCCGGACGGGCGTACCGTCAGCCTCTGGACCGGACCCGAATGCGGCTATGTCCATGTTTTCGTCACGGACAAGTTCCCCGGACAGGACTGCGCCGTGGCGCTGGAACCGATGACCGCTCCGGCCAACGCGCTGAACTCCGGGGAAGGGCTGGCCTGGCTTTCGCCCGGCGGGAGTTTCGATGCGCAGTGGGGTATCCGGGCCGGATCAGCGGACCGCGGCGGTAACAGCACGGAATAGCCGCGTAAAGTCAGCTTCACCACCAGCAGGGTGTGGAAGGATGGCCCCATGAAATCCCATGCACGCCGCGCGGCTGCGCCCCGGGCGCTGCAGGCCGCAGCAGCGAATCCAGTCCGGTCAGGGGAAGATGTCCCCTTCGCCCTGCGGGTAAGCGCAGCTTGGGCCTGGCGGCTGGGCATAGTGCTCATAGTGGGGGCGGGGCTCATCTGGGTCCTGAGCCATTTTTCGCTGCTCATCATTCCGCTGATGATCGCCGCACTGCTCGCCGGACTGCTTTCGCCGGTGAGCAACTGGCTGCGCCGGAACAGACTGCCGGGCGGACTTTCGGTGGCAGTGACCCTCCTGGCGTTCCTGGGGCTCATTACCGCCGCGCTGACCCTGGTAGGCCGTCAGCTGGCCCTGGGCTTCCAGGACCTGTGGGGCGAAACCATGGCAGGAGTCCGGCAGATCCAGGACTGGCTGTCATCCGGGCCGCTTCACATCAGCACGGACCAAATCGACTCACTGTTCAGCGAAGCCAGTGACACCCTGCAGGAGAACTCCGGGAGCATCGTTTCCGGCGCCCTCAGCGTGGGCAGCAGTGCCGGACACTTTGCCGCAGGCGTGCTGCTGACCATCTTTGCCCTGATCTTCTTCCTGCTGGACGGGCCCCGAATCTGGCGCTTCACTGCTGGACTCCTGCCGAGGCGGGCACGGCCCGCGGCCTACGGTGCCGGAATCCAGGGCTGGGACTCCATGGTCAATTACGTGCGTGTCCAGGTGGTTGTTGCCCTGATCGATGCGGTTGGCATCGGCGGCCTGGCCGCGCTTATCGGCGTGCCTCTGGCCCTGCCCCTGACCGTACTGGTGTTCCTGGGGTCTTTCGTTCCGCTGGTTGGAGCCTTCGTGACCGGCTTCGTGGCGGTGCTGCTGGCCCTGGTGGCCAACGGCTGGGTCAATGCGCTGGTGATGCTCGGCATTGTGCTGTTAGTCCAGCAGGTGGAATCGCACATCCTGCAGCCCCTGGTGATGGGCCGTGCCGTCTCGCTCCATCCGCTCGCCGTCATCCTTGCCGTCACCGGAGGGACCCTGGCCGCAGGCATTCCGGGGGCCCTGTTCTCAGTCCCGTTGCTGGCCATCCTCAACGCCGTGGTCCGGTACATTGCCGCCCGGCACTGGGAAAATGACCCGGCAGTGGAAGAGCAGTTCGGCGCCGGTCCGCACTCCGGGCCGGATCTCCACGGCAACGATCCGGGGGACGGGGCAGCCGGAGACGGGAACTCCGGGACCGGCGGTAAGACCCCCGGAGCCGGCAGTGACGGCAGCGACCATGAACATAACCCCGAACGCGCGTTTGTTCCGAAGGAAGAGCACTGACTTTGACAGATCTGCCCAACCTGCCCGTAACCCTGGATGACATCCAAGCCGCTGCCAAACTGCTTGACGGCGTGATCGCGCAGACCCCCATTGAGGTGTCGCGTGCGCTGGGACGGGAAACCGGCTCGGACGTGTACTTCAAGTGTGAAAACCTGCAGCGGGCCGGGTCTTTCAAGGTCCGGGGCGCCTATGTGCGCATGGTCAAGCTCTCCCCGTCGGACAAGGCCCGCGGCGTGGTGGCCGCTTCAGCGGGAAACCATGCCCAGGGGGTGGCGGTTGCCGCGGCCAGGCTCGGCATTGCCGCACGGGTGTACATGCCTCACGGGGTGGCCCTGCCGAAACTGGCGGCCACGCAGGGACACGGCGCAGAAGTTGTCCTGCACGGCCACAACGTAGACGAAGCGCTCGCCGAGGCCCAGCGGTACGCCGATGAAACCGGTGCCGTGTTTGTCCATCCGTTCGACAACGTGGACGTGGTGGCCGGCCAGGGAACCATCGGACTGGAACTCCTGGAACAGATTCCGGACCTGGACACCGTCATCATGGGGGTGGGCGGCGGAGGGCTGCTCGCTGGCGTCGCCGTCGCCGTTAAGTCCCGGGCACGGGAACTGGGCCGGGACATCCGGATCATCGGAGTGCAGGCCGAAAATGCGGCGTCGTACCCGCCGTCGCTGGCGGCGGACGCCCTGGTGCCCCTGACCCGGGTGTCCACCATTGCGGACGGAATTGCCGTGGGCAGGCCGGGCCAGCTGCCGTTCTCGATCATCCGGGAGCTGGTGGACGATGTTGTGACCGTCAGCGAGGATTCCCTGGCCCGGGCCCTGATTTTCCTGTTGGAGCGTGCCAAGATGGTGGTTGAACCCGCCGGTGCGGTGGGGGTGGCTGCCCTGATGGACGGGAAAATCGAGAATCCCGGCACCACGGCCGTGATCCTGTCCGGCGGCAACATTGACCCCATGCTGATGCTGAAGGTCATCCAGCGGGGCCTGGCCGCCGCGGGACGCTATCTCGTGGTCCGGATCCTCCTTGACGACCGTCCAGGCTCGCTGGCCACCATCTCGCGGATCATTGCCGATGCGGATGCAAACGTCACCGGAGTGGACCACACCAGGGTAGGAGGATCCATCAGCATGGGAGACGTGGCAATCACCATCAACATGGAAACCAAGGGCCACGAGCACTGCGACCTGGTCCTGAAGAACCTGCGCGCGGAAGGCTTCCAGCCCATGGTGCTGGAAGGCTGACCCGTGCTCGCCCAACGGGCCCGGACCGCCCTGATCGGTTCGCTCGGTTTCGCCGCCCTGCTGTGGGCGGTTTACCTGCTCACCATGGTGTTTTCGCCTGTGGTTCTGCCGCTGCTGGGCATCCTGCCCCGCCACGTGGAGGGGCTCGACGGCGTCGTGTTCGCTCCGCTGCTGCATGCCGGCTTTGGGCACCTGGTGGGGAACACGCTGCCGTTGATTGTGTTTTCCTTCCTCACCCTGTTGGAAGGGATGCGCCGGTTCGCCTGGGTCCTGGCCATCTCCTGGCTGGCTTCCGGGATAGGCGTGTGGCTTTTCGGGAGCGGCCTGACGGTGGGTGTGTCCGGCGTGGTGTTCGGACTGTTCGCCTACCTGATGGTGCGCGGCTTCTACAGCCGCAGCATTGTCCAGATCCTGCTCAGCGCCGTGCTGTTCCTGATCTACGGGTCCATCCTCTGGGGCGTGTTCCCCACGGCGCTGGGTATCTCCTGGCAGGCGCATCTGTTCGGCGCCGCCGGCGGTGTGCTTGCCGCCGTTCTCCTGCGGAACAGCCCCGGCACAACGCAAAAGCGGGCCCTCCCGTAGGAAGGCCCGCTTTGAGGGGAAGTTAGCCGGCGTAGGGCTTGGCGGAGATGATCTCCACCGGGATGCTCTTGCCGTTCGGGGCCAAGTACGTGGTGGAATCGCCCACCTTCAGGCCCGAGATGGACGCGCCAAGGGGAGACTTTTCGCTGTAGACGTCGATGCTGCTGTCCCCGGCGATCTCCCGGCTGCCCAGCAGGAAGGTCTCGACGTCGCCGGCCACGCGGGCTTCAACCAGCATGCCCGGCTCAACAATGCCGTCATCGGCCGGTGCTTCGCCAACGTGCGCAGTTTCAAGGAGCTGGGTCAGCTGGCGGATCCGGGCCTCAGTCTTGCCCTGCTCTTCCTTCGCCGCGTGGTAGCCGCCGTTTTCCTTGAGGTCGCCCTCGGAGCGTGCCTGCTCGATGCGGGCAACAATCTCCGTCCGTCCGGGGCCGGACAGGTGTTCCAGTTCCGCCTTCAGGCGGTCGTAAGACTCCTGCGTGAGCCAGGCGACAGATGCGCTGTTGGTTGACACGGGTATCTCCTTAAGTACATCCGGACCACCGATTGGTCCGGCGTGGCTGTTGATTGCCCGCCGGCCGGATTGGCCTGACAAGCAAAGACCCCGCCGGGCGGGACCGGGCTGGTCTGCAATTCACAGATATTCTCTGCAGTTCACAGGACCCGGACACCTGGGCGGGGCTATTCGTGGTTCCCATACTAGTTTGCCTCCGGGCTTAACCCAAGATGCCGGGCTAAGACGGTCCGGCGGCTACTCGCCGGATCCCTCCACGAGCCAGCATGAGCCGACACCGCCGGTAACGCCGGGGGAATCGATGCGCAGCTCCTGCTTCTGGGCGCTGCTCGCGGGCACATCCGGACCCAGGATCACTGTTTTCCAACCCACGACGGCGTAGCTTTCGTTGAGCACCTGCACCGCGCAGGCCGCTGTTGAGCCGGGGGTTTTATCCACCCGGAAATCCACCACAGCGCGGCCTTCTTCCGGGAAGGAAAACCCGACGTCTTTGGACGTCACCGTACCTGCGGAAGAGGGGATGTTCATCAGGGCCGCCACCACGACGGCGGCGGCCACGGCGACCGAGGAAATGATGATGCCGGCCCGCCGGGACAGGCGCCGCTTTGGAGCGCCGTAGCGATTGGCTAATCTGGACTCGGACGTGGAAACGTCCGGCTGCTGGGGTGCCGACTTCTCGGGCTGACCAAACGGTGTGCTCACATGCCTATTTTAGCCGCCGATTCCACCGCCACATTCCGCTGACCACAGGAGTTGCCTTGTCTGCCCCCGATAGCACCACATCACGGCCCGCCGAGCCGCTGCGCCTGCTCGCAGTGCACGCCCATCCCGACGACGAGGCGAGCAAGGGCGCAGCCATGATGGCCGCCTACGCAGCCGCCGGCGTCGAAGTCATGGTGGCTACCTGCACGGGCGGCGAACAGGGCTCGATCCTTAACCCCGGAGCGGAGAACGATCCTGCGGGCAAACGCGACCTCGCCGGGCTGCGGCGCCGGGAAATGGCCGCCTCCCAGGCCGCCCTGGGTATTCACCACCGCTGGCTGGGCTTTGCCGACTCCGGTCTGCCCGAGGGTGATCCGCTTCCTGACCTGCCCTTCGGGTGCTTTGCACAGCAGCCGCTGGAACGGGCTGCCGCGCCGCTGGTGAAGCTCGTCCGGGAGTTCAGGCCGCATGTAATTGTCAGCTACGACGAAAACGGCGGCTACCCGCACCCCGACCACATCATGGCGCACAAGGTGGCGGTGGAGGCCTTCGAAGCTGCCGGCGACCCGGAACTCTACCCGGGCACCGGGCCGGCCTGGGAGCCGCTGAAGCTGTACTACGACCGCGCCTTCAACCCCGAACGTTTCCGCGCCCTGCACTTCGCCCTGGAAGAAGCAGGACTGCAGTCCCCGTATGCCGAGCGGATCGCCGCCTCGCAGGAGACCGACACGGAGGGCCACCAGCCGCCGGTACCAACCCATCCCACCACCACGCAGATTGAATGCGGGGACTTTTTCGAGGTCCGGGACCAGGCGCTGCGCAGCCACCGCACCCAGGTGGACCCCGACGGCTTCTTCTTCGCGGTCAGCGCGGACATGCAGCGCAAGGTCTGGCCGTGGGAGGACTACTCCCTGATCGAGTCCAGGGTGGAAACCGAACTCCCCGAGACCGACCTGTTTGCTGGCATACGATAGGGGCTGGGGACGTCTGATCCGCTGCCGTCTCGGCACAGAGTGAGCTTAGAGAGAGATATACCGTGAACTTCCTGTACAGCCTGCCTCTTGCCGTCACCCCGGCACCCGATGAAACGCTTGCGCCGGGGGTGGACCCGAAGGACGTCACGCCGGGCTTGCTGGGCTTCATTTTCACCCTGTTTATGGTGATTGCGATCATCTTCCTGATCCGCGACATGACCAAGCGCATCCGCCGCGTCCGCTACCGCGAGCAGCTTGCAACGGAACTGCTCGAACGCGAAGCGGCAGCCGGACGCGGCGGGCGCACCGCCGCCCCTGCTTCCTCCGGGCAGACCCCGGCGGAAGGTTCGCACCCCTCAGACCCGGACAGCTCCGGGAAGCACCTGCATTAGGAGTACCAACCATGGCCGGGAGACTGCGGGACCAGGCATCGGCGTATCTGCGCCAGCACGCTGATAACCCGGTGGACTGGTGGCCCTTCGGCGAGGAAGCCTTCGCCGAAGCACGCCGCCGCAATGTTCCGGTATTTATCTCGGTGGGGTACGCAGCATGCCACTGGTGCCACGTCATGGCCCATGAGTCCTTTGAGGACGCCGCAACGGCGGCTTACCTGAACGAGCACTTCGTCTCGGTGAAGGTGGACCGGGAAGAACGGCCCGACGTCGACGCCGTGTACATGGCCGCCACGCAGGCCCTGACCGGGCAAGGCGGATGGCCCATGAGCGTCTTCACCCTGCCGGACGGCCGAACCTTCTACGCCGGCACCTACTTCCCGCCGCAGCAGCTGCAGGGGGTGCCCGCGTTCCGGCAGGTACTTGAAGCTGTTTCTTCGGCGTGGCGGGACCGGCCGGAGGAAGTGGAAACCAGCGCGGCGCAGATTGCCGCCCACCTGGCCTCGGCCCAGGACGGGAACCGGCGCCTGGTAGGAGCTCTGGACCTCGCTCCCGGCACCTCCGGCACCTTGTCGCCGGAGGTGCTGCCGGCCGCCGTCGCAGCCGTTGGGGAGCAGGAAGACACCCGCTTCGGCGGGCTGGGCGGCGCCCCGAAGTTCCCGCCGTCGCCGTTGCTGCGTTTCCTGCTCACCTACGGAGCCGGCGGCGGGGCCGGGTCCGGCGCCGCTGCCGCCCTGGCGGACCGCACGCTTGAAACCATGGCCCGCAGCGCACTGTATGACCAGCTGGAAGGCGGCTTCGCCAGATACACGGTGGACCGCGCCTGGTCCGTGCCTCACTTCGAGAAGATGCTCTACGACAACGCCCAGCTCCTGCGGCTCTACGCGCACTGGAGCCGCTTGGCGCCCGCCCCGGCCCAGCGGCGTCTCGCCCTGCGGGTCAGCACCGATACTGCCGGCTGGTTGGCCAAACGCCTCCTGGTGGACGGCGGGGGATTCGCTTCGTCCCTGGACGCCGACACCGTGGTGGACGGCCGGCGCCGGGAAGGAGCCACCTACGTCTGGACCGGCGAGGAACTGCGAGCCGTACTGGCCCGGGCGGGTGCCGGCACCGAGGCAGATGCAGTGCTGGATCTTCTGGACTTGGAGACCGGGCGGATGGAGGAGGGCGGATCCACCCTGCATTTCGGGCGAAGCCTCGACCCGGAAGAGGAGCAGCTGTGGCTGCGCTGGAGCCCGGCCCTGCTGGCGGCGCGCGACTCGCGGCCGCAACCCGAACGCGACGACAAGGTGGTGGCGGGCTGGAACGGACTGGCTATCGCTGGCCTGGCCGACGCAGCCCTGGCCTTGGCGGACGCTGACGACGCCGGCGCGGGCCCCGAGTCCCTGCCCCATGCCGAGGCCCTGAACCTGGCCCGGAACGCGGCGGAGTACCTGCTGCGGGTCCATTATCGGGACGGGGTCCTCATCCGGGTGTCGCACAACGGCACGGCCCGGGGGATCGAAGGGCTGCTCGAGGACTACGCCGGGGTGGCCGAGGGCCTGTTCGCCCTCTTCGCAGCCACCGGGGAAGAGCGCTGGTACCGTGCAGCCGAGGAACTGGTCCTGGCCGCCGAACAGCGGTTCATCACCGACGGCGTCCTGCAGGACACCGCGGTGCGTACCGGACAGCTCTCTGCGGCGCAGGGAGCGGTGGCCTCCGCGGACCCGCTGGACGGGCCTGCTCCGAGCGGTACCGCACTGTTCGCCGGTGTGCTGGTGACCTACGCCGCCTATTCCGGCTCCTCCCGGCACCGCGCCCTGGCCGAGGCACTCGTGGCCCATGTGCAGGTGGTGGGAGCCCGTGCGCCCCGCGCCGGCGGTTGGGCGCTCTCGGTTCTGGCCCAGGCGCTGGAGGGGCCGCGGGAACTGGCCGTAACCGGCACCGACTCGGAGCTGGTGCAGCACCTGCTCCGGACAGGGAGGGCCGCCGGCGGACCGGCTGTGGTGACGGCCTTCAGGGAGGGTGCGGGCACCGGTGGAGACTCCTCCGTCCCGTTGCTAAGGGACCGAGGAGCGCCGGACGGCTCAGCCCTGGCCTACCTGTGCCGCGGCATGGTCTGCAGCCGGCCGGTGTCTGATCCGGAAGCGTTGGCTGAACAGTTCGGGACCCGGCAGCCCTAGTGGCCCGCGCCGAGCACGGCGGACATGATTGCCACGTAGTGGCACGCGAACCCTGCCAGTGTGAAGGCATGGAAGATTTCATGGAAGCCGAACCATTCCACTGACGGGTTGGGGCGCTTCATGGCGTAGATGACCGCTCCTGCAATGTACATGGCTCCTCCCACGCAGATGAGCCATGCAGCCGCCGGGCTCGCACGGTAGAAGTCGGGAATGTAGAAGAGCGCGGCACAGCCCAGCGCAATGTAGACCGGGGTGTACAGCCAGCGCGGCGCGTTCAGCCACAGCAGCCGGAAGGCGACGCCCACCAGGGCGCCGGCCCAAATCAGCCACAGCAGGGTTGTCGCGCTTCCCCGGGGCAGCAGTGCCCAAGCCAGGGGGGTATAGGAACCTGCAATCACCAGCATGATGTTGGTGTGGTCCAGGCGCTTGAGTACCTTCTTGACCTTGGGTGACCAGTTGCCGCGGTGATAGACGGCGCTCACGCCGAACAGCAGTACACCGGTAAAAGCGTACACAGCGGAGGCGATCCTGGTGCCGGTTGTGGGGGAGAGAATTACCAGGACAATGCCTGCTGCCAGCGCAAGCGGCGCAGCACCTGCATGGAACCAGCCGCGCAGGCGCGGCTTGACTTCGAGTTCTTCGGCGAGGGATTCAACCACACTTTCCAACGGGCCCGGGGCTACCCGGGAGTCGGGATCATGCTGAGCGGGGACGCCGTGTGGCCGTGCGGAAGATGATGACGAATCCATAACGGAAATTCTAACCTACGATCGGGTAACTTACGGTTGGGTAAGCGGGCGGCAGGGCCGGGTTGCGCGCTGCCGGGGCGAGCTAGCGGTAGCCTAGGAGAAGATTTTTTCTTCTTTAGGCAGACCCGGGCTGCAGCAGCCCGTCTGCTCCGCCCGGACCTGGCAGGTGAGGCAAGCTATGAAATTCCCCGGTGTTGTCTACGCCCTCTACGAGCGTAAGCTCCGTCGGTCCCTCAGCGGGGCGCGGCTGCCCGAACACATCGGCGTGATGGTCGATGGAAACAGGCGGTGGGCGAAACTCGCCGGTGCTCCCACCAGCGACGGGCACCAGGCCGGAGCGGATAAAATCCTCGAATTCCTCGGCTGGTGCCAGGAACTCGGCGTCCGTATGGTCACTCTGTACATGCTCTCCACCGACAACCTTAACCGTGACGCTGGCGAGCTTGAACCGTTGCTGGACATCATCGGGAACACCTTGGACCGGCTGGGTGAAGAGGGCAACCTGCGGGTCCAGCCTGTGGGGGCCCTCGAGATCCTTCCCGAAAGGCTGGCGAAGCAGCTCACCGAACTCGGGAACAGCACCGGCGACGCCGACGGAATGCACGTGAACGTGGCCATCGGCTACGGCGGACGGCGGGAGATCGTTGACGCCGTCAAGGAACTGCTGCAGGACGCCGACAGCGAGGGCAAGACAATTACGGACGTCGCAGGCGAGATTTCGGTCACCCGGATTTCCGAGTACCTCTACACCCGCGGGCAGCCGGATCCGGAACTGGTCATCCGCACCTCCGGCGAGCAGCGGCTCTCCGGATTCCTGATGTGGCAAAGCGCGTACAGCGAGTTCTACTTCTGCGAAGCCCTGTGGCCGGATTTCCGGCGCGTGGACTTCCTGCGTGCCCTGCGTGACTACGCCAGCAGGCAGCGGCGCTTCGGTTCCTGACAGCCTTTCCCCGCGAAGAGCCTGGGGTCTTCCCCGGGGGGAGGGCCGTGTCCTGCTGCCGCCCGGTACCGGGCGGGCGTACTTTGGTGCTAGCGGTCAGCACGGAGCCGGCCGGAACGCAGCACAGTCCAGCAACCGGGGCCCGGGGGCGGCCCCTGATGGGAGTCCGCAGTGGCAGCTGACCAGTTTGTGCAGGCCTTGGAACGCACCACCTTTGTATTGGACACATCGGTACTGCTGTCCGATCCCCGGGCGATCCTGCGGTTCGCCGAACACGAAGTAATCCTCCCGCTGGTGGTCATCACCGAGTTGGAGCGCAAACGCCAGGACCCCGAGCTCGGGTACTTTGCCCGGAACGCCCTGCGGCTGCTCGATGAGCTGCGGGTGCAGCACGGCGGACTTGGCGCACCCATACCGCTGGGGGAGAGCGGAGGAGTCCTTAGGGTGGAACTGAACCACGTCTCCACCGACGTACTGCCGGCCGGGATCCGGGGCAGCGACAATGACAGCAGGATCCTGGCGGTGGCCAAAAGCCTGGCCGATGAGGGCCGCAGCGTCACGGTGGTGTCCAAGGACCTGCCCATGCGGGTCAAGGCCTCGGCCGTGGGACTGGACGCGGACGAGTACCGCAACGGCCTGGTGCGCGATACCGGCTGGACCGGAGTGGCGGAACTGGAAATCTCTGACGCCGACATGGCGCTTCTGTATGACCACCAGCCGCTGTTCCACCCTGAGGCAGCGGATCTTCCGGTCAACACCGGAATGGTGCTGATGGCCGGGCGCGGCTCGGCCCTGGGCCGCGTAGGTACGGATAAGCGGCTGCGGCTGGTGCGCGGGGACCGGGACGTCTTCGGCCTGCACGGCCGGTCCGCGGAGCAGCGGCTGGCCATTGACCTGCTGATGGACCGGGAAGTGGGCATAGTATCCCTGGGCGGCAGGGCAGGGACCGGCAAATCCGCCCTGGCCCTGTGTGCCGGACTGGAGGCGGTCCTGGAGCGCCGGGAACACCGGAAGGTGGTGGTGTTCCGCCCCCTGTACGCGGTCGGCGGGCAGGAGCTGGGATATCTGCCCGGCTCCGAGTCGGAAAAGATGGGACCCTGGGGCCAGGCTGTGTTCGACACGCTGGAGGCACTGGTCTCGCCGGAAGTGGTGGAGGAGGTCCTGGACCGCGGCATGCTCGAGGTGCTGCCCCTGACCCATATCCGGGGCCGGTCCCTGCACGACTCCTTTGTGATCGTGGATGAGGCGCAGTCGCTGGAGAAAAACGTGCTGCTCACCGTGCTCTCCCGCATCGGCCAGAATTCCAAGGTCGTCCTGACGCACGACGTCGCGCAGCGGGACAACCTGCGCGTGGGCCGTCACGACGGCGTGGCAGCGGTGGTGGAAACGCTGAAGGGACACCCGCTGTTCGGGCACATTACGCTCACCCGGTCCGAGCGTTCCCCCATTGCGGCCCTGGTGACGGAACTGCTGGAAGAGGGGCAGATCGGCTAGCTTGTCCACACCTGGAGGACGTCGCCTGCACAGCCCGGGCCCGGGGCATAGCGTGTAGCCATGGCTGGCACACTGGCGGACTACTGGACTGCTCCCGGCGGCATGCATGCCGGCTGGCTGCTGGGCCTGGCGCTGGCATGGTTTACGGTGCTGGCCGTCCGCTTGAGCGCTGCCGATATCCGCACCCGGCGCCTGCCGGATGCGCTGGTGCTTCCCTCGTATCCCGTGGCTGGAGCCCTGCTGGCCGCCGCTGCGCTGGCCGTCGGGGAGTCCGGACGGATTGCCGGCATGCTGCTGGGTGCTGCTGGTCTGGGGGCCGGGTTTTTCGTCCTGCGGTTGCTGAATCCTTCCGGGCTGGGCCTTGGCGACGTCAAACTGGCCGGGCTCCTGGGGCTCTACCTCGGTTTCCTTGGGCCGGGCCACGTGCTGGCGGGAACCATGGCTGCGTTTGTGTTCGGCGGGATATGGGGGCTGGGGCTGATCCTTTCCCGGCGCGGGACGGCATCCTCCACGTTGCCCTTCGGGCCGTTCATGCTCCTGGGTGCCGCCGCGGCTATGCTGGCGCCCGGCCTACAGTAGAGGCATGCCTACTCCTGATTTTGTCCTGTCCCTGCGCGAGAGGATCGGACACGATCCGCTGTGGCTTCCCGGCGTGACCGCCGTCGTGTTCAACTCCGAGGGGCAGGTGCTGTTGGGCCGCCGCTCCGACAACGGAAGCTGGGCGCTGGTCACCGGCATGCTGGATCCGGGGGAAGAAGCAGGTCCCGGAGCCCTGCGCGAGGTTGAGGAGGAGACGGGGGTAAGGGCTGAAATCGAGCACCTGATCCATGTTGGCGCGCACGGCCCGGTCACCTTTCCCAACGGGGATGTATGTTCCTTCCTGAACCTGGCGTTCACGTGCCGGTACGTTTCCGGCACGGCACGCGTGAACGACGACGAGTCCACCGAGGTGGGCTGGTTCGCACTGGAGAACCTGCCGCCGCTGAGTGACCGGCACAAGATGCTCATCGACCTGGCGCTGACCGCCGACGGCGTGCCCGTCTTCCAGCGCTGAGCAGGGCTTCCCAAGCAGTCGAACAACCGAACAGCCGAACAACTGAACAGCCGAAAGGGGCCGCCCCGCAGCAGCGGGACGGCCCCTTTCGGCTGTTCCAACCCAGTTCCGGACGAAGAGCATCCCGGGGGCGGTTACCGCTCGCGGTAGGGATTCTCCGGAGCCTGCTCCGGGGCTACCCGCGTTCCCGTAGTCTCCGTCGCCGGGGGCACGGCTTCGGCCGACGGATCTGCGGGTCCGGACTTCGGAGCGGTGCCGTTGAGTGCGGCCAGGCGTTCGGCCTCCAGCCGGTCCGCCTCTTCCCCGCCCACTGCTTCCCCGCGCGCGACCATTCCGGCGACGTCGGAAAGCGGAATCTGCTTCAGGAAGAAGGCCAGGACCAGGGCGATCACCAGGAATGGGATCAGGTACCAGAACACCGGGGCAAGGGAATCGGCGTAGGCGGTGACAATGCCGTCCCGGAGCGGTTCCGGAAGGGTTTCCAGCACGGAAGGCTGCAGGGTGGCCGTTGCTTCCCCTGCGGCAGAGGCGTCAAGCCCCGCACCGGCGAAGGTTGCTTCCAGTTTGTCCGCGAGCCGGGACGTGAACATCGCACCGAAGATCGCGACACCCAGTGATGCGCCGACTTCCCGGAAGTAGTTGTTGCTGGAAGTCGCGGTGCCGATCTGGTCCACCGGAACGGAGTTCTGTACGACCAGCACCACAACCTGCATGATGTAGCCGAGGCCCGCGCCGAATACGAACAGCTGCGCGCAGATCACCCAGACGGGAGTGTCGGCGGACAGAGTGGTCATCCACAGCATGGCCGCAATAACCAGGACGGCGCCCATGATCGGGTACTTCTTGTACTTGCCGGTCTTGGTGATGGCCAGGCCGGAGTAGATCGAGGTGCCCATCATGCCCACCATCATCGGCAGCATCAGCAGGCCGGAGACGGCTGCGGAGGTGCCGGTGGACATCTGCAGGAACGTGGGGACGAAGGCCAGGGCCGCGAACATGCCCATGCCCAAGGTGAAACCGATGGCCGTGCTGTTGACGAAGATCGGGTTCCGGAAGAGGCTGAGCGGAATGATGGGATCGGCTGCGCGGCGCTCGATCATCACGAAGATCAGGGCCGCCAGGAGCATCCCCGCGCCGAAGAGCAGGGTTGCCGGGTCCGTCCAGCCGTAGTCGTCCCGGCCGCCGAAATCGGTGAAGAAGATCAGGCAGGTGGTTGCAATGGAGAGGAACACCACGCCTCCGACGTCGATCCGCTTTTCCGCCTTTTTGGTGGGAAGCGTGAGTGCGAAGAACGCAACGAGGAAGGCAATGATGCCGATGGGAATGTTGATGTAGAAGGCCCACTGCCAGGTCATGTGGTCAACGAAGAAGCCGCCCATCAGCGGCCCCGCCACGGCGGACAGTCCGAAGATGCCGCCCAGCGGTCCGAGGTACTTGCCCCGCTGGTTCGCCGGCACGATGTCGGCAATGATCGCCTGGGAGAGGATCATCAAGCCGCCGCCGCCCAGGCCCTGGATGGCCCGGAAAATCACGAAGCCCCAAAAATCGGTGGCGAAGGCGCAGCCAACGGACGCGGCGGTGAACAGCGCGATGGCGAACAGGAACAGGTTGCGCCGGCCCAGTACGTCACCGAACTTGCCGTAGATCGGCATCACGATGGTGGTCGCCAGCAGGTAGGCGGTGGTGATCCAGGTCTGGTGCTCGACGCCGCCGAGTTCCCCGACGATGGTGGGCATGGCCGTGGAAACAATGGTCTGGTCGAGGCTGGACAGGAGCATGCCCGCGATCAGTGCGGAGAAAATGATCCAGATGCGTTTCTGGGTCAGCAAAAGCGGCCCGGGGGCGCTTTTCGCGGTGGTTGTCATTCGGTGTCCTTGGCGGGGTTGGCGGGGTCAGGGGAATCAGCGGGTTCGGGGGAACCGGTGGGGGCGGGTAAGGGAGGCGGTTCGGCGGGCAGAGACAGCGGTTCCGCTGCCGAAAACACTTCGACGGCGGCATTCACCGCGGTGACGAGCGTGCTGCGGTAGGACGCCGTGTTGGCCGGGTCAAAGAAGACCATGCCGGCCCGCTGGACGAGTGCTCCGAAGAGTGCCACCAGGACGGCAATGCGCGGATCGTCCGCAGGAAGGGATTCCCGGGCCGCAACTATCCGGCGGAATTCCTCCTCGGCTTCGCGGGAACCGTGCATGGCTTTGGAAATCAGCCGCGGTTCCGCGCTGATGGCCTCCTTGAGCTGGGCCATTTCCGTGCGCGACATAGCCATGCGCTCGGTCATGCCGACCGCGAGTTCCACAAAGTCCGGCACGAGGGTGGAGGACAGTGTCCCGGGTGCCGATGATGCGCCGCCCTCAATGAAGCGCCGGACCAGGTCCTCCGGGAGGTCGTCGGCCGGCGAGCCGAGGATGGCGTCTTCCTTGGCGGGGAAGTAGTTGAAGAACGTCCGGCGGGAAATGCCGACCCGTTCACAGAGCTGTTCCACGGTGAAGCCGTTCACGCCCTTGGCTGCAGTGAGGGTGCGCGCAGCAGCCGTTATGGCAGCCCGGGTGGCGGTGCGCTTGCGTTCCCGCAGGCCCCCGCAGTCCTCATTTGTTGCACTATTACTCACGCGGTAAATGTTTGCACTATGGACTGGCATGTGCAAATTCCATCAGGGGAGGGCCGGGAAAGGGCACCCGGAAAAACCGGATGCCCTTTCGCCGGAGCTGCGCGTGGCGTGCTGCAGGCGGCGTTTGTGCTGCCTGCTATGCCTGGGGCGGCTTCGTCATCGAGAGGACGTCCAGGGCCTTGTCCAACTGTTCCTCGGTCAGTTCGCCGCGTTCCAGGTAACCCAGGTCTTCGACGGCCTGACGGATGGTCTTGCCTTCCTTGACGGAGTACTTGGCGATCTTGGCCGCGTTCTCGTAGCCGATGAACTTGTTCAGCGGGGTGACGATGGACGGGGATGCTTCGGCGAGATAGCGGGCACGCTCAACGTTGGCTTCGATGCCGTCAATCATCTTGTCCGCCATTACGCGGGAAGAATTGGCCAGCAGCCGGATGGACTCCAGCAGGTTCGCGGCGATCACCGGGATGCCGACGTTGAGTTCAAAGTAACCGAACGTGCCGGCCCAGGCGACGGCGGCGTCGTTGCCTACTACCTGTGCGGCCACCTGCATAACGGCCTCGGAAATGACGGGGTTGACCTTGCCCGGCATGATCGAGGAGCCCGGCTGGAGGTCGGGAATGGCGATTTCGCCCAGTCCGGTGTTGGGGCCGGATCCCATCCAGCGCAGGTCGTTGGCGATCTTGGTGAAGGATACGGCGATGGTGCGCAGCATGCCGGAAACCTCAACCAGGGCGTCACGGTTGGCCTGTGCCTCGAAGTGGTCGCGCGCTTCGGTCAGCGGCAGTCCGGTGTCGGCGGCCAGCAGTTCGATGACCCGCTGCGGGAATCCGGCCGGAGTGTTGATGCCGGTGCCGACGGCGGTGCCGCCAAGCGGGACCTCCGCCACGCGGGGGAGGGAGGCCTGCACCCGCTCGATGCCGTAGCGGACCTGGGCGGCGTACCCGCCGAATTCCTGGCCCAGCGTTACCGGCGTGGCGTCCATCAGGTGGGTCCGTCCGGACTTAACCACGTCCTTGAACTCTTCGGCCTTGCGCTCCAGTGACGCGGCAAGGTGGTCAAGGGCCGGGATCAGGTTGTTGAGCAGTGCCGACGTAGCTGCCACGTGCACGGAGGTGGGGAAAACGTCGTTGGAAGACTGCGACGCGTTAACGTGGTCGTTCGGGTGGACGGTGGTTTCGCTGCCAGCGTCCCGCAAAGCACGGGTAGCCAGCTCGGCGAGGACCTCGTTGGTGTTCATGTTCGAGGATGTACCCGAACCGGTCTGGAAGACGTCGATGGGGAAGTGGCCGTCATGCATTCCAGTGGCGACGGCGTCGGCTGCCTTTTCAATGGCCCGGGCGCGCTCTTCGTCGAGCACCCCCAGTTCGGCGTTGGCAGTCGCAGCGGCCTTCTTGATCCGGGCGAGCGCTTCGATGTGCGAGGTTTCCAGCATGGTGCCGGAAATGGGAAAGTTCTCGACCGCGCGCTGCGTCTGTGCACGGTAAAGGGCGGCGGCCGGAACCCGGACCTCGCCCATGGTGTCGTGTTCGATGCGATATTCGGAGGTGTCAGAAGTCATGTCCCCAAGCCTAGTGTCCCGACCCGCCGCAGTAGAAACCGCTGCGCCGCAGCGCAAACCACTACTTGGGCAGTGCCGAACGCAGGACGGCGGGGTGTTCCAGTGCGCCGAACCCGGAGACCAGCTCTGCGTTGCCCTCGGCCAGCCGGTAGGACAAACCGATGACGGCCACGCGGCCGTCCTCCACGGCGTCAGAGATGACCCGGGAGCTTTCCACCAGGCGCTCGGCGGTCTGCTTGGTGTGCTCCACCACCATGTCGTTGACCTCAAACAGGTTCTTGCGGTGCGAAGCCAACACCGACGGAGTAATCCGCTCCACCAGGGAGCGAACATACCCGGTGGGGGTTTCCCCTGTGTCCACGGCTTCCTTCGCCGCGGTCACCGCGCCGCAGCTGTCATGGCCGAGAACCACAATCAGCGGCACGTTGAGCGTTCCAACGCTGTATTCAAGGGAACCGAGGACGGCGTCGTCGATTACCTGGCCCGCGGTGCGGACTACAAAGGCGTCCCCAAGACCGAGGTCGAAGATGATTTCCGCAGCGAGGCGCGAATCCGAGCAGCCGAAGATGACGGCAAAAGGATTCTGGCCCTCCACCAGTGAACTGCGGCGCGGGGCGTCCTGGTTCGGATGGTTGGCGCTCCCGGCAACAAAGCGTTCGTTGCCTTCACGCAGTTTCTGCCAGGCCTGGGCGGGGGTGATCATCTTTTCTGTCTCCACGGTTCCGAGATTACTCCTTCGGCGGCCGGACGCCGTAGTGCCTTCCTTGGCACCCGGCATCAGTTGCCGCGCAGGTCCTCCACCACGTGCTCGGCCAGGACATCGAATTCGCTCAGCTCTCCGGAGCCCGTGAGCACCACGGTCAGGCCCTCGACCTCGGCCACCATGGATGCCTTCCCGCTGGAGGAATCCCGCAGTTCCCACGTCACTCCGCCGGCCTGCCGTTCCCCGGCGACGGCGGAGTCGCCGGTCGACTCGTACACCCAGGTGGGATTGGCCGCATTGGTCTCGGTGAGGGCAATAAATTCAGTTCCAGGCGTGACATATCCCACCTCCCACGTGGGCACGCCGTTGTTCTCTCCGGTGTTCCAACGCGCGTAATTGGCCGTCCAGCCATCGGGAAGCTCAGGGTCCAGCGGGCTGTAGCCGGCATCCCCGGCAGCCTGGTTGGCCGCAGCTGTGACATCGACATTGCGTGCCTGCATCTTGGGGGACGGATTCAGCAGCACCGGCACCAGGCACAGCGCCAGCGTCAGGCCGGTGGCGATCAGCATGCCCATCACGGTGGCATTGGCCCGCTTGGCCTGCTTGGTGGTCAGGACCGGCGTCACCGCGTCTTCGGCCTGCTGGGGCTGCTGGGGATCAGGCTGCGTTTCACTCACCCCTCCATATTCTCTTATGCGGCGCTGAACTCCTACTCCGCAAAACCCGCTCCGACAAACCGGCCGGGTCAAACCGGGCCGCAGATATCCGGTCGCCGGGTGGTGGCAAAAGCCACTCAGACTATGATCGGAGAAAGGTCATCTGCTCCAACGGGTGTCCGCAGACGGTTTACATCGAAATTTCAAAGATGAGGTTTGACGTGTCCAAAGGTGCCCAGTACTCAACACTTTCCCCCGCACTAGCAGTCGGAGATTCGGAGCCGGACCGCAACCTGGCTCTCGAACTGGTCCGTGTCACGGAGGCAGCCGCCATTGCCGGCGGCCACTGGGTGGGCTTCGGCGACAAGAACGCCGCCGACGGCGCAGCAGTGGACGCCATGCGTTCGCTCATTTCCACGGTCCACTTCAACGGCGTAGTGGTCATCGGTGAGGGCGAGAAGGACGAAGCGCCCATGCTCTACAACGGCGAGCACGTTGGCGACGGCACCGGCGCCCTGTGCGACGTTGCCGTCGACCCCATTGACGGCACCCGCCTTACGGCACTGGGCATCAACAACGCCCTCGCCGTCCTGGCTGTCGCTGAGCGCGGCACCATGTTTGATCCCTCCGCCGTGTTCTACATGGAAAAGCTCGTGACCGGCCCGGAAGCCGCCGACATGGTGGACCTGCGCCTGCCGGTCAAGCAGAACCTCCACTTGATTGCCAAGGCCAAGGGCAAAAAGATCAACCAGCTCAACGTCATGATCCTCGAGCGTGACCGGCACAAGCCGCTGGTGCAGGAAATCCGCGACGCCGGTGCCCGGACCCGGATGCTGATGGACGGCGACGTCGCCGGCGGCATTGCTGCTGCACGCGAAGGCACCGACGTCGATGCCCTGATGGGAATCGGCGGCACTCCCGAAGGCATCATTACCGCCTGCGCCATCAAGACGCTCGGCGGCGTGATCCAGGGCCGGCTGTGGCCCACCTCCGATGACGAGAAGCAGAAGGCAATCGACGCCGGACATGATCTGGACCGGGTGATGTCCACCAATGACCTGGTCACCAGCGATAACTGCTACTTCGCTGCGACGGGCATCACCGACGGCGATCTGCTGCGCGGGGTCCGTTACAAGAAGGACCGCGTCCTGACCCAGTCCATCGTGATGCGCTCCAAGTCCGGCACTATCCGCGTGGTGGACGGCGAACACCAGGCGCACAAGTGGGAGTCCTACGCCCGCGCCAACTAGTCCGCAGGCCTCGCGCCCCAGTACCAAAAGCGTCCCCGCCGGAAACTTCCGGCGGGGACGCTTTGTTGCGGAGGAGGCGTCTCAGGCCGGCCGGCCGGAGCGGGGCGCGGCGCTGGTTCCCGGACGGCCGGCACGGAAGCGGATAGCCAGGGTGGCGGCAGCCACCACAACTGCCGCTGCGGCGGCGGCCACCGCGGTGGGAACAGATTCCAGTCCGCCGTTGACCCGGGAGACCGCTATCCAGGACAGTCCCCACACGAGTGAAACCGCCGGAGCGAGGCGGCCGCGTCCGGCCGCAGCCAGCCCGATGCCGACGGCGGCCGTAACGGCAAGCACGGCAGCGGACCAGAGGGCCGGAGGCAACCCGAAACCCCGGAAGCCTGCGGAGGTGAGCGCAGAGGCGGTATTCGCAGCTGTGGCTACGCATACCCAGCCAAGATAGAGGCCCAGCGCGCCATCCACTGCAATCCATTCCGGCCAGCCGCCGGTGCGTGCAGTCCGCAGGACCGCGTAGCGCCGAAAACACTCGGCCAGGACGGCCAGCAGGGCCACGATCACCACCACGCTGAGCAGCACCGACCCGGCCTGCACCGAGAGGATCCAGGCGGCGTTCAAGAGCAGCGACGCGGCAACCAGCCAGCCCAGGGAACGTTGCCGGCCTGAGGCTCGCTGGGACGGAAACCACTGATAGACCGTGAAAAGGCCAAGCCCGGTGTAAATCACGGACCAGATGGAGAAGGCCGTGCCGGCCGGAGCCAGATATGTCGCATCGGCACTCAGCGCACCGCCGGCGGCTTCCGCCACGGGCGTGCCGCCAAAAACGCCCACGCCGATCATGGAGCCGACAATGCAGACGGCAAAACAGCTGGTGACGGTGATCCGGCGTGCAAGGTCCGCCCCGCGGTGACTGGCGGTGGAGGGGAATCCGGATGAGGGAATGGAAGAGGAAGCAGCCATAGTCGAGCCTAGCAAGCCATCCCCACCCATGACCGGCCCGGTGGCCTGACCGTTGCCTGCCGCGCACGGTTAGCCGCCGCCGGTGCCGTCCGTTTCGGCCCCCGGCAGGGGAGCCAAGTAGTCTTGAAGGCATGACACTGCGCGTTACTCCCTGCTCCGAAACCGCTTCCTGGAACGAAACCGTCAACCGCTTCCGCGGCCACCCCCAGCAGTTGTGGGGCTGGGGCAAAACCAAGGCGGAGCACGGATGGAGCGTGGACCGCGTCCTGGTCAGCGACGACGCCGGCACCGTGGTGGGCTGCGCCCAGGTGCTGCTGCGCGCGCTGCCTTTCCCGTTCCGCGCCCTGGCGTACATCCCGCGCGGACCACAGGGGGAGCCGGGCCGGGAGCTGGAGGTGCTGGATGCCGTCAGTGACTATGTAAAGACGGCACACTCCGCCGTGGCCCTGTCCATTGAGCCGGACTGGGATGAGGACGGCAAACTCTCCGCAGGCCTGCCCGGACTCGGTTTCCGCCGGAGCGGGAACACCATCCTGATTGGCCGGACACTGATCCTGGACCTGCAGCGCAGCCTGGACGACCTTTCCGGGGACATGAGCAAAAAGCACCGCCAGTACATCCGCAAATCCGGGCGGGAGGACCTGGTCTACCGCCGGGTGGAGCGTGCGGAAATCGCCAAGTGCCTTGCTGTGTACAAGCTCACGGCCCAGCGGGCGAACTTCGGCATCCATGAGGACGCCTACTACCTGGACATCTTCGACAACCTCGGTGAGGATTCGCCGGTGTATGCCGCCTTCAGCGGGGAGGACGTGGTGGCGTTCCTGTGGCTCTCGACCAGTGAATACACGGCCTTCGAGCTTTACGGCGGGATGACCGAGGAAGGCGAGCGGCTGCGGGCCAACTACGCGCTGAAGTGGCACGCCATCTCCGACATGAAGGAGCGGGGCATTACCCGCTACGACTTCAACGGGCTGCTCAACGACGGCGTGTCCAAGTTCAAGATGGGCTGGGCTAAGCACGAGGACCTGCTGACGGGCACCTGGGACAAGCCGCTGTCCCCGCTCTACCCGGTCTTCGCCACCGCACTGCCGCTGGCGAAAACAGGCATGCGGAAGGCCCGCGCCGTAGTTGCAGGCCTCAAGGGCCGGCTGCGCCGCTAACCGGGGATCAGTCCGGCAGCGGGATCAGTCCGGCAGCGGGATCAGGCCGGCAGGTCCAGCCGGGGCTCATCCCCGCCGTTGGCCGGGGCGGACCCGACCGTAACGGCGAAGGCCAGCGCGGCGTCGTCGTGCTGCGCCGAATCGGAGGCGAGCCGCAGGAAGGCCGGCGCATCGCCGGCCGGCAGGAAAGCGCTCTGCCCGGGTTCAAGGACCAGGCTGCCGGCGGGGGAGGACAGCGCAACGTTGCCGCGGACGGAGATCACCACCGCGGGTCCGTTCTGCAGCACCGGAACTTCGGCGGGAAGGTCCCGGCCGGTGTCCGGCCCCTGGGCCAGCTCGATCCGCTGCAGCTGGAATTCCTCAAAGGGCGGGCGGAAGACTTCCTGCCCGTCCGCGGTGTGTCCGGCCGTAAGCGAGGGAATGCCCAGCGGCCGGAAATCCACGGTCCGAAGCAGTTCCGGGACATCCACATGTTTGGGAGTCAGGCCGCCGCGCAGAACATTGTCCGATGCCGCCATGACTTCCACGCCCAGGCCGCTCAGGTAGGCGTGGACGTTGCCGGCGGGGAGGTAGATCGCTTCGCCGGGCTTCAGGGAGGCCCGGTTGAGCAGCAGGGAGATCAAGACCCCGGGATCACCCGGGTAGAAGCCCTGCAGCTCGGCCACAGTTGTCAGTTCACGGGCAAATTCGGTTCCGGCAGCTGACAATGCCGAGGCAGCGGCCGCCTCCTCCACCGCGGGCCGGACGGATTCTCCGTCGCTGAGGATGGTCCGAAAGACGGACTGCAGCCGGTCGGCCGCCGGGTGGCCGGAAGAAAGCTCCGCAACAATCCATTCCAGCAGTTCCGGGACCGGGCGTCCCTCGGCGGCAATAGCCCCGTTGACGGCCCGGAAAACCTGCGCTGCCTCCTCCGGGTTCCGGAAACCGCACAACGCCTCGAAGGGCGTCAGCGCGAAGATCATCTCCGGTTTGTGGTTCCCGTCCTTGTAATTGCGTTCCCTCGCCCCGCGGTCCACACCCGTTTCCTCTTCGGCTGCATAACCGGCGCGGGCCTGTGCGGGCGTGGGATGGACCTGCAGCGACAGGGGAGAGCCCGCTGCGAGGATCTTGGCCAGGAAGGGCAGCTCACCGCCGAACCGGGCTGCTGTATCCGCGCCGAGGGCGGCCTCCGGATCCAAGGCAATAAGCTCGTCGAGGGTCTGTGCCCCGTCCACCGGCGGCACCAGGGCCGACGGTGCGCCCGGATGGGCTCCGATCCACAGTTCTGCCTCCGGCTCCCCGGAGGGCTCCCGGCCGAACAGTTCGGCCATGGCCGTGGTTGATCCCCATGCATAGGGTCGGAGCGTATTCCGGAGCAGGTACATGGGTCTCTTTCGGCTGATAGGTGAGTCGGATGCGAAGCAGTGCAGGACTAGCCCGGGCTGCACTCACCGTTGTTGTTCAGGAGCATACCGAGCGTCGCATCGTCCTGGATCTCCGCCAGGTACTGCAGGTACTCCACGGTGATTTCTTCCGTCTCCTCCTGGGGAACCTCGGTGATAGGCGTTCCGTCCGCTGCCTCGCCGTCTGTTCCGCCGGCTTCTGTGCCGGCATCCATGCCCTCTTCAGGGGCGGCCTCCTCAGCGGGTGCCTCCTCAGCAGGGGCTGCCGGTTCGGAGGTGCCGTCCAGCATGTCCTGGACCCGGGCATGGATCAGGTTGAAATCCGGGTAGGTCACGAAGTTGTCCGCTGCCGGACCGAAGTCCGGCGGGCCGATGGTCATCCGCTCCATCGTTTGTCCCTTGGCCTTCAGTGCCAGGTCCACGAAACTGCCCAGCTGGTCCTGCGGCAGGTCCGTTTCCACGATCTGCTCGCCCGCCGAGGCAATGGCCTGGAAGCGGGTCAGCAATGTAGCTGGATCCATCTGCGCCACCATGGCCTGCTGCACGCACTGCTGCCGGGATATCCGGTGGTAGTCGGTAACGAACTCCCGGGAGCGGGCATACCAGAGGGCGTGGTAGCCGTCCAGGGTCTGCGTGCCCGGGGGAATCCAGCCGTCCGGGGGATAGTGGCGGTTGGTTCCGGGAATTTCCCCGGCGGTGATAGGCACCCAGCCGCCAACGTTGACCTTGATCCCGCCCATGGCATCGACAAGGGTGGAGAAGCCGTCCATGTCCACGATCACGTAGCCCTGGACCTCCAGTCCCAGGGTGCCGCTGACTGCGTCCATCATGGCTTCGGCCCCGGGATCCTGGGAACCTGGATACAGGTCCGCGTAGTTCTCGGTCACCGTTTGGTACAGACTGTTGATGATGCACTCGTCGCCGCAGTCATAGCCGGTCGGGTACACATCGGACAGCGGGGAATCCGCCGGGAACTGGGCGTTTTGGAAGTTTCGCGGGATGCTGAATACCACGGTGTGGCCGGTCTTGGCGTCCACACTGAACATGGAAATGCTGTCCGGCCGCAGGCCGGTACGGTCCTCGCCGGCGTCGCCGCCCATCAGCAGGAAGTTGTACCGGCCGTCCACCGGATCCAGCGACGGACCGGAGGCGAAGATGGAGTCGAAGGCATGCCGGGAGACGTTCATCAGGTATGCGCCGTAGGCCAGGCTGCCGCTGGTGGCGATCATCAGCAGGGCCAGGACGCTGGCCACCACCGGGCGGACGCCGCGCTGCAGGAGCGGAGGGCGGATGATGCGCAGCGTGTTCAGGAACAGCAGTGCCCAGCCCACAGCCAGCACCACCAGGGCCAGCATGATCAGCAGCGACGCCCAGCGGTTGGTCAAAATATTGATGAGCAGGGCCCGGTTGGTCAGGGCAATGACGACGGCGGCCGCTACCAGTGCCCATGCCGTGAGGCTGACCCGCAGGGCACGCCGGCCCAGCTTCCGGTCGCCGGCAACCACCTGGGCTGCGCCGGGCAGAACCAGGGTCAGCAGCAGCAGGATGAAGGCCCGCTTGGTCCGGACCCCGTAGGCGGCGCTTTGGGGATAGCGGACCGGGTCGGTATAGGGCGTGCCTGGATCGGCTGTGTGGCGCTGGTTCATGATCGGCCCTTAGTCCGTGCCGGTCTGGGATGTGCGCAGGGCGGCTCCCTTGGCCATGGCACTCTGGCGCAGGCCGGCGGCGAACTCGATCAACTGCTGCTGCAGCCGGGCAGCAAAGGGGTCCGTGCCGGCGGCCAGCATCCGCACGGCCAGCAGGCCCGCGTTCCGGGCTCCGCCGATGGAGACCGTTGCCACCGGCACACCGGCGGGCATCTGGACAATCGAAAGCAGCGAGTCCATTCCGTCCAGGTACTTCAGCGGTACGGGTACCCCGATGACCGGCAGCGGCGTCACCGAGGCGAGCATCCCGGGCAGGTGGGCGGCGCCGCCTGCACCGGCAATAATGATGCGTAGTCCGCGCCGGTGTGCTTCCCTGCCGTAGTCCAGCATGTCCTCGGGCATACGGTGGGCCGACACGACGTCGGCTTCATAGGGAATCCCGAACTCGGCCAGGGCCGCCGCAGCGGCATCCATGACCGGCCAGTCGGAGTCCGAGCCCATAACGAGGCCGACCAGCGGCGGGGTAGCACGGTTGGGCATACTTCAGTTCTCCTTCAGGGGGTCGCGGCCGTCACGGATGATGGCCGCCGCCCGGCCGGCGCTGCGGCGGAGTGCGGGAAGGTCGCCAGCGGCGCCGACGGCGTTAACGTGCCCGATCTTACGTCCCGGGCGCACCGATTTGCCGTAGGCATGGATCTTGACGGCGGGTTCGGCGGCCATGGCCAGGGGATAGGCGGCAAACAGATCGGGATTTGGTCCGCCCAGGAAGTTCTTCATGACCGTTGCCCCGGCCAGTAGTCCGGTGGCGCCCAGCGGCAGGTCCAGAACGGCCCGCAGGTGCTGCTCGAACTGCCCGGTCAGGGAACCATCCATGGTCCAGTGCCCGGAGTTGTGCGGACGCATGGCCAGCTCGTTGACCAGGAATCCGGGGCCGCGGCCCGGGGTTTCGAAGAGTTCCGCGGCCATTACGCCAGTCACACCGAGTTCCTCTGCCAGGCGCAGCGCCGCAGCCGCGGCAGCTTCGGCTACCGCAGGATCAAGGTCCTGTGCCGGAGCGATCACTTCGTCGCACACGCCGTCCACCTGGATGGAGTGGACCACGGGCCAGGCCGTGCTCTGCCCGCCGGGGGTCCGGGCTACCAGGGCGGACAACTCACGGGTGAAAGGGACTTTCTCTTCAGCCAGCAGCGGGCCGGCACCGAACCAGTCGGCGCATTCCCGCGCTGCGGCGCCGTCGGCCACTATCCGCACGCCCTTGCCGTCATATCCGCCGCGCGGGGTTTTCAGGACCACCGGCCAGCCGATCGACTCGCCGAAGGCTGCCAGCTCCTCCACGTCGGCAACCTCGGCCCAGCGGGGGTTGGGCAGGCCCAGCCGTTCCACGGCGGCGCGCATGACCAGCTTGTCTTGGGCATGGATCAGGGCGTCGGGGCCCGGCTGGACGTTGAATCCCTTCTCCACCAGTGCCGACAGGTGCCCGCCGGGTACGTGTTCGTGGTCAAAGGTCAGCACGTCGACGCCGGCGGCAAAGTCCGCGAGGACCTGCAGGTCCCGGTAATCACCGACCGTGGCGTTGGCCACTGCCGGCACCGCCGACACATCGGGTCCCTCGGCGAGCACGCGCAGCTCAAATCCGAGTGCCGTGGCCGCCGGGGCCATCATCCGGGCGAGCTGGCCGCCACCTATCACACCGATAATTGGAAAATCCACGCCTTAAGGGTACCGAAAAGCCCTGTGCATCCTGCGCCGCCACCCCCGGATATGCCACAGTCCCGAGCAAACTCCCATAAACCGGCGGTAATATTGCTTACTTGACCGCCGCGCGTCCGCGCGTCGGGTGTAGGCAGCAGTCCGCCGTTTTTGCGGGCCCCTGTCGCGGATCGGCCTCGGAGGGTCATGTTTACATCGCTGTCATCTCGGCTTCGGGGCCTTGTTTCCCTGTTCTGGCGGGAAGTCGCCAAGTTCGGAACCGTGGGTGCCCTGGCCTTCCTCATCGACAACGGGCTGACCCTGTACCTGATGCATGGACCCATGTCCGGCAGCGAGGTCAAGGCACGCTTTGTCGGCGCCGTTGTGGCGACCATGTTCTCCTGGGTGGCCAACCGCTACTGGACGTTCCGCCGGCGCCGCAGCCAAGACAATGTGGCGCGTGAACTCGGGCTGTTCATCCTGATCAACGGCGTGGGCATCCTGATCTCCACCGGCTTCACCTGGGTTGCCCGCTATCCCATGGGGATAGAGGACAAGAACCTGTTGTTCCTGGCTGGTGTGATCGGCATTGGAGTGGCCACCGTCCTGCGGTTCTTTGCCTACCGTTTCTGGGTCTTTAACGCCGAATTGGATGACGAGCCCGGTTTCGAGCAGGACTACGAGCTGCTGGATGATCCCGCAGCCCCGCGCGAAGATCCGGCGCCCCGGACCGGGGCTGTCAGGCCTCCAACCGCTTCGTAACCCGCTCCGAGGCCAGGACCTTCTCGCCCGGATCTACGCCTTCGCCGGTGAGGACCAGCGCGCCGCCGGAAGCCCAGGTCTGCAGGGCGGCCTCAAGCACCAGCGGGAGGTCCGCGGAGGCTGCCAGGAGGACGCCGGGTGTTCCGGCGGGTTCGCCGCCGGCAGGCAGTGCACTGTAGGGGACCGTTCCCTGCAGCAGGGCTGCCGACGTGCCGCCGTGGACCTCCAGTGCAGGCACTGAGGCGTCCGGCGCCGGCCCCTCGAGGTAGGTATCAGCATACGAACGTACCTCCGCGGCATAGTCGACGACGCCGGGGGCCAGGTCTGCCGGGTAGGCCAGGTCAAGGGCGCCCAGCGCCACCGCCACCACGGTCCCCGGGCCCGTGGACTGCGCCGAGGCGGTAACCGTGACATCAGCTGCCGCGGAGCTGCCCTCGGGATCCCACACCACCGTGCAGCCGGTCTGCCAGCCGGCCAGGACCCAGACCAGGGTCTTCCAATGAACGGGCAAATCGAGCCGCAGCCTCAGCCCGGGTTCGGCGTCGAGTTCGTCCACGAGGAAGTTGGCGGTCTTGGCAACCCAGTTGTCCAGCACCTTCCCCGACAGCTCGATCCGTTCCCCTCCGCTGCCGTACCAAATCAGGGCGGGGGAAGTGGCCTGCTGCGTGCGCAGGCCCGAAAGCAGGGCGGATGCCGGCGTGCTCATTATCAAGTGCTCTCTTTCGTAGGTCCTGCCGATCCGTGCGGTGCGGGCCGGCTCCGGTGCGGTACCGGCGGGTGGCGCGGGAAATTCATTCCCACTGCCGCAGCGCTTCTGTAAAGTGCGACGCGCCCGGAAAATGGTGCAGATCCCGGGCGTGGCGTTCCTCGCATCCGCTCAATGAACTCTATAAGATGCCTGAACAGCTTGACGGAGTCGTATTACACGCGTGTAATTAGGTATCGGATTTGTTCCAGCCACATGGAGGACCCGCAGGCCCAGTGCCTGCGGCTCCACCACACAGCCGCCGCTGGGGCAGTAACACCGGGAGGACTCCATGGGGCAAGCAGAAGAATCGCAGGACAGTACCGTCATTGCTGAGCAGGCCACCGCCAGCTACGGTTCACGGGGCGTCCCCGTTGACTGGTACGTGGATCCCGCTGATCCGGCTGCTGCCGAGCGGTACCGGCGGGATACTGCCGGTTCGATTGAGGACCAGGCCACTGCCTTCCTCGCTGCCCACCAGGCGCTGGCTGAAGCCCCGGAGGAGGAGGAAACCGTCCTCGACCCGCCGGTCTCATTGTTCCCCGCGGCACCTGAAACCCGGCCCGTCTGGATCGGGCTTCCCGGCCTCGGCCAAGACTACGCGGACGAGGGCGAGCTTGGCTGGCAGGCGGACGCACTGTGCGCCCAGACCGATCCAGAGGCGTTCTTCCCCGAAAAGGGTGGGTCCACCCGCGACGCGAAGAAGGTCTGCGCCGCATGCAATGTCCGGTCACAGTGCCTGGAATACGCACTGGCCAACGATGAGCGGTTCGGCATCTGGGGCGGTCTGTCCGAGCGTGAACGCCGCCGGCTTCGGAAGCAGGCAGTCTAATTCTTTCGCACGTCCATGTTTGTGCTGTTGTGGTTTCGCACAACGGCGCCCGGTTCCTTCCCGAGACACTATCCGCACTGACGGCACAGAGCAGGCCGGCAGATTTCTGCATCGGCGTTGACGCCGGCTCCACCGATGCAAGCGCTTCCCTGCTGCAGCTGGGCCTCCCCGTGGGCAGCCCAGTCATCGCCGCTCCCGCGCGCGGCGGGTTCGGCGCCGCGGTGAAAGCAGGGCTGGCCGAGCTCCCCAAGCGGGGCGGGGCCGACCGTGATCCGGCCAGTGAATGGATCTGGCTGCTCCACGATGATTCAGCGCCCGCCCCCGGGGCGCTGGAGGAACTGCTCCTGGCCGTGGAGCGGGCGCCGTCGGTCACAATTGCGGGCGCCAAGCAGGTGCATTGGGATAACGAACGCCGCCTCATGGACGTGGGGATCAGCGTCAACCGCTGGGCCGAACGGCTCACCTTGATCGACGCCGACGAACTGGACCAGGGCCAATACGATTCGCGCAGCGATATCTTTGCCGTTAACTCGGCCGGTATGCTCATCCGCCGGGACGCCTGGGACCAACTGGGCGGATTCGACCCTGCCCTGCCCGGCAGCGGCGATGACATTGACCTTTGCTGGCGGAACAGGCTGGCCGGAAACCGCGTGGTGGTGGTTCCCGCCGCCGGAGTCCGCCATGCCGGCGACCGCCCCAACCCGGCGGCATCGGAAGCTGCCGCGCGCAGGGCCGAGATCTTCCTCCGGCTCAAGCACGCGCCGCTGTGGCAGGTGCCCTTCCTCGCCGTGGGGGCTGTCCTTGGCGGCATTGGCCGGTTCTTCCTGGGCATGCTGGCCAAGGATCCCGGATACGCCGCGGCGTCGCTGGTCACAAGCGTTGCCGCCGTCTGCCGCCCCTTGGATCTTTACCGTTCCCGCCGGCGTGCAGCCTCAACGAGGACACGCCCCCGCAACGCCGTGAACGCCCTGCGCAGCACCGGCAGGGAAGTGCGCGAACACCGCCGGACCCTGACCGAGGCACATACCGGTCCAAACGGTCCAGGCGGGGAAGAATACGTCCCCTCCGGTGACGCCAGTGATGACTTTGCCGCCCTTGAAGGATCCGGCCGCAGCTGGGTCGGCCTCGGCGCTCTGGCCGGGGCCCTGCTGCTGGCCGCAGCTTCCCTCACGGGCCTGCACCGCCTGATCGGCGTACCAGCTGCTTCCGGCGGCGCCCTCCTGCCCTTGGGTCCGGGGGTGGCTGGAATATGGGATGCGGCCACCGGATGGTGGGCACAGGCGGGCTCCGGTTACCCCGCCCACGGAGATCCTTTCGGGTTTGTGCTGTCCCTGCTGGCCATGGCCGGATTCGGCAACGGGAACACCGCCGTGCTCGTCCTGCTGATGCTCGCCCTGCCCCTGGCCGGGCTGAGTGCCTGGTTCGCGGCAGGGGTCTTTACTCAACATCGCGGCCTGCGGTTCTGGGCAGCTGTCTTCTGGGCCGCCGTACCCGCGTTCCAAACGGCCCTGGGCAGCGGACGGCTGGGCAGCATGATCGCCCACATCCTGCTTCCACTCACGGTCCTCGCCGTTGCGCGTGCGGTGGGTGCCGGCAAGCCGGCGCCTGCCGCCGGCGCCGGGCGGGCAGCGTCCTGGACGGCAGCTGCCGCCGCCGGGCTGCTCCTGGCTGTCCTTACCGCAGCTGCGCCGATTCTCTTTGTCCTTGCGGTGGCCGCGGTCCTGATCCTGACGCTTGCCCTGCGCCGCCGTGCCCGGACCCTCTGGTGGTCCCTGCTCCCGCCTGCCGCGCTCCTGCTGCCGCAGGTACTGTCCGCCGCGCCGGACCATCTGCGCGCTGTCCTGGCGGACCCCGGAGTCCCGCTGGCCTTTGACCGTTCCGAACCGTGGCAGCAGCTGCTGGGTTACCCCGTGGCGTTTACCGTTGACGGCACCCTTTCCGGCCTGCTCCCGCAGGGTCCGTGGAACCTGGTCCTGGCACTGCTGATCGGCGCGCCCGTGGTGGTGCTGGCCGCTCTCGGACTGTTCCGGACGAGGACGGCCCGGCTTGCCCGGCTGGCCTGGATCCTGGCTGTCACCTCACTGGCTGTTAACGCCGCGGCGTCCTACTTGGGTACGGCCGCCACTGCTGATTCCGTGGTCACCGCGTTCGCCGGCCCCCTGGTTTCAGCGACCGTGCTGCTGCTCCTGGGCGCCGCGCTGGCCTGCACCGCGGATGTGCTGCCCGGTAGCCCCGCGCCGGTGCACGCGCGCCGGCCGCCGCGCAGCAGGCGTTCCCTTGCCGTGGTCCTCGGGCTTGTCCTGGCCGCCGGACCCGCCGCCAGCCTTGCCCTGTGGGCGGTCCCGCAGTTCACCGGCAATGGATTCCCCGGCACCGCCGCCAACGGCGGTCCAAACGACGCCGGCATCCTGCCGGGACTGGAAACCGCCGTGCAGGGCGCCCCCGCACGAACCCTCCCAGCCACGGCAGCTGATGCCGGCTACGGAGACGCCCAGTCCCGCAGCCTGGTCCTGCACGCCGACGCCGACGGGAATGTCACCGCCGTCCTTATGCGCGGCGGAGGCACCACACTGGAACAGCTCTCCACCGTTTCTGCCGCCCGCGGACTGGAAGGCGTTCCCGGCACGCCGGGCGCCGACGATCCGGCCACCGCGGACCTGCGCCGGGCCGTTGCGGTAATCACCGCCGGCACGGGAGTTGATCCGCGGGCTGAACTTGCCCGGCTCGGCGTGGCATTCGTGGTCCTGCAGGAGTCCGATACCGCAGCTGAGCTGCTGGCCGGCCGGATGGATTCCGTGCCCGGCCTGGCCGCCGTCGGCCAGACCGGCGCGGGCTGGCTGTGGCGCGTGACCGAGCCGCTCAACGATGCCGGGACCGAAACACAGTCGGGGCTGGGTGCGCGGGTGCGGATCCTGAACGCCGACGGCAGCACGGCAGCAGCTGTGCCCTCACATACTGAAGAGGTGCGCACCACCCTCGAGGCCGGTGTGCAGGGGCGCACACTTGTCCTGGCCGAACGCGCCGATGACGGCTGGCAGGCCACCCTGGACGGCCGTCCGCTTGCGGCAACGGAGGGGGGCTGGGAACAGGCTTTTGAACTTCCGGCCGACGGCGGGGAACTGGTTATTGCCTACCGCTCGCCCTGGGAGCCCTGGGTCGAGGCCTTGCAGGTGCTGGTCATTGGCCTGACCGTGCTGCTGGCACTGCCTACTCCGGGTGCCGGCAGGACAATCCGGCTGCCGGGCAAACGCCACGCGGGTGCCGATGCTGCGGACAGCACCGCCGCGGGCGGCAGCGAAACGGATGCCGCCGGACCGGACGGGCCGGCCGCGGCCGCCCCCGCTGAAGTTCCGGCGCAGGACGGCGCTTCGCCTTCCCCTGTCCGCACCGGTGCCGGCAGCGGGCCCGAAAACCGGACCCGGGAGGGGAACCAGCCATGAGCGAAACGAAGTCCAGCCCTGAAGGCCAGCCCACCGCACGCGATCAGACCGTGAAGGAACGGGGGCGGAAGACCGCTCCCGCGCCTTCCCGGGCACGGGCAGCGGGCCGCTGGTCCGGCGGAGTCCTGCTGCTGGCCTGTGCCGGAGCGTTGGTGGCCGGTTCCAGCCTGGCCGGTACCGGTACAGCCGGCCGCGCCGTGGACGTACCGTACGCGGAGGTGCCGGCCGGGCCGCTGACCGGGGTATGCCCGGAACCCCTGCGGCTGCTCTCGGGCAACGTGGCCGGCACCGATGCCGAATTCAGTGCCGAGTCCTCGTCCGCACGCAGCGTGGTCAACGCCGTCGTCCTTCCGGCAGCAGGCAACCCGCTGCCCGCCGCGTCTTTGGCGTCCG
Source organism: Arthrobacter sp. zg-Y750 (assembly GCF_020907365.1). Lineage (NCBI taxonomy): Bacteria > Bacillati > Actinomycetota > Actinomycetes > Micrococcales > Micrococcaceae > Arthrobacter > Arthrobacter sp. zg-Y750. The sequence goes on along the minus strand of NZ_JAJJOC010000024.1, from coordinate 54,807 downwards.
TCAAGGACGGCTCCGTACTGCTGCGCATGGGCGGAGGAACTCAGGTGCCGCTGGCCGGCACCCGGACTGCCGGCGTCGCCCGGGACCAGCAGGTCTCGGCGGCAACCGTACTCAGCGCCGATCCCAAGGGAGCCCTGCAGCCGACCGCCGGGGCAGCCATGACTTATGCCGCCACCGACGGCGACCTGTCCGGCCTGGCCGCCGCCAACTGCCAGACACCGGCCAACGACCAGTGGCTGGTGGGTGCCCGGACAACTGTGGGGGCAACCGCCGTGCTGCAGCTGACCAACGCCTCGCAGACGGCCGCGGCGGTGGACCTGGAACTTTACGGTCCGGCGGGTCCGCTGGACGGGCCCGGGACGCGCGGCATTTCCGTTGCTCCCGGGCAGACCCGTTCGGTGGTCCTGGCCGGGCTGGCCGCGAACCAGGAGGCGCTGGCGGTCCGGGTCCGCAGCTCCGGCGGGCCTGTCTCGGCAGTGATCTCGCAGAGCCTGCTGCGCGGCCTGACCCCGGGCGGGGTGGAACTGATCCAGCCGACAACGGCGCCGCGGCCCAACCAGGTGGTCGGCGGCGTCTTCATCCAAAACCCGGAGGCAACCCGAAAGCTCGCAGCCGTCGACGGGTACGCGTCCGTGACTCCCTCCCTGCAGGTGGCCGTGCCAGGGGCAACAGACGCCGTGGTCAACGTGCGCGTTTTCTCAGCGGCCGGCGAAGTGAACCTTGAAGGCGGGGGCAGTTACAACGCCGCAGCCGGGACGGTGACCAAGCTGCCGTTGGATTCGCTGCCCGAGGGAACCTACACGCTGGACATTTCCTCCGACGTTTCCGTGGCGGCGGCCGCCGTCGTCACCCGCGGCACCGATGCCGGTGCAGGCACTGACCTGGCCGTGGCCAGTGCAGGGGAGCGGGTCGGCAGCGAGCACCTGGCCGTGCTGGCCTCGGCCAACACGGTTCTGTCCTTCGCTGCCCCCGCGGGAGCCGCGGAGCTCAGCCTCGCCGCCGTATCGGCGGACGGGTCGCTGCAGGCGGAAAAGATCCTGCCGTTGTCCGCAGGGTCCACCACGGCGGTCCTTCCGGCCGATCTGGGCACCTCGCCCGTCGCGGTCCTGGTCCGCGCCACCGGCGCACCGGTATACGGAGCGCAGGTGGTGACCGAAGGGGACAGGGGCCTCAGCGTGCTGGTCCTGCCCAAGGGCAATGCAGGCGCAAACAGGGTCCAGGTGGGCGTGGGGAACTAATCCGGCCGGGCTACAGCGGACGGAACCTGCCGTAGGCCGGATCCACGGTTTCCGGGTCCATGCCCATCAGCCCGGCAAGCTGTTCCACGATCACGTCATGGACCAGTTCGCTGACCGGAACCAGTCCCCGGGCCGAGGTTTCCACGGCGTGCCGGTAAATGGTGATGACCGCCGGGCGGCCGGGCGCGGACGCGGTGGCCGCGCCCAGCGGGATGGGTCCGCCCTCGCGGGCCAGATCCTCCAGCCGGGGAGGGATTTCCGTAACCACGAACTGGTAGCTCTGGATCCGCTCGCCCCACAGCCGTTCCAGGCGCTGTGCGGATTCCAGGACCCACTCGTCGAACCGCTCGGAGCGGGTACGTGCTCCGGCCAGATGCGGCGGAATCAGGTCCCCGCGCAGCCCGCGGCCGTGCCGGTTGCGGCGGCGCTGCCGGAAGGAGCGGACCCAGTAGCCGGACGAGGACACAGCAGCCGAACCCGACTCATCATCGAGGCTCACCCGCAGCGAAGATCCCATGGACATGTAAGAACTCTAACCGCTGCCCCCGGGTGCCGGGACCCCGTCGCCGTGGGCAATAACAGCGGGCATCCGGCCGCCGGCGGCTCCCCGGCACCGTGGGGGCCCGGCGCGCCTGCACCGTCGTCGCCGGGGAGCGGGTAAAGTGGTCCTCCGTGGAATCCTTACGTCAGTGCTCCAGATCAGCATGCCGCCAGCCGGCGGTTGCAACCCTGACATACGTCTACGCCGATTCCACTGCAGTGCTGGGGCCGCTCGCAACGTACGCCGAGCCCCATTGTTACGATTTGTGTGCCGGCCATTCCGCCCGCCTCACCGCCCCCATGGGATGGGAGCTGGTCCGGCTGAACCTGGACGGACAGTCCCGGACACCGACCAGCGACGAACTGTCGGCCCTTGTGGACGCCGTACGGGAGCGGTTCGCCGAGACCCCGGCGGAGGACGACGATGAGCCCAAGCGCAGCGGCAAGCATGCGTTGGAGCCGCCCGCTGACATCCCCGGGTCGCGCCGCGCGCACCTGCGGGTCCTGCGCGAACAGAACTAGCTCCTGCGCCGGGGCCAGGGGTTAGGCTTGGCTGTGATGCGCCGCCAGCCGCGGCACCTGACGTGTTCTGACTTGTGAGGAAGTGCCGTCCCATGGCCACACTATCTGCCGGACTGCTAACGGTCCTGCGTTGCCCCGTTACCGGTTCCCGCCTTGTGCAGGAGGGCGACGAACTGCTCTCCACTGCCCCTGACACCTCCGGGGCCCGGGTACGCTACCGGCTGGAGGAGGGCATTCCCGTGATGTTGAAGCCGTCCGCCACCGGCGGCACCGGTCCCGTTCCTGCAGCAACGGATTAGGGGAGCGGGCGGAAGCATGGATTTCAAAGTCGCCGACCTGTCCCTGGCAGAAGCTGGACGCCACCAGATCCGCCTGGCCGAACACGAGATGCCCGGGCTGATGGCGCTGCGCCGCGAATACGGTCCCGGCCAGCCGCTGGCCGGAGCACGCATTGCAGGATCCCTGCACATGACGGTGCAGACCGCTGTGCTGATCGAGACCCTCACGGCCCTGGGGGCCGAAGTGCGCTGGGCGTCCTGCAACATCTTCTCCACCCAGGACGAAGCCGCCGCCGCAGTAGTGGTGGGGGAGGGTACCCCGGACAACCCGGCAGGGGTGCCGGTATTCGCCTGGAAGAACGAATCGCTTGAGGACTATTGGTGGACAGCGGAACAGATCCTCACCTGGCCAGAGGGCTCCGGCGGACCGAACATGATCCTGGACGACGGCGGTGACGCGACGCTGCTGCTGCACAAGGGAGTGGAGTTCGAAACAGCCGGGTTCGTGCCGGAGAATCCGCAGGCGGACGATGACGGCTACTCCTACGAGTTCACGGTCATTTTGGACCGGCTGCGCCGCAGCCTCGCCGAGCACCCCGGCAAATGGACCGCAATCGCCAAGGGTATCCGCGGCGTCACCGAAGAAACCACCACCGGTGTCCTGCGGCTGTACCAGCTTGCAGCCGAAGGCAAACTGCTGTTCCCGGCCATCAACGTCAACGACTCCGTCACCAAATCCAAGTTCGACAACAAGTACGGCATCCGGCACTCCCTGCCGGACGGGCTGAACCGGGCCACGGACACGCTGATCGGCGGCAAGGTCGCCGTTGTCTGCGGCTACGGCGACGTCGGGAAAGGCGCCGCGGAAGCACTGCGCGGCCAGGGCGCGCGCGTCATCGTGACGGAAATCGACCCCATCTGCGCCCTGCAGGCGGCCATGGACGGCTACCAGGTGGCCCGGCTGGAATCCGTGCTGGACCAAGGCGACATCTTCATCACCACCACGGGCAACAAGGACATCATCATGGCCCGGCACATGGCTGCCATGAAGCACCAGGCCATTGTGGGCAACGTGGGCCACTTCGACAACGAGATCGACATGGCCGGGCTGGCCCGGGTCCCGGGTATCCGCAAGGTCGAAATCAAACCGCAGGTACATGAATGGGTCTTCGATGAAGGCACGGACGAACAGCGCAGCATCATCGTCCTCTCCGAAGGCCGGCTGCTGAATCTGGGCAACGCCACCGGCCACCCCTCGTTTGTGATGAGCAATTCCTTCGCCAACCAGACCATTGCCCAGGTTGAGCTCTTCACCCGCCACGGCGACGGGACCTATGCCAACCAGGTGTACGTGCTGCCCAAAGTCCTGGACGAGAAAGTGGCCCGCCTGCACCTGTCCGCCCTCGGCGTCGAGCTGACTGAGCTCACCAAAAGCCAGGCCGACTACCTGGGCGTGGATGTCGCAGGTCCCTTCAAACCGGACCATTACCGGTACTGAACCGGAGCCGGTGACGGCCGGGGCCTAACGGCTGAACGGCGTCCGGTGCAGCCGTGCGGCCAGCACTGCAGCGGATCCGCGGGCCCGGTGCAGACGTGCAAAGTCCCGATCCCGCCGCTCTCCGGTCACGGCCCGCAGGTACGCCTCGGGGTGGGTGCCCATGGGTGGCTGCGGCGACACGTAAGGCACCGTTTCCGCTGCCAGTTCGGCGGCAAGCGCGGTCCTGGCGGGCCCGGACATCCCGCCGGTCTGCGCCAGGAACCGGGAGATCCGGAAGGACAGGGGATCGGGGAGCCGGCCAAGGTCGGCCAAACGCGCCCACCCGGCAAGTTCGGGCGGGGTCAGCACCGGAGGCGGTGCGGCGGCCGGGAGCCGCTCCTGCAGGGCATAGGTTCCGGCCAGCACGTCGCCGAGCCGTTTGGACTTGTCATTGAAGACGGCCACGAAAACCGCCAGGGCACCGGAGAGCGTATAGATTTCCAGAACGGCCGTGACCGACCGGATGATGGCGTGCCGGAACCGGACCGCACCGCCGTCGTCGCGCACTATGCGCAGCCCCAGGGCCAGCCGCCCCAGCGATTTGCCGCGGCTGGCCGCTTCGACGACGGCTGGAGCCACAACGAACACGAGCACCACGGACCCCACCAGAAGTGCCTGGAAGAGGGATTCATCCGCGTTGGCGGCAATCCCGCCGAGCGCCAGCACAAGGAGCACAAATACCACGACGGAGGCGGCAACGTCGATGAGGGCACTAAGCATCCGGGGCGCGAAACCGGCAGGGCGGAGCTCCAGGACCACTGCCTCGCCGGTAACAATGCTGCTCACGCGTGTGCCTCCTCCAAAGCCGTTGGTGAGCTCCACTGTACCGACCCGCTAGGGTGTACCCGTGGACCTGGATGCCTTCACCGCCGTGCACGGTGCCGATTGGATGCGCCTCGACGAGCTCACTGCCCGACGCCGCCTCAGCGGCCCCGAAGCGGATGAGCTCCTTCGGCTGTACCAGCGTGCTTCAACACACCTGTCCATAGTGCGCTCCGTGGCCCCGGAAGGGCCTTTGTCCGCTGGGCTTTCGATGCGCCTGGCGAGGGCGCGTACGAAGTTCACCGGCAACCGCTCCGCCGCGCTCACGGACCTCTCACGCTTCTTCCTGTATTCCCTCCCTGCCGCGTTCTACCGGGTGCGCTGGCTCACCGCCGCCATCGGGGCAGTGTTTGTCCTGGTGGCCTGGCTGAGCGGGTGGTGGGCGCTGAACACCCCCGGAGTGTTGGCAGCCATGGGCACAGAGGCTGAAATGCGCCAATACGCCGAAGAAGATTTCGTGGACTACTACAACCCGTCCGCCGGCTTCGCCGGAATGGTCTGGACCAACAACGCCTGGATCGCCCTCCAGTCGGTGGCCTTCGGCGTCACCGGGGTGTGGGTGCCGTGGATCCTCCTGCAAAACGCCGTGAATGTGGGGATGTCCGGCGCGTTGCTGGCGGCGCACGGGCGCCTGGATGTCTTTTTCACGTACATCCTTCCGCACGGTTTTATGGAACTGACCGCCATCTTCATAGCCGGGGCCGCAGGACTGCGGATCTTCTGGGCCCTGGTTGCGCCGGGCCGGACGCCGCGCATGGCAGCGCTGGCCAGGGAAGGACGCTCCCTGATAACCGTGGGCCTTGGCCTCATCCTGGTGCTGTTTGTATCCGGGTTGGTGGAAGGTTTCGTGACCCCAAGCCCGCTGCCTGCATGGCTGCGCCTTTCAATTGGGTTCCTGGTGTTCTGTGCTTACTGGGCTTACACCCTGATCCTGGGCGGCAGGGCCTACCGTGCCGGACACCGGGGGGACCTTGCCGCGCGCGACGCCGGCGCCGAGGCGCTGACTGCCTAAGCTGCGGGCGGGGTGGCGTGCGCACACGACCCGCACTGTCCCGGTAGGGTCGAGGTAAGACCAGTGAGAACAGTTTCGGGTAGTGAAATCCGGGTAGTGAAAGAGGAAGCAGTGGCAAGCCAGGACGAAACCCCCACGGATCGGCCAACGACACCGGGAGAGCCTCAGAACGGTGCCGCCGAATCCGCGCCTGCCGGGCCGGATAACCGCATCGGCTCCCGGTCCGGATCCCATTCGGCCCGGGCGGCCCGGGCGGCCGGCGCGGCCGGACCTGCCTCCCTGCCGGGCCCGGACGAACACGCGGACTGGGATGCCGAATTCAACAGCCTTGCCGGATCTGCGGAATCCACCGGAAGCGCCGGGGATGCCGGGAATGGCAGGGCTGCCGGGAAACGGGAAGACGCTTCGTCTCCGGCCGGACCCGACACAGAGCCGGCCGAGACGGGCCAACCGGACGCAGAGCATACTGAGGCCGGCATGCCGGACACCGAGCATGCTGAGGCCGGCACGCCGGACGCGGTATCGGCAGACACGGACTCGCCCGCAGCCGTCGTTCCCACCACCGCGCTTCCCGCCACCGCGCAGCGCCCCGTCACCGAGCAGCGCCCCGACCCGGAGGCGTCGCCGTCGCCGCACGGGACGGAAACCGTCCCGGGCGGCCATCCGAGCTTGGCGCAGCGCAGTGAGCTCCCCATGCGCCGGGCCAGCACTCTTCCGGACCTGAGCGGCGTTGCCCGGGCCGGGGACCGGAAGGAAGGCACCGCAGACGCTGGCGAGCCGGCCGAAAGCGGTTCGCCCGTGTCCGGAGCAGCAGTGCCGGCCGCAGCCGTGTCTGCCGATCACCATCAGACGGACCGCAGCAGTGCCGATACCAACGGCCACGCCGACGACGCCCTCCCGAACAACGAAGATCCGGAGAACACGGACCGGAACCTCGCTGATACAGAGAACAATCACCCCGACGACAGCGATCCGGAGGACACGGATCCGGAGGACACTGACCGGGACCCGGCCGATCAGGACGGTGCCGCGGTGTCGCCGGAGCAAGTCGAGCGGCGGGCCAAGGAACGCGAAAAGGCAGCTGCCGGCAAGCCGGTGCTTGCCCGTGTACTGCAGGTGATGATCGCCGTGTTCTTCCCGGTCATGGTGCTCGCTGCGGCCATCCGAGCCGTTGCCACACCCTTGTTCCTGTGGGCCGAATACCACCGTCCGGGCTTCCCCGAGGACGCCTACGGCTTCTCACGGGATGACCGCATGACATATGGCTCATATGCCGTGGACTATCTTTCAAACCTGAGCGGGGCGCGGTATCTGGGCGACCTGGTGGGGGGCGGCGGGGAACCGCTGTACCTCGCCAGCGAGGTCAGCCACATGGCGGACGTCAAAACCGTGCTGACGGCCGCGTTCACGGCCGGTGCAGTGATGCTGCTGCTCAGCCTGGCCGCAGCCCTGTACCTCCGCCGCCGCAGCCCCGGCGGTATCCGGCGCTCGCTGTTCGCCGGCGCCCTGGTGACCCTGGCGCTGATGGCCGTGCTGGTGGTCCTCGCCGTCTTGGGCTGGGAACAGTTCTTCACACAGGTGCACAGCATCTTCTTTGCGAACGGCAACTGGACCTTCCGCCTGGACGACACACTGATCCGGCTGTTCCCGGCCCAGTTCTGGATGGACGCAGGAATTGTGATCGCCGCCTTGGTGCTGCTGACATGCGCTGCAGTTCTCGCCTGCTGCTGGCCGACCAAAGCCCGCCGGGAACGCGTCCGCCAGGCACGCGAGGACGCCCGCCGCCGCTACGCAGAGTCGCTGAACGCGCTCTAGGCCCCGGCAGCTGACGCCGCACGGCACACAGAAAATCCCCCGGACCGCTGGACGGTACGGGGGATTTCCTATTGGCGGAGACTACTTCGCGTACAGCTTCTCAACCTCGTCGGAGTAGTCGGCAATCACGGCGTTGCGGCGCAGCTTCAAGGTGGCCGTCAGGTGCCCGGATTCCAAGGTGAAGTCCTTGGGCAGCACGGTGAACTTGCGGATCTGCTCAGCCCGGGAAACCGTCGCGTTGGCGGCGTCCACGGCCTCCTGCAGCATCTGCTGGACCCGGGGGTCGTCTCCGGCATTCCCGGTCGGCGCCCCGTTCTCCCGGCTCCAGGCCGCCAGGGCTTCGTCGTCGAGGGTAATCAGCGCCGAAACGAACGGCCTGCCCTCGCCCACCACAATGGCCTGGGAGACCAGCCGGTTCTCGCGGATCTTTTCCTCCAGCGGACCCGGAGCCACATTCTTCCCGCCGGCAGTGACCAGCAGGTCCTTCTTCCGGCCAGTGATGCGCAGGAACCCGTCGTCGTCCAGGACACCCACATCGCCGGTCTTGAACCACTCGCCCTCAAACGCGTCGGCGGTAGCCTCCGGGTTGCGGTGATAGCCCTTGAACACGACGGCGCCGCGGACCAGGACTTCGCCGTCGTCGGCAATCCGGATGGTGGTGCCCGGCATGGGCAGCCCCACCGAGCCCACCCGGGCGCGGGTGGCCTGGTTGACGCTGGCCGGGGCCGTGGTTTCGGTGAGGCCGTAGCCCTCCAGGACGGTCACGCCGCTGCCGCGGAAGAAATGGGCCAGCATGGGGCTCAGCGCGCTTGCGCCGGAAATGGCGAACTTGGCGTTGCCGCCCAGGACCGCACGGACCTTCGGGTAGAACAGCCGTTCAAACAGCTTGTGCTTGAGGGTGAGCGCGATGGAGGGGCCGCGGCCGCCGCGGGCAGCGGAATCCACCGCCTCCGAGTAGGCAATGGCAGTGGCCGAGGCAGCGGCAAAAGCCTTGCCCTTGCCGGCCGCTTCGGCTGAAGCCTGGGCGCCGGTGTAGATCTTTTCGAATATCCGCGGCACGGCCAGCAGGAACGTCGGGGAGAAGGTCTTGAGGTCGCTCATCAGATCAGACGCGCTGCGGGAGTGGCCAACCTTCACGCCCGCGTGCAGGCAGCCCACCTGAACCGCGCGGGCCAGGACGTGGGCCAGGGGCAGGAACATCAAAGTGGTCGGGTTGGGGACCTTGAGCATCTCCGGCAGCACTTCAATCACGTTGACGCCGAAGAGGGCGAAGTTGCCGTGCGTGATTTCGCAGCCCTTGGGCCGTCCGGTGGTCCCGGACGTGTAGACCATGGACGCGGTGTCCTCGAGGTTCGCGGTGCTGCGCGCCGTTTCCAGGGTGTCGTCGCTGACACCGTGTCCGGCTGCGGCCAGGGCGGTGAGCGAATCGGCGCCGTCGCCGTCGTTCATCATCCACACGGCGAACTCGCCTTCCAACCCTGAAAGGGCTGACTGCACGACGGCGGCCTTCCGCTCATCTTCGACGAAGACGTGGCGGGCGCCGGAGTCGGCCAGGATCCACTCCACCTGGGACGGGGAGGACGTTTCATAAATCGGAATGGTCACTGCACCGGCAAACCAGTTGGCCATGTCGGCAACGGTCCACTCGTAGGAAGTCCGTGACATAACGGCCACGCTGTCGCCGGGGCGGACTCCGGAACCAATGAGCCCCTTTGCCAGGCGGGTGACTGCCGCCAGGAACTGTGCGGCGGTGATGTCTTCCCACTCACTGCCGTTCTTGACCGCGTACAGCACGCGGGCGGGGTCCTTCGCATGCATCTGGAGCAACAGATCCGTGACATTGGATTCTGCGGGAAGACTAACCAGGAGGTCAGTGGCGGATTCGCGCACCTAGCCCTCTCTTTCTGTGCCGGAGCACATGGATAACGAGACTTAAATCCAGCTGGGCATCCACATGCGCAGCCGCCAGACAGAATACGGGACGGTTTCGGCCGTCCAAACCGGCATGAAGAACGCCGAGAGGAGGAGGACCGCGGCTGCGAAGCAGCCGACCACCAGCAGACCCGTGCGCCGCCGCCGCGTGCTGTCGGTGCGCCGGCCCAGGACCAGACCGAGGACATAGACCAGGGCCAGCACCAGGAACGGTTCAAAGGACACAGCGTAGAAGAAAAATGTGGTCCGTTCAGGATAGGCGAACCAAGGCAGGTATCCAGCAGCCACTCCGGAGAGCACCGCGCCGGCCCGCCAGTCGCGCCGGCCCGCCCAGTAGAACAGCACCACCAGCAGCGACAGGGCCGCCGCCCACCAGATGAGCGGATTCCCCACGGACGTAACTGCGGACGAGCAGCTGTCCACCGTGCAGCCGCCCTCGCCGTTGGCGGAGGATTGGTAATAGAAGGAGGTTGGCCGGCCCATAAACAGCCAGGTCCAGGCGGATGCCGAGTAGCTGTGTTCGGAGGACAACCCGTTATGGAAGGCGTACGCGCTGCGGTGGTACTCGGCCAGGGACCGCAGCGACTGCGGCAGCCAGCTGAGGCCGTCGCCCGGGTTCTCCGCCGCCCACTGCCGGTTGTAGGCGTCATCGGATTGGAACCATCCGGTCCAGGCGGCCAGGTAGGTGAGCAGAGCAGCTGGAATAACGGTCAGGAAGGCCGGGACGCCGTCGCGCAGCAGCGCGCCCTTCCACCGCGTAATCCCGGCCAGCCGCCGGGCGTTCACGTCCCAGAGCACGGTCATCAGCCCGAACACGGCAACAAAGGCCAGGGCTGACCATTTGGTGCCCACCGCCAGGCCCAGGCATACACCGGCAACAAGCCGCCAGGGCCGCCACAGCAGCCATGGCCCGTTCAGCCACGGCCCGCCCATCAGTTGACTGCCCGCGGCGCCCGGGGGCGCGGCGGCCCGGGACAAGGCGCGCGCCAGGCGCAGCCGCCCGTCCCGGCGGTCCAGCAGCAGGGCACCGAAGGCAGCCACTAGCCAGAAGGTCAGGAAAACATCCAGCAGCGAGGTTCGTGAATGGACCAGATGGTGGCCGTCCACGGCCAGCAACATTCCGGCGAGCCCGCCCAGGGTCGCCGAACTGAACAGCCGGGCCGCAATCAGCCCCAGGAGCAGGACCGTCAGGGTCCCGGTCAGGGCCGCGCCGAACCGCCAGCCGAATCCGTTGTCCGCACCGAACAGCGCCATGCCCAGGGCGATCATCCACTTTCCAACAGGCGGATGCACCACATATTCCGGCCCGTCCAGCGGTGCCTGCGGGGCGCCGGCGTTAAACGCGTCGTTGGCGTCCTCGGGCCACTCCCGTTCATAACCGAACTGCAGCAGTGAATAGGCGTCCTTGACGTAATACGTCTCATCGAACACCAGCGAACCGGGTTCCCCGAGGCGGACGAAGCGCAGTACGCCGCCCAGGAGGGCCATCAGCAGCGGCAGGACCCAGCCGGCTCGGCCCAGCGGCACGGCCAGGGTACCCAGCAAGCGTTCCCGCAGTGCCTCGTAGGTCACTGCCCGTTGCGGGGATTCAAGCCGGGACAGTGCGTCGCGGCGGGTTCTCGGGGCAGCGGTGAGACTCACGCGCCCCACTCTATAGCCTGTCGCGTAGGGTTAGAGGGTGGACTCAAGCAAGATATCCGGCAGTACGGCGGACACAGATACAGGCAACGCGGACAAAGGCGGGGCAGGGTCCGGGCAAATTGTCCTGGCCGCAACTCCCATCGGGAACATGGGAGACGCAACCAACCGGTTGATCGGCCTGCTGGAAAGCGCCGACATCATCGCCGCGGAGGACACCCGGCGCCTGCACCGGCTGGTGAGCGCACTGGGCATCACGACGCGCGGGCGGATTATCAGTTACCACGAACACAACGAGGCGACCCGCACCGCAGACCTGCTGGAAATGGTCCGCAGCGGCAGCACGCTGCTGATGGTCACCGACGCCGGAATGCCGGCCGTGTCCGACCCCGGGTTCCGGCTCGTGGAGGCTGCGGCGGCGGAAGGGCTGACGGTGACGGCTGCTCCGGGCCCGTCAGCGGTACTGACGGCGCTTGCCCTATCGGGACTGCCCACGGACCGCTTCTGCTTTGAGGGCTTCCTGCCGCGTAAGCCGGGGGAGCGCAGCACGCGGCTGGCCCAGCTCGCCGGCGAGCAGCGGACCATGGTCTTTTTCGAAGCACCGCACCGCCTGGAACCCATGCTGCGGGCACTTGATGCGGCCTTCGGCTCGGACCGCCGGGCCGCCATAGCCCGTGAACTGACCAAGCTCCATGAGCAGGTGCTGCGCGGACCCCTGCGTGAGCTGCTGGAATGGGCCGAGGCCGGAGACGTCCGCGGGGAAATCGCCGTCGTGGTGGAAGGCGCACCGGATGCCGCCCCCGAGCAGGCCGCGGACCACGTGGGCGCGGTGAACGGACTCGTAGAGCAGGGCATCCGGCTGAAGGACGCGGTTGCCGCCGTCGCCGAGGACGCCCGCATCAGCAAGCGGGAACTGTACTCTGCGGTGCTGGCAGCACGGAACTGACCAACCACGCGGCTGGGCAGATGCACAGCGGTTCGGCCGGTGGCCAGTGCGCCTCCGCATTTACACGGCCGGGCCGGGAAGCCTACGGTGAAGGGAACTGCGGGCGCAGCGTCCGCAGTATCCGATGAACTTTGGAGGCAATTCCCATGGGTATTCCCGCAGACCGTGAAGCCGAACTCCTGGCGCAGGTCCCCACCGGCCTGTTGATCAACGGGCAGTGGCGGGACGCGTCGACAGGCAGCACGTTCGACGTCGAAGACCCCGCCACCGGCAAGACCCTGCTGAGCATCGCCGACGCCTCAGCCGAAGACGGCGCACTGGCCATGGACGCCGCCGCCGCTGCGCAGGACGCTTGGGCACGAACCGCCCCGAGGGAACGCGGCGAGATCCTGCGCCGTGCCTTTGAGCTGGTCACCGAACGCACCGAAGACTTCGCCCTGCTGATGACTTTGGAAATGGGCAAGCCGCTGGCCGAGTCCCGCGGTGAGGTGGCCTACGGCGCCGAATTCCTCCGCTGGTTCTCCGAGGAAGCGGTCCGGGTCTCCGGACGGTACAGCATGTCACCGGACGGGAAGTCCCGCCTGCTGGTGAACAAGAAACCGGTGGGACCGTGCCTGCTGATCACGCCGTGGAACTTCCCGCTGGCCATGGCCACCCGCAAGATCGCCCCGGCCGTGGCTGCCGGCTGCACCATGGTGCTCAAGCCCGCCAAGCTTACTCCGCTGACTTCCGCCCTATTCGCCGCCGTCATGATGGAAGCGGGCCTGCCTGCAGGTGTGCTTAACGTTGTGCCGACCACCGCAGCAGGCGACGTGACGGGACCGATCCTCAAGGATTCGCGGCTGCGCAAGGTGTCCTTCACCGGCTCCACTCCTGTGGGGCAGGGCCTGATCCGTGATGCAGCGCAGAACGTCCTGCGCACGTCCATGGAGCTGGGCGGCAACGCTCCGTTCATCGTGTTCGAAGACGCAGACCTGGACAAGGCGGTGGACGGTGCCCTGGCCGCCAAGCTGCGGAACATGGGCGAGGCCTGCACTGCAGCCAACCGCTTTATTGTCCAGGACACCGTGGCCGAGGAGTTCGCAGAGAAGTTCGCCGCCCGGGTGGGTGCCATGGCCACCGGCCGCGGCACCGAAGATGCCACCAAGATCGGGCCGCTGATCGACGCCAAGTCCCGTGACAAGGTGCACGGCCTGGTGACGGACGCGGTGGACGGCGGTGCCGTGGTGCTGGTGGGAGGCGAGCCCGTGGACGGTCCGGGCTACTTCTACCAGCCGACGGTCCTGAAGGACGTTGCGCCGGACGCACGGATCCTTCAGGAGGAAATCTTCGGGCCGGTTGCGCCTATTGTGACCTTCTCCACCGAAGATGAGGCAGTAGCCCTGGCCAACAACACCGAGTACGGATTGGTGTCCTATGTCTTTACCAGTGACCTGAACCGCGGACTCCGGATCGGGGAAGAACTCGAATCGGGGATGCTTGGCCTTAACGCCGGCGTGGTATCCAACGCGGCAGCACCGTTTGGCGGGGTCAAGCAGTCGGGTCTGGGCCGCGAAGGCGGTGCCGAGGGCATCGAGGAATACCTCTACACGCAGTACATCGGCATAGCCGATCCCGCGCAGCGGTAACGCCGGCTCAGCACGGTCCAGGGGCTTCTCCGCCGTCGGCGGGGAGGCCCCTGGCCGTGTTGGAAGCTAACCGTGCCGGAAGCGGGTGGTTAGCGACGGCGGCAGGAACCTGGCGTGGAGCCGGGTAAACAGGCGGGCGTTGGCGTGCAACGCGGCCCGCACCGAGTCCACATCAGCCCAATCCGCCGCCGGCCGGGCCGATACGGTCCCGCCTCCCGGCCGGACCCCGGAGTCCGCACGTGCGTAGGCTTCCTCTTCATAGGCCCGGCAGATCCGGGTCAAGGCGGCGTCGGCAGGCGGGGCAAAGCCGGCCTCATCGGACAGCCGCCGTGCGTAGGCCCGCGGCGTATCCGAAGGGTGACCCGGATACCCGTAGTCCAGGCCCAAATCGGCTATTTCATCCCACGCCGGCCCGGAACGGGATCCGGAAGTTTTGCGCTTTGCTGTTCGGCGCCGGCGCAGTGCCCAGGGCGCCAGCGCGGCCGCGGCGGCCGCCAAAGCTGCCAGTACACCGCCGGTCCACGCCGTGCCCTGGGAAGCGTCCGGTTCCAGCACCGTTTCCGGTTCCAGCGGATCCTCACGCGGTACGGACGGAACCGCGGGCTGGGCTCCGGGAACGCGGGGATCTTCATCCTCGCGCACGGACGCTCCGGTGGCGGGCCGTGCCTGCTGGGCATAGTCCGGAACCGACCCGCGGGACGGGGTGGGCTCGAACCGGACCCAGCCAGCACCTTCGAAGTACAGTTCCGGCCAGGCATGGGCATCCGTGGAATCCACTTCAAATTCGGTCAGCGCTTCGCCGTTGGGTCCGGTCCCGTCCGGGGTCTCCCCGGTGGACTGGCCGGGAGCGTAGCCCAGGGCCATCCGGCTCGGAATTCCCTCATACCTGGCCATAACGGTCATGGCCGCCGCGAAGTGGATGCAGTACCCGGCCTTGCGGTCCAGGAACTCGGACAGGACATCCATCCCGTTCCCGTCGTAGCCGCCCTCCACGGGAGCATCCAGGGAGTAGGAGAACTGGGGGCCGCGCAGATAGCTCTGGATGGCCATTGCCTTGGTGTACGGCGAGGACGCATCTCCCACCGCGTCCCGGGCTGCCTCGCCGATCCGGGCGGGCAGGTCTTCCGGGAGGTCGGTGAACACCGGGTCTACCTCTGAGGTGTCCGCCGCCGGAACCGCGGCCAGCTGCTCCGGAGTGAGCTGCGCGGAAACGCTGAGGACCTGGTAGTCCTGCGCGCCGGAACTGTCCGAGCCGTCGTCGAGCACCGTCATGGTCTTCGGGTCCCAGCTCCAGGACCCGTCCGCCCCGGAGATGCCCAGCGGGTAATAGGGGGCCAGGAGCCAGGGGCTGGCATAGGTCTTGCTGCTGATCCGCGTCACCACGGGTGTACCCGGTGTTCCCTCCGGGGAGCTGTACCCGGTGGTTCCAGCGGCCATCGCGGCTATTCCCTGGCGCCGCTCATCGGTCCGCAGATCCGGTGACCAGCGGCGGCCGGAGAAGTCCTCCAAGGTGGTTGAGCGCAGGTATACCGGTTCCTGCGAGGACGTGGCGTACGTGATCCGTCCTGCGGACTGCGGCTGGCGCAGGTCGTTGCCGAGTGTAACTATCGGGTTCAGGCCGGTGGTGTTGGACCAGAAGTTGAATTTTGAGCCTTCCGGAAACGCGCCGCCCGTGAAGCCGGGCAGCACTGCCGGAAGCAGCAGTGACAGGAGAAGCGCCGATGCCGAGACCGCGGCGCTCCGGCCTGCCCAGGCGCGCGGCATCGGAACTCCGGGTGCCTGCTGTTCCCGGCGCGATCCGGCGGCGAGCAGCAGAAGGTATCCGGCGGCCGCCAACAGGAAGTACCAGGGCCCGATGCTCTCCGGTTTCAGCACTGCCGGGATCATCACCACGGCAAACAAGCCCAGGCCGGCGGTGGCCGGCATCCGCAGGGTGGCCGCCAGTGTATCCGCCAGGACTGCCACCAGCCCGACGCCGGCGCAGCATAGAAATACGATGCCCGCCAGGGGCTGTACGGGGGTGACCTCGGTGATGATTACCGTACGCGCTTCCAGCAGCAGGGCGTCCGCCCGGGCGAAAGCGGCCGGGCCCGGAAGGAATCCCAGCACTGCGGAGGAGGCGGCGAACAGCCAGGTCAGCGTCAAAACCAGTGCGGCAATACCGGCCAGCGGTACCAGGGGCAACGGCCATCCCAGCCGCCTGATGCCGGCAGTAGCGGCGAGCGGAAGGACTACAGCCAGGAACAGGGGAGGGAGCCAGGACCAGCCTTCGATGACCCCGTGGATGCTGAGCGAGGACAGCAGCACTGCCGCCGCCGTTGCCGCGCCCACGGGCAGGTTGGCGGACCCGCGGCGTACCGGGCGGCCTCCATGGGCGGACGGAGCCGGGCGGGCCTGCTGCGGGCGGGAGAGGAGCGTGGTCATTTGGAACCCCTTCCGGCACCGGTGGACGGGGCGGAACGAACGGGACGAGCAGCGCTCCGAGCCGCAGCCGGAGAAGGCTCCGGAGTGTTGCCGGCGTGCAGGAGCGACCAGGCGGCCGGGACCGGGGTACCCGGGCCCACGGCAACCGTGCTCCAGCCGGCCTCGTGCAGGATCCGTTGCGCCTGACGCTGTTCTGCCGGCCGGTCACTGACCATCAGCACCATGGGCTGCGCCGAATACCGGGCTGCAGGCGCGAGGGCTGCTGCCTCGGCGGCGCTGATCCTCCCGGCCACCACCAGCAGCGGGCCCGGAGAACGGCCAGCAGACAGGCCGTCGAGCAGCAGGTCCCCGAACGGGGCGGCCGGTGCGGGGCCGCCGGTAACCTGGGCCGGATCGGCAAGGCCCAGCGCGGCCAGGCCTTCGGCGAGGTCCTGCAGACCGTCGGCGCCGTGGAACAGGCGCTCGTCGGCGTCAACGGCCGACGGCGAGCGGGACAGCCCGGGCCGGAACAGCTCGTCGGTGAAGCGCACGGCGTATCCGGACTCGGCGAAAAATACGGCGCTGGAGATCACGGCAGAGACGGCCCACTCAAAGGCTTCGGAGGTCAGCAGCCCGCCGTCGTCCGCGCCAAAGGCACCAGGGGACCCGTAGGCGGGACGGCGCTGGTCAAGGAGGATGGAAGCAGTGGGTGCAGTGACGGGTTCTTCCTGACGGACCATCAGTTCGCCGTGCCGTGCCGTTGCCGCCCAATGCACGCGGCGCATAGGGTCTCCGTACCGGTATTCCCGGGTGGTCACGTCATCCTCGCTGGGGGTGCCGCGGCGCCTGCTGGGGGAAGACCCGTCCGTTCCCGCGGGCCCTACGATCGGCGCAGGGGGAAGGTCCCGGGGTGCGGGGGCAACAGCGAGCTGATTCGTTCCGCCCAGGGTGTGGACCGTCTTGGCCAGGCCGAAGGGGTCGAGGAATTCAGCGGTCACCGGGCCGATCGAGTACAAGCCCCGCCGGCCCGAGCGCAGACGGTACCGGTAACTTCCGGTTCCGGTTTCGGCCCCGCCCTCGGGGGGAAAGCGGAACACCGGACTGGCACCGAAACGCAGCGGTAGTCCCTCCCGTATCAGTGACACCGATGCCGGCCGGCCCCGAATGGACAGGGTCACGGTGGCTGCCGTACCGGTTTCCACCAGCGGCGGGGCAAAGGACCGGTCAACCTGGAAGCCCGGTTTGACCAGGCGGAGCGTGGCAGCAGCGAGGAGAGGCAGGCAGATCAGGAGAACAGCGAGGGCCAGCAAGTCCTCGCGCCCCAGGGCAGCAGCCCCCAACAGCGCCACGGCTCCGGCCGCGAGCAGGCCCCAGCCGCGCGGCGTGAAAAACCCCGTAAGGGAGGAGGGTGCCATGGCGGCCTTTCGCTCGGGGTCCGGCGGGTGCCGGTACGGAAGATCAGCGGCGGGAACGCTCCGCGCCGGCGGCCGTGCGGGGCACCGGGACCGAGGCAACTACCGAAGCTATGACGCTGGAAGCACTCTCCCCGGCGCCGGAGGCCTTGCGGTTGAGCAGGAGCCGGTGGGCCAGGACGGGATCGGCCAGCGAGGCGACGTCGTCCGGGAGCACAAAATCCCTGCCCTCCAATGCGGCGAAGGCCTTGGCTGCGCGCAGGAGCTGGAGCAGCGACCGCGGGCTGGCACCCAGCCGGAGGTCCGGATGTCCGCGGGTGGCCCGGCCCAGCGCCACCGTGTAGTCCTTGACCGCCGTTGAAACATAGATGTCCTGCACCCGGGCGATCATGGCAGAGGCTTCCCGCATGCCGACCACGGGGGTAATGCTCTCCAGCGGTGAGCCGGACTGGTGGTTCTCCAGCATGTCCGCTTCGGACCGGGCATCCGGATAACCCAGTGAAATCCGTGCCATGAACCGGTCCCGCTGCGCTTCGGGCAGGGGATAGGTCCCCTCCATCTCAATGGGGTTCTGGGTGGCCACCACCATAAAGGGAGCCGAGAGCCGGTGCGTGCCGCCGTCCACGCTGACCTGACGCTCCTCCATGCATTCGAGGAGGGCGGACTGGGTTTTGGCGGAAGCCCGGTTGATCTCATCCGCAATCACGACATTGGCGAACACCGGTCCCTGCCGGAACTCGAACCGGTGGCTGTCCTGGTTGTAGATAGACACCCCGGTAACGTCCGAGGGCAGCAGGTCCGGTGTGAACTGGATACGGCTGACGGTGCAGTCGATGGTGCGGGCGAGCGTCTTGGCGAGCATTGTCTTCCCGACGCCGGGAACGTCTTCCAGCAACACATGCCCTTGGGCCAGCATGACGGTCAGGACAAGCCGGGCCGCTTCCTCCTTGCCGTCGATCACCGTTCCGATGGCAGCCAGGATCCCGTCCGCCGCTGAGCGGAAGGAATCGGGGGTGTAGGGCTCGGAATGAAGGGCAGTAGCCGTTCCCTGCCCGGATGCCGGCGGGCCGGAGGGGAAGGCGTTAAGGGACGCAGCGGCAGACGGGATTGGAGCGTCCATGGACACCTTCCATAGTCGGCGGTTGCAGCTGCAGCCCGATTGGTCCGCCCGGCGGCGAACCGCCGGGAGTCCGATCAGCAACCCCGTCGGGTGGCACCCTGGCGCTGCAGCGGCGGAACTGCGAAAGCTCCCTCAGCTGGAACCTGCGCCAATGACAGACCCATGACAGACCAGTGACCCGACCAGCGGCACTTGTCTGTACAGCGTACTAGCTCACTTAGGCTTAAGAACATGAGTAATCGAAGCGGATATCTTCCCGGCACCACACCGGAGGCCTACCTGCCCGGCGGTGCCGGGGCAGGGGCGCCGGGACGCAGCGGCAAGGGCTATCCGCCGGCACCCGAGCCCCTGCCCGTGCCGGTGATGGACAACCATACGCATTTCGACTTTGCAGGCGGGCCGGACGCCGGCCTTGCCGCTGCGCTTGCCGCGGCCCTGGACGCGGCGGAGGGGGCAGGGGTCAAAGGCGCCATCCAGGTGGGCACGGACCTGGCCTCCTCCCGTTTTACCGCAGCCGCCGTCGACGTCGATCCGCGGCTGCTGGGCGCGGTGGCAATCCACCCGAACGATGCCCCGCTGCTGGCTGCCGAAGGTGCACTGGAACCGGCGCTCGAGGAGATTGAATTGCTCGCCGCGCACCCCCGCATCCGGGCCATAGGCGAAACCGGGCTGGACTACTTTCGCACGGGGGAGGAGGGCCTGGAACGCCAGCAGTACTCCTTCCGCCAGCACATCGACATCGCCAAGCGCCTCGGACTGGCCCTGCAGATCCACGACCGCGATGCCCACGCCGACGTGCTGCGGGTGCTGGCCGAAGAAGGAGCTCCGGAAACGGTGGTGTTCCATTGCTTCTCCGGAGACGCGGAGCTGGCACGGACCTGCAGTGAGAACGGCTGGTATATGTCCTTTTCCGGCACACTGACCTTCCGCAATTCCGCCAACCTGCATGAAGCGCTCGCCGTCGCGGACCGGGACCTGCTGCTCGTGGAGACGGATGCCCCCTACCTCACCCCGCACCCGCACCGGGGCCGGCCCAACGCCAGCTATATGGTGCCGTACACCGTGCGGTTTATGGCCGAACGGCTGGATGCTGATCTGGCCGAACTTGGGGCGCGGCTGGCCGCCAACACCGAGCGTGCCTACGGTTCGTGGGACGTCCGTTAGCTGCCGGGGGAGGTCCGCGGGGACTCCAGGCGCGGCAATGCGCCGGAACCTTCGGTTGCCCTCAGATCACGGTTCGGTTACGGTAGGGAGCTATTAGCCGGGGTCGGGGAAGGCATCCGGACTAGATCTGTATAAATTCGCAAGGCCGTGCTAGTGCTGCTTCCGCAGCTCCAGTGGGCCCTGCCCGCCATGCCTGCGCCGCGCGCGCTCCTGCTCCGCCGTCAGCCGGTGGGCGGGAACGCACGCCCGGTGCTTCAAGTCCCCGTGCCCGGATGCTGTGACAGTTTGGGAATTCGTGGCAAATTCACTCGCAAAGCGTGGGGTAAAGATCGTTGGCCAAGCGGCCGTGATGGTGTGCCTGGTCCTGGGGCTGGTTGCCTTTGTGGGTGCCACCAAGACGGTGGTGCTCACCGTCGACGGCGACCGCCAGGAGGTACAGACCTTCGGCGGCACTGTGGCTGACGCGCTGGCCGCCGCCCACGTGGAGGTGAATCCCGCAGACCGGATCACTCCGGCACCTGCCAGTGCCCTTACAGAGGACACTGCCATTGAGATCACCCGCGCACGCGCAGTGGAGGTCACGGTGGACGGCAACGGAACCACTGTGCACACCACGGGGGAAACCGTCGCTGACCTTGTGTCAGAGCTGCGGGTCTCCACGAATTCGGCGGTTTCCGCTTCCTTGGACACTTCTCTGGAGGGCCTGGACGGGCGTATTTCCATCTCGACCCCCAAGACCGTCTTCTTGATCGTGGACGGCGCCACCCACCCGGTCAGCACAACTGCCGGGACGGTGCGCGATGTGCTGAAGGAAATAGGCGTCAGCCTGGGGACGGCCGACCGGGTGTCGGCGCCCCGCAGTGCAGCGCTTGTGGATGGCATGGGCCTGAAAGTGACCCGTGTCGCTGCCGGGAAACAGGAAACCGTAACCGAGCCGGTGCCCTTTACCAGCAGCGAGGTGCCGAACGCGGACATAGTCGAGGGCGAGAAAAGGGTCACCACGCCCGGCGTCGACGGCGAACGCACCAAGGTCTTTTCCGTAACGGTCGTGGACGGCCGGGAAGTCAGCCGGACGCTGGTCAGCGAAAACGTCACGCGTGAGCCGGTGGCGGAAGCGGTGGCAGTGGGTACCAAGAAGCGCGCTGCGGCGGAAACCGGCGCGCCTGCCGCAGGGGCGGCCGCCGGATCCGGGGAGGCACCGTCTTCGGGCACCTGGGCTGCCTTGGCACAGTGCGAATCCGGCGGCAACTGGCACATCAACACCGGCAACGGCTATTCCGGCGGCCTCCAGTTCAGCTCCGCCAGTTGGTTGGGCGCCGGCGGAGGCGCCTACGCTCCGACGGCCGGCGAGGCCACGCCTGAACAGCAGATTGCGGTGGCGGAGAAGCTCCGCGCCAGCGGCGGATGGGGTCACTGGCCGTCCTGCGCCGCAAAGCTGGGCCTGCTCTAGGTCCCGGGGGCTTAGCGTGTGGTGATTTCGTGGGCCAGGGCGGCCGCGTGTGCGGCACGGTCCCCGGCCCCCACCGCACGGAAAGACTGCTCGCTGTCGGCCAGGTAAAGGGACCCGGCGTCGGTCGCCCCGGTCCGGGCCAGTGCCAGGCCCAGATGGAGGGCAACTTCCCCTGCCGCCTGGGGCGGAAGCTCCTCCCGGTGCGCGTACACCTCGGCGAGGATGTCCACCGCCTGTATGTGTTCCCCGTTGAGATCCAGCCATAGCCCGCGGCTGTGGATCAGCTCCAACTGCTCCGCCGCCGGCAGCCCCACCACTGCCATCCCCACCTCGGCGTGCTCTATGCAGGCCAGCGTCTCGGCATCGTGAATGCCTGCCGCCAGCCGCATGGCGGCAGTGGAACTGTTGAAGCGTGCCCACAGCTCGACGTCGGATCCCGGCAGCAGCAGGACGGCGGCGTTCCGGTGGTAACGGAGTGCGGTGCCGTAATCCCCCCGGCGGAAGGCAACATTGCCCACGGCCCACAACGCCCGGCCCCTGGCCTCCCGTGGAAGTCCCGTTTCCAAAAGAGGCAGCACCAGCGTGCGGCAGTATTCCCATGCCTCGTCGATCTGCCCGAATTCGGCCAGTGCGGACGAAAGTGCTTCGCAGGCCTCAAGGAACAGCAAGGCTCCGGGCGCGGAGCCCTGTACCGACCGGAGGGCGGCACGGGCATGGGCCACCGCTTCGCCGAGTTCACCCATGCCCTGATACGCGCGGGCGAGGAGGATTTCCGCCTGGGCACGCAGGCCGGGATGCTCGGCAGCCAACGGATGGCGGAGCAGTCCGGACGCTTTCCCGGCTGCCTCCCGGACCCGGCACATTGCCTGCAGGCACCGGGCAGCCAAATGGGTCATTGCCCACCAGGACTGCTGGTCCCCGGCGGCTGCTGCGGCGTCGGCGGCCCGGCCGGCCAGCACACATGCCCCGCCGTAGTCGCGTTCATCCAGGGCCTGCCACGCCGAGAGTTCCAGGAACAAAGCTCCGTCTTCGCACGTACCGGAAGCGGCTCCGCCGCGGCCGCTTTCCAACCGCCGGCTCAACAGGGCGGGCGCGCCGGGTGCCGGTTCGCGGCGCCCGGTTTCAAGCAGGGAAATGTCCCGTGCCCTGAAAGCGCCGTTGCCGAGCTGTGCCTGCGTCAGATGCCGTTCCAACCGCGCCGTGCGCAGCTTTTCGCCGAATGATTTGCCCATCGTTGTTCCGCCAATCACCGGGTGCGACAGCCTGTAGGGCCCCGCCAGTGCGATCGATGCTAGCCCCCGGAGCCGGGCCGCGGCAGAGCATCCGTCGCTTCTCGCAGGCAAAGCGGCCAAGTGCCTTCCGGGGTGCCCCGGGTGCGGAAACCGGGCCGTCGTTCACCGGGAAGAGCCCCCTGCGGCACCCGGATGCCGGCTCCGGCGCGTACGCCCCGCTCGGCTAGTATTACTGGGTGAGTGAATCCGAACCCGCCCCCCGTTCATCGGTCCCTGCGCTGCTTGGCGCCACGGATATCCGGGCGCTGGCGGAGGAACTGGGTGTCCGCCCCACCAAAACGCTGGGCCAGAACTTTGTCATTGACGGGAACACCATCCGCCGGATCGTGGCTGCCGCGGATATCCGGCCCGGTGAAACGGTGCTGGAGGTCGGACCGGGACTGGGGTCGCTGACCTTGGGACTGCTCGACGCCGCCGGGACGGTGGTGGCCGTGGAGATTGATCCGGTCCTTGCCGGCAAGCTGCCCGATACCGTGGCACGGCGGAGGCCTGAATCCGCCTCGAACCTGCACGTGGTGCTGGGAGACGGCATGCGGATCACCGAGTTGCCGGCTGAACCCACGGCACTCGTGGCGAACCTGCCCTACAACGTTGCCGTGCCCGTTGTGCTGCACCTGCTCGAACACTTCCCCTCCCTCCAGCACGGGCTGGTGATGGTCCAGGACGAAGTGGCAGACCGGATGGCGGCCGCCCCCGGCTCCAAGACCTACGGTGTGCCCTCGGTCAAGGCCGCGTGGTACGCCACCATGCGCAAGGCCGGCGTCATCGGCATGAATGTCTTCTGGCCGGCGCCGAAGATCGCCTCGGGCCTGGTTGGGTTCACCCGGCACGAACCGCCGCAGACCCGCGCGAGCCGCGAAGAGGTCTTTGCCGTGATCGACGCAGCCTTCGCGCAGCGCCGCAAGACGCTGCGTGCCGCACTTGCCGGCTGGGCAGGCAGCCCGGCCGAAGCAGAGAAGGCGTTGCGCGCCGCGGGCGTGGATCCGAGTGCCCGGGGCGAAGTCCTGGACATCGCGGCGTTCGCGCGTATTGCCGAGGCCGCGAAACCGCTGGTTGCCTGAGGGAAGAGATGCAGAAAACATGAGCGCACCGGCTTCCGTCCGTGTCCGGACCCCCGGCAAGATCAACGTCTCCCTGAAGGTCGGCCCGCAGCGGGCGGACGGCTACCACGGCGTAGCCAGCTTGTACCTGGCCGTGTCCCTCTTCGAGGAAGTCACCGCTACGGAGCTGGCAGGCGATGAAATCCGGCTGACCGTCAGTGATCCCGACAACCGCGTGCCCGTGGCCGGCATTCCGCTGGACGGCAGCAACCTCGCCGCCCGGGCCGCCCGCGCAGTAGCAGCCCGGGCCGGCCGGGCCTCGGCCGGGGTACACCTGCACATTGCCAAGCGGGTCCCCGTGGCCGGCGGCATGGGCGGAGGGTCGGCCGATGCCGCTGCGGCCCTGGTGGCCTGCAACGAACTGTGGCAGGCCGGGCTGGGAACCGGTGAGCTTTCGGAGCTGGCCGCGGGCCTCGGCGCGGATGTGCCGTTCGCCTTGATGGGCGGTGCCGCTGCCGGCCTGGGCGTGGGGGACCGGCTGACCCCGGTGCCCGCACCGCAGCCGCTGCACTGGGTCCTGGTGCCGGCTGCCTACGGTCTTTCCACCCCGCAGGTCTTTGCGGCCTTGGACGCGCTCCGGGCCGATGCCAAGGTTGCCGAACCCGCGGAGGTGGACCCGCGGATCCTGGGCGCCCTGGCTGCCGGGAACACTGCCGGCCTGGCCGGCGTTCTAGTCAATGACCTGCAACCCGCCGCACTGGAACTGGCACCCGGGCTGGAATCCGTCCTTGCGGCCGGTGCCGGCAACGGCGCCCTGGCCGGCATGGTCTCCGGTTCCGGCCCCACCCTAGCCTTCCTCGCATCCTCAGAGGCCCATGCGGCCGCACTGGCCGAGGCGCTGCGCGGCGGGGGCCACGCAGCCATAGCCGTCTACGGACCGGCACCGGGCGCCGTTGTCCTGCCGGAACCGGACCCGGATTCCGCCGCAACACCCACGCACAGAAAGTAGTACCGATTGGCACACCTGCTTGGCGCTGAAAACCTCAGCATCTCCTTTGGCACGCGCACCATCCTCGACGGGGTATCGCTCGGCCTCGAGGAAGGCGACCGGATCGGGATGGTCGGCCGCAACGGCGACGGCAAGTCCACCCTGATGAGCCTGCTGGCCGAACGGCAGACCCCCGACGACGGCCGCGTCACCCGCCGCCGCGACGTCACCGTGGGCTACCTGGACCAGACCGACGTACTGGACGGGGACCTCACGGTAGGGCAGGCCATTGTCGGCGATGCCGCAGACTACGAATGGGCATCCAACGCGCGGATCCGCGACGTGATGAGCGGCCTCGTGCAGGAAGTGGACTGGAACGCGCAGGTCTCCTCGCTTTCCGGCGGGCAGAAGCGCCGGGTAGCGCTGGCGAAGCTGCTGACCGGCGACGACGACGTGATTATGCTCGACGAGCCCACCAACCACCTCGACGTCGAGGGCGTGGCCTGGCTGGCCAGGCACCTGAAGCAGCGCTGGCGTCCCACCGACGGCGGCCTGCTGGTCGTCACCCACGACCGCTGGTTCCTGGACGAAATCTGTACGCGCACCTGGGAGGTCCACGACGCCGTGGTGGATCCGTTCGACGGCGGCTACGCAGCGTACGTGCTGGCCCGCGCCGAGCGCGACCGGATGGCGTCCGTCGTGGAGAACAAGCGCCAGCAGCTGGTCAAGAAGGAACTGGCCTGGCTGCGGCGCGGCGCGCCCGCCCGCACGGCCAAACCGAAGTTCCGCATCGAGGCCGCAAACAACCTGATCGAGGACGTGCCCGAACCCCGCGACACGCTGTCCCTGAACAAGATGGCCACCGCCCGGCTGGGCAAGGATGTCCTGGACCTGGAAAACGTGTCCCTGACGCTGGGAAACACTGACCTGTTCCGGAACATCACACTGCGCCTGGCGCCGGGTGAGCGGCTGGGCCTGGTGGGTGTGAACGGCGCCGGGAAGACCACCCTGCTGCGCCTGCTCAACGGGGAGATCGAACCCACAGCCGGGCGGCTCAAGCGCGGAAAGACCGTGCAGACCGCCGTCCTGACCCAGGAAGTGAAGGAACTGGACGAGGTGGCGGACCAGCGGGTCATCGAGGTCATCGAAAACGAGAAGCGGGTCTTCAACGTGGGCGGCCGCGAACTGTCCGCCGGCCAGCTTGTAGAGCAGCTGGGCTTCAGTGCCCAACGGCAGTGGACACCTGTCCGGGAACTTTCCGGCGGTGAACGGCGGCGGCTGCAGCTGCTGCGCCTGCTGGTGGGTGAACCGAACGTCCTGATGCTGGATGAGCCCACCAATGACCTGGACACCGACACCTTGGCCGCTGTCGAGGACGTACTGGACGGCTGGCCCGGCACCCTCGTGGTGGTCTCCCACGACCGGTACCTCCTGGAACGGGTCACCGACCACCAGATGGCACTGCTGGGCGACGGGAAGCTGCGCGGCCTGCCCGGCGGCGTCGACCAGTACCTGGAACTGCGCAACGAAACACTGGCCGCGAACTCCTCGGCGTCCACGGCTGCCCGCGGGTCCTCGCAGGCGGCCCGTGCCGCTGCCGCCGGAGCATCCCGCCCCGGAGGATCAACGGGCGGAAGCGGAACGACGACGGCGCTGGCCGGCTCGGGTGCCAGCGAAGCCGAGAAGCGGGCGGCGAAGAAGGACCTGGCCCGGATCGAGCGCCAGCTCAGCAAGCTGACCGCGCAGGCGGAAAAGATCAACGCGCAGATGAATGAGGCCACGCAGCAGTCCGGCGGCGCGGACTTTGAGCTGATCGGCGGGCTCAATGCCAAGCTGCAGGCCGTTGCCGCCGAGCAGGAAGAACTGGAAATGCAGTGGCTGGAGGCCTCGGAGCTCCTCGAGTAGGGAACCCGGGCAACTCAGGCGCAAGCGGCTCAGCCCCAGCGGCTCTGGAGCACGCTCACGAGGGCGCTCAGCCCAGCATGCGGGGCAGGATGTGTTCGGCCAGCAGCGGAGACAGGTCAGTGCGCTGCGCCGCGGCGGCCGGGGCCAGCCAGAGGATTTCCTCGATCTCCGCCGCGGCGGCCGGTTCGACGCCGGCCGGGACGGTCCACGCGAACAGCCCGGCGTCAATGAAGGTGTTTTCCTCGTTGGCGGCCGGGCCGTACCAGCGGCCAAGGTCCGTCAGGTCTGCCGGGGCGGCCTGCACCCCGAGTTCCTCGCCCATTTCGCGGGCAGCGGCCTGCACGAAAGACTCCCCGGGCTCCAGCTTGCCGCCGGGCTGCATAAAGCGCGAGGTGCCGCGCTTGCGGACCAGGAGGATGCGGCCGTCGTCGTCGGAGACCAGTACGGCGGAAAGGCGGAGGACGGCGGGGGAGCTGTCTGCGCTGCCGGTGGAAGCGACGGACGGTGCCCCGCCCGCCATGCCCGTGAGCTGCGGTTCCTTCTGCAGGCCTGTCAGCCCGTTCCAGGCCAGATTGACCAGGTGTGCCGCCACCGTGGCTTTGTCGGGGGTGCGGGAATCCAGCCACCACTGGCCGGTCATGGCGACCATTCCCACCAGCATCTGCGCATACATGCCGCCCACTTCGGCGCTGAGGCCGCGGCTGCCGAACTCCTTGGACAAAATGTGCTCCACGTCCCGGGCAATACGGGAGAGCAGGGTGGAGAAGGTGCCGTCCGGCTGCGACGGCGGGGCGTCCCGGGTGAGGATCCGGAAGCCGTCGGTGTGGTTCTCGATGTAGTCCAGCAGTGCGTAGGCGGCCCGCTCCAGCAGGACACGGGGGCCCGCGGACGCATTCAAGGACTCGGTAACGGCAACGAGCAGGCGGTTGAACTCGGCCTCCACCACTTCGGTGTAGAGACCCTCCTTTGACCCAAAATGTTCATAAACCACCGGTTTGGACACACCGGCCGCGGCCGCGATCTCCTCGATGGTTGCGCCGTCGAGTCCGCGCAGCGCAAAGAGGCTGCGTGCCACTTCGATCAGCTGGGCACGGCGCTGGACACCGGTCATACGCAGGCGTGTAACGCCGGCGGAAGTCTTTACCACCGCTCCAGTCTACCCATCCGCCGGCGGCGTCCTGCGGCCAACTCGCGAACGCATCGGCTCCCGTGGCAGACTAAACTCTTGTGTGCGTGGCTAGCCAGGCACAAGATCCGCCCTGGTGTAATGGCAGCACCCCGGCCTTTGGAGCCGTGGAGTATAGGTTCGAATCCTATGGGCGGAACACTGTGCGGCGTGCCTCCGGGATGTTCCCGGGGTTGCCGCGCTGTTGATACATACCGGCCGTACCACCAAGGAGCGCCATCTCGTGACCACCAACGATGTCCGGACCAACGGGAATTCTGCGGAGGGTTTGGCTGCGGTTATTGTCCTTGCTGCCGGTTCCGGGACGCGGATGAAGTCCCGGACCCCGAAGATCCTCCACACCGTCGGCGGAATCTCGATGCTCGGCCACGCACTGTCAGCCGCCGAAGCGCTGCACCCGCGGTTCCTGGCCGTGGTTGTGCGCCACGAACGCGACCTGGTTTCGGCCCATGCCGCCGAGCATGTACCGGACGCCGTGATTGTGGACCAGGACGATGTTCCCGGCACCGGCCGTGCGGTCCAGGTGGCCGTCTCCGCGCTGGATGCGGTCAGTGAGCTGGACGGCACGGTGGTGGTCACCTACGGTGACGCACCCCTGCTGGAAGCGGACACCCTCCGCCGCCTCGTAGCCGTGCACGAGACGGACGGCAACGCCGTGACCGTGCTGACCGCCAAGCTGGCCGACCCCTCCGGCTACGGACGGGTGCTGCGCGCCGAAGACGGCACAGTCACCGGCATCGTGGAACACAAGGATGCCACCGACGCACAGCGTGCAGTGAATGAGATCAACTCCGGCATCTACGCTTTCGACGCCGCCGCGCTGCGCCGCGCGCTGGAATCGGTCACCACGCAGAACTCCCAGGGTGAGATGTACCTGACCGATGTGCTGGCCATTGCCCGGGACGCCGGCGGCCGGATCGCGGCCATGGCGACGGAGGACCAGTGGCAGGTCGAAGGCGCCAACGACCGGGTCCAGCTCGCCGCCCTCAATGCCGAACATAACCGGCGCGTCCTGGAGCGGTGGATGCGGGCCGGCGTCAGCATTGCCGACCCGGCCACCACGTGGATAGATTCCACCGTCACCCTGGCCGAAGACGTCACCATCCTGCCCGGCACGCAGCTGCACGGAACCACCAGCGTTGCCCGGGACGCCGTCGTCGGTCCGGACTCCACCCTGACGAACGTCCAGGTGGGGGAGGGTGCCTCGGTGGTCCGCACGCACGGCAGTGATGCCGTCCTCGGTGCCGGAGCCGCCGTCGGGCCCTTCGCTTATCTGCGTCCGGGAACCGTGCTGGGCGCCAAGGGCAAAATCGGGACGTTCGTGGAAACCAAGAACGCCAATATCGGTGCAGGTTCGAAGGTTCCGCACCTTTCCTATGTGGGTGATGCCACTATCGGCGAGCAGTCCAACATCGGCGCAGCGTCCGTTTTCGTCAACTACGACGGCGTAAACAAGCACCACACGACCATCGGTTCGCACGTCCGAATGGGCAGCGACAACATGTATGTGGCTCCCGTCACGGTGGGCGACGGGGCGTACAGTGGAGCCGGAACGGTGGTCCGCAAGGACGTCCCGGCAGGTGCCCTGGCCATCAACGTCGCCCCGCAGCGCAACTTGGACGGCTGGGTCGCGGAACACCGGGCCGGCACTGCCGCCGCCGACGCCGCCGCAGCGGCCCTTTCAGCTTCTTCCCCCACAGGTAACCCCACGCGAGAAAGCGACCACGAATGAGCAGCGAAATCACCTCCAAGGGTGAAAAGAAGCTCGTCCTTGCCACAGGACGTGCCCATCCAGAGCTGGCAGAGGAGATAGCACGCTGCCTGGATACGGAGCTGCTGCCGCTGGCCGCATACGACTTCGCGAACGGTGAGATCTACGTCCGTCCCAATGAAAGCGTCCGCGGCACCGATGCCTTCGTCATCCAGGCGCATCCGGCCCCGCTGAACAACTGGCTGATGGAACAGCTGATCATGATCGATGCGCTCAAGCGGGCTTCCGCCCAGCGCATCACCGTGGTTTCCCCGTTCTACCCGTACGCCCGGCAGGACAAGAAGGGCCGCGGCCGCGAGCCCATCTCCGCACGCCTGATTGCCGATCTGTACAAGACCGCCGGCGCGGACCGGATCATGAGCGTTGACCTGCACACCGCGCAGATCCAGGGCTTCTTCGACGGCCCGGTGGACCACCTGATGGCCATCCCGCTGCTGGCCGATTACATCCGCACCCGGGTGGATGCCTCCAACGTCACGGTCGTATCCCCGGATACCGGCCGCGTCCGCGTGGCAGAGCAGTGGGCCGAACGCCTTGGCGGCGCGCCGCTGGCCTTCGTGCATAAGAGCCGCGACCTCACGGTGCCCAACCAAGCTGTGTCCAAGCAGGTTGTGGGCCAGATTGAAGGCCGCACCTGCGTGCTGATCGATGACATGATCGACACCGGCGGAACCATCGCCGGCGCCGTGCGCGTCCTGAAGGAAGCCGGCGCCAAGGACGTCATCATCGCAGCCACGCACGCGGTGCTGTCCGATCCCGCTTCCCGGACCCTGGCCGAATCCGGTGCCCGCGAAGTGGTGGTCACCAACACGCTGCCCATTCCGGCAGCCAAGCGGTTCGAGCAGCTGACGGTACTCTCGATTGCCCCGATGATCGCCCGGGCCATCCGGGAAGTCTTCGAAGACGGCTCGGTCACCAGCCTGTTCGACGGCAAGGTCTAAGCGGATCCCTTTCCGCGCACAAGGGCGCCCGCCCGGACTTCGGTTCGGGCGGGCGTCCTTGTGCTGGTAGCATTAACCCCGATGCCTAGGCGAGGGAGCGGCCCGGAATGATCCGGGCGGACTCCGTTATCGACGGTGGCTGGCAACTTCTGGCCGTACACGGGACCGATCCGGTCCGTACGGTGCACTGTTCCGAAACCGGCGCCTACGCCCATGGAAAGCCGACACGGCACCCACGGAACACCACTTACAGGAGTTAGCAATGTCTGAGCAGAAGCTCGCAGGAACCACCCGCACCGATTTCGGCAAGGGTGCAGCCCGCAAGGCCCGCGCCGCCGGCCAGATCCCCGCAGTCATTTACGGACACGGTGCCGATGTCATGCACATCCTGCTGCCGGCCAAGGCCACCACGCTGGCTGTCCGCACCTCCAACGCCCTGCTGGAGATCGACGTCGACGGCGAGTCCCACCTGGCCCTGGCCAAGGATATCCAGCGCGACCCGATCAAGCAGATCATCGAGCACATCGACCTGCTGACCGTCCGCAAGGGCGAAAAGGTCGAGGTAGAGGTCAACGTCCACGTTGAAGGCGAACTGGCTCCGGGCACCGCTGTATACAACCAGGAAGCCAACACGGTCCTGGTTGCCGCAGATGCCACCTCGCTGCCGGAGACCATCGTGGTCAACATTGAAGGCCGCACCGCCGGCGAGCACATCTACGCCAAGGACCTGGAGCTGCCGGCCGGCGTCGAGCTGCTGCTGGATCCCGAAACCATGGTCATCAACGTTTCCGAGTCCACCGTCCAGGACCTGGGCACCCCGTCTGACGAAGAGGTTGCCATTGCAGCCGCTGAAGTCGGCGCCGAAGCGTAACCCACTTCCGGGGCCTGCTCCCCGTAACGGAGCCGTCCGGTTCTCAGTGAAGGAGCAGTACCCGCAGTGAACAGCAACACCTGGCTTGTAGCCGGGCTCGGGAACCCCGGGCCCGGCTACAGCCGTAACCGGCACAATATCGGCAACATGGTCGTGGATGAACTCGCGTCGCGCATGGGCGGGAAGTTCAAGTCCCATAAAACCCGAGCCGCTGTCCTGGAGGGCAGGATCAGCCTGGGCGGCCCCCGGGTGGTCTTGGCCAAGCCACTGACCTATATGAATCTGTCCGGCGGACCGGTGTCCGCCCTGGCCCGGTTCTACGACATTGATCCCGGACATGTAGTCGCCGTCCATGACGAAATCGACATCCCCTTCAATACCGTCAAGCTCAAGCTCGGCGGAGGCGAGGGCGGACACAACGGCCTGCGGGACATTAGCCGGGCCCTGGGCACCAAGGACTACCTGCGGGTACGCGTAGGCGTCGGGCGACCGCCGGGCCGGATGGATACCGCGGACTACGTGCTGAAGGACTTCTCCGGCGCCGAAGCCAAGGAACTGCCGTTCCTGGTGGGAGACGCCGCTGATGCGGTGGAAATGCTCCTGGCTGACGGGCTTCTCGCAGCCCAGCAGAAGTTCCACGGCGCTGTTTCCTAAGGGTTCCTTCCCATGGCGGCCCTAGGTAGCAGCGTCCTGGGATTGGGGTAGTTTTCCAGCGCCCCGGACCGGCCCGAACCATTGTTTCGCTTCCGGTGCCGGGCCTAAAATGGAAGCAGCCTTAAGGGCTCCCAATACGGGGCCGACGTCGGGAGGCCTCCGAGACTGGGCCACCCCCATCCCGGCGTCGGTCCCTTTTACATGTGGCTTTTCCTCACGGCCACGGCCCTGCCGGTATGGGCCTGGGCAGGGTACACCTCGCGCCGCCCTGTCGCCATGGAATAAGCGCCTCGCGGACCTTCCCTGGTTCATGTCTTTGTATGTACTGGACGGGGTGGAGGGCCGCGCGTATGCTCGCCTCTACTGACCAGTAGCTACCGACAGCTGCAGTATTGGGGACCATGGTCCGGGTACTGCGTGCGTTTTTGGGGGGCGTGGCTTGAGCGATGAAGAATGCGTCGGCTGTTGACGATCTGGTTGGCCGTGCCGACGCCCTCGACGCAATATGCACGGCGGTGGTCGAAGGCCGCGGAGCACTGGTCCTGGGCGGGGCGGGTTTCGGTAAGACTGCTGTCCTCCAAGCGGTTTCTGAGCGGCTGAGGGAAGACTTCCACACCCTGTACGTCAGGGGAACTCCGATTTCCTCGCATACCCCCTACGGCGCATTGGCGTTTCTGATCGGCGGGCTTCCCGAAGCAGCGGTCAGCAGCCCGTTGCAGCTGCTCCGCGAGCTGGACTCATCCCTGGCAGCGGGCTCGGGCGGCCGGCGGATACTCCTTGCCGTGGACAATGCAGACCGGCTGGACCGCTTCTCAAGCATGGTGCTTGCGCAACTGCTCCGCCGCGGCAGCGTAGCGGTGGTCGCAGCGGCATCCGCACATTGGGAGTCAGGGTTCGAATTGATGGACCTGTGGAGCGAAGGACTGTTGGCAAGGATAGCCCTGGAGCCATTGTCCGAGCGGCAGACCCGTCAGCTGATGCAGCAGATCCTCGGTGGCGCCGTCTCCTCCCTTGCCGCCGGTACCATGTGGCACGAAACAGAGGGCAGCCCCCGTTTCATCCGGCTCATGACCGAAGCACAGGTCCGCTCCGGGACCTTGGTGCGCCGGGGTCCCGTATGGGTCAGGACGGGTTCCTTTGTCCGCACCGGGGACGTGGGAGAAGTGGTGGACGCGATGCTGGACCGGCTGGCCCCGCAGGAACGCCGGCTCGTGGAGGTCCTGGCCCTTGCACGCAGCCTTCCCCTGCCCACCGTCCTCGAACTGGTGCCCGCCGGCGTTGTCGATTCCCTCGAGGAGCGCCAGCTGATCCGGGTCGAAGACGCCGGGGCCGCTGTGCGGTTTGCCGGCGGAAGTGTGGGCACAGTCATCGCAGCGACCATGCTTCCCGGGCGGCGGCGGGAGCTGTGGGATGACGTGTCCGTTTTGGTGGACCAGGGCAGCTTGGCTCCGCCGGAACTGGTTGCCTTTGTGGGTTGGGCCATCTCCTGTGGGGGATCTCCCGGCCCGGCCGCCGTCCTGCAGGCGGCGGCTGCAGCAGCAAACGGGCGGAGCGACCCGGCCACGGCACTGCTGCTGTCCCGAACGGCGGCCGGTGAACGGACACAGGGGTTGGTCCTCGAAGAAGTCCGAGCGCTCCGGGCCACGGGGGACTTTGAGGGGGTGGTCCGTGCAGTCGGGGAGCACCGGCCGGACCCCGGGGACAGGGACAGCTACGTGCCGCTGATGACGGAGTACGCCTATGCACTGGCGCGGTTTAACGCGCCAGATCCGGATGCCGTACTGGCCGGCGTCCAAATCTCCGGACCGCCTCAGGGCGACGGGCCTGAAGCTGCTGCGGCGCTGGTTATTGCCCGCAGCGCACTGGTACTTGACAGCGGAAACGTATCGGCCGTGCCGGACGGCTTGGCATCGCTGACCCGTGACCTGCGGTTGAGCCACGGCATCCGCACCCATGCCCGTGCCCTGCACGCCAACGCGCTTGCCCTGGCAGGCCGGGGCAGCGACGCGATGGCCGCCCTGGCCGCTATGGGCAGGCCTGCTGACTACGCGCCGGGTGCAGGCAGCGGGGGCGCCGGAAATGTGGAGGAAATATGTACCAGGGTATTCGACACGTACATCCTCGCCGGAGAACTCGAGCGCGGCGCGGAGTTCGTAAAGCTCTTCGACGACACCGGCGTCCGGCCGTCCTATCAGGGCAGCGCAGGCGAGCTGGCTGTATCGGTGCTCGCGGTATGGCAGGGGCAGGACGGCGCTGCGCGGGAGGCGCTCACCGGCGGTATCGGACAATTGGAAGTCCACGATCCGCAGGAGATGCTCCCACTGGCCCGCATCCTCGCGGGCTACGTCCGTGTCCAGCAGGGCCGGGCGGCGGCAGGCACACCGCTCAATGCCGGGACAACCCGGTTCCGGGAACCGTATTTCCGGGGGTTCCAGAGGAAGTACTTCGCGATCCTGGCGGAAGAACCGGACCCGGATAGCCGCTGCCGGTTGCTGCGCGAAGCGGCGGTTTCGGCCCTGGACACAGGGTGCGCCGCGCCCGCGCTGCTGTTCCTGTCAGCAGCAGTCCGGGCAAAAGACAAGGCCGCAGCCGGGCAAATGCTGGAAACGGCCGACAGCTCGCAGGGCAGGTTCGCGGAATCGTTGTCGCTGTACGCAGCCGGCCTGCTCAAGGATGACCCGGCATTGCTGGTTGACGCGGCAAGGGGCTTTACCGCCCTGGGCCAGCACCTGCTGTGCCGGGACGCGGCCAGCGCCGCCTCGGAGCTGCTGGCTGCCGCCCCGGGAGGAGATGAACGCGGACTGGCCAGGACGGCCCGGGGCTTGGTGAACCTGAGCCTGCGGCGGATGAAGCACATCGGCGGGCGGGCAGAAACGCTGGCCGAATTAAGTGAATTTGAAGCAGATCTTGCGCATCGTGCCGTTACGATGGCCACCACCTCGCAAATAGCCCGGGAACTGAACCTGTCGCCTCGCACCATCGAGTGGCACCTGGGAAAGATTTTTGCGAAGCTCCACGTCTCCGGACGCGCGGAGCTGGCCGAGGTACTGGCCTAGGAACGGGGGATATCGCATGATCGGGTCGAACCCGCGGGCACTGGCGGGCAGGGACGATGTCCTTTCCGGCGTGCTTGAAAGCCTTCGCCGCCCCGGCGGCCACGGGGCGGTCATTGCAGCCGAAGCGGGCCTGGGCAAGACCGCTGTGGCGGCGGCCGCCGCCCAAGAACTGGAAACCGCTATGCCCGTGCACTGGGTGTACGCCAGCCCCGCGTTGACCGCGGTGCCCTACGGAGCCCTGGCGGCGCTTTTACCCGACATTGCTCCGGAGCAAACAGGATCGGCGCTGGCCGTGATGCGCGCAATCATGGGCAAACTGGGTATTGGCGAGCACGCCGCAGAACCGGCCGGCAGCCCGGCCGCCCCCCTGCTCATAGTGGACGACGCCCACGAGATGGACCAGCCGACCCTTGACCTGCTGTCCCAACTGCTCGACGCCGCACAGATCAGGCTGCTGGTCCTTACCCGCACTTTCGCAGACGTTGCCGGGACCCTGCCGCACATGTGGGACGGCCAGCTCACCCGCCACCGGTTGCTTCCCCTCACCGAGGATGAGGTCCACACGCTGTGTGAGCAGGAACTTCCGGGGCAGGTTGCCACCACTGCATCCGTTGAGCTGTCCCGGCTCACCGGCGGTAACCCCGTGTACCTCCTCGCCTTGATCGAGGAGGCGATCCGGAGTGGTTTCCTGGTCCAGCGGCACGGTATCTGGGTGGTGTCCGAGGCCGAAGTGCCGGTGGGTGGCCGTGTGACGGACTTGGTCAAGGGCCGGCTGAGGGCACTGGACCCGGAGGACCGCTCGGCGCTGGAAACGATCTGCCTTGCGGAACCGTTCGACCTGGCGGCAGCCTTCCGGTTGGGCATGCACCGCTCCATAGACCGGTTGGCCGCAGCTCTGTTGATCCAGGTATGCGGGGATGCGGGGAACGCGCAGTCGCTGCGTCCCCTGCACCCGATCTACGGGGAAGCAATACGGAAACTGGTCCCGGCAGCACGCAGTGCGCGCCTGCTGGGGAAGCTCGACGGCCAGGTGCCGGGAACCGGGGAGGAAAGCCTGCTGCGCTGGGTGGCTTGGTCCCTGTCCCTGGGAACCGAAGTCCCTGCGGCCGGGTTGCTGCGTGCGGCCGAAGCAGCGAATAACCGGTCCGACCCGCGGCTCGCCCTTCGGGCAGCATCTGCCGTGCCCGACGGCGGCACCCTGGTCCCGGCCCGGTTGCAGGAAGCGCGGGCACTTCTGCAGCTGGGTGAATATGAAGCTGCCGCAGCCGCAGCTAAGGGCACCCTCGAGGAAGCGCCGGACCTGCGCACAGCCAAGCAAGCGGTAGTGGTGCATGCCCAGCTGGCCATGCGGACAGGCGGGGATAACGCATGGGTGCGGCCGCTTTCCGTTGCGTGGCGCCAGGCGATCGCACGTTTATCGGCGGTGGAGCCGCCAGGGGCTGTGGCGCGGGCCCGCGGCGGTCCGGAAATGCTCCTGGTGTTGGAAGCGGTCCGGGAGGGGGAATATGTCCGGGCCGAGTCCGAACTCGTGGACTTGCGGGCTCGGGCCGCGGAGGATGCCGAGGCCGTACTCTTCGCCGAAGCCCTCCTGGCGGAGGTGCTGGTGGCTACTGGCCGCGCTGCAACAGCCTTGACCCACAGCAGTGCGGCCATGGCGCTGCTGCAGCGGGAAGGCTCCGGCTTGCTTCCTTATTACCCGTTTGTACTGCACCGGCACCTCACCATCCTGGTCTGGCTTGGGCAGTGGGAAGAGGTGCATCGGTGCGTGGGGACCGCCGGCTCCGCGGCGCAGCGGTCGCTGCTGCATTCCGGCGGGATGGCTGATTTCGCGCTGGGACTGTGCAGCCTGCGCTCCAGCGCCATGGAAGACGCCGCACGGCATTTTGCGGCGGCGGTCGAGGAAGCAGAGGCAGCTAACGATCCCGAAGGCGTGCTTGCCCTCGCGCTTGGACTTGGCTCCTTTGCCGCAGCCAGCCTGGGCCAGCGCGAACAGGCGGGCAGGTTGCAGCAAGCGGCTGAACAGGTGCAGTCGCACGGTCCCCGGCAGTACCAGGTACTCGCCGCCGGCATCCTCAGCGCAGCAAAACTGGCCAAGGACTCGGACGACGCTGCCGCCCGGAGCCTGCGGGCGCAGGCCGCCGCCGCTCGGGAGTCCTCCTTCACCGCCATTGAATTCACCCTGCGCCACCTCGCCATGCGGCTGGGCGACTTTTCCGACGCAGGCCGGCTGCTGAAGATTACCGAAGGTTTCGAGGGACCGCAGGCGCCGGTGGTTAACCGAGTCGCCCGTGCCGTTCTGGACCAGGACGTTAACGCACTGGCGGCGCTGGCGACCAGCCGGGAACCTGAAATGGACCTGCTGCTGGCCCGGCAGTGCACGCTCGAAGCGCTGCGGCTGGCACGGAAAGGTTCTGACCGTGCGGTTCTGAACCGCATCCAGCGGCTGGTCGGAAAACAGGGTGGGAACGGACATTCCTCCCTGCCCGGGTTGACCCGCAGGGAACACGATGTTGCCGAACTGGTTGCCGCTGGCTACCGCAACGCAGAGATAGCCGGCCAGCTGGATCTCTCCGTGCGGACCGTGGAAGGGCACATATACCGTACGTACGAAAAACTGGGGATCAGCCGGCGCGATGAGCTCAAAGCCAGGTTCCCGTCCTTGCGCAACCCCGCCGCGGGCTGGAAGCCGCCGCCGCGCGGCGAGTAGTTTGCCCACCAAACACCAGTAGGTTTTACTCGGGCAAAGCGTTTCCGGGGTTCGTAGCGTTATGAGCGTTACTTGAGGTTCGAGGGTGCAGCGGTGCAATTCGAGGCTCTGAAGGTTTTCTCCGACGGGGGTTGTGGAGGATAACCGCAGGGCCCCGTGCAGCCGTACCCGGACTTCGGGTCCCACAAACGGAGCCGGCGGCGTCGATGCCCTCTGAGACCGGGGCGTCCCCCCAGCC
Source organism: Arthrobacter sp. zg-Y750 (assembly GCF_020907365.1). Taxonomy (NCBI): domain Bacteria; kingdom Bacillati; phylum Actinomycetota; class Actinomycetes; order Micrococcales; family Micrococcaceae; genus Arthrobacter; species Arthrobacter sp. zg-Y750. The sequence goes on along the minus strand of NZ_JAJJOC010000024.1, from coordinate 16,701 downwards.
GCCGCCGGCTCCTTCCCCCTAGCTGGTAGACAGCACCCGATATTCTGAGCGCACTGGTGCATGCAACCCGGTGGACAGATGGAGCCATTCGATGGATGTTGCCGGCCCAGGCCTGGCCCGCCCTAGCGACCAAAACCCCCTGTCCGCACCGGCACATCACCTCCAGCCGCCGCCCCTGGCACAGGTGCAAAGCAGTGCAGCCTCCGCACTGGATGCGCTCAATCAAGGCATGAGCGTGGTCATTTCCGGCGCTGACGGAACCGGTAAATCCACTGTGATGGCCCACATCCTTGGCGCACTGGGCGGGGAATTTTCCGTGCTGCGCCTGCGGGGGGCCGCTGCCTGGTCAGGGAAACCGTTCGGCGGTCTGTTCTGGCTGCTCAGCGAGCTTCCGCCCGAGGCGTTGTCCAATCCGGTGTTTGTCCTGCAGTTCGTCCGCGGAGTGTTGGCGGAAAAAGCCGGGGGACGGCGCCTGGTACTGGCAATCGAGAACGCAGAGGACCTGGACGTGTCCACCACTGCCGTCCTCCTCCAGCTCTGCCGTGCCGGATACACCCTCATGCTGGCAACAGTCAGGGACTTCTCCGCGTGCCCGGAGGAGTTTGTACGCTGGTCGGCAGACGGCTCCGTCCACAAGGAAGACCTGTGCCCGCTGCCAACGGCCGGGACGCGGACCTTGCTGGAAGACTTGTCCGCCGGCCCGGTATCCAGCCGCTTGGTGGCGGAAGTCCAGCAACGGACCCGGGGGAATCCGCTGCTGGCCACGTTGTTCTTCCAGGAACAAGTGCAGGCCGCGACGGTGCGCCGCCGCAGGGGTACCTGGGTCTGGACCGGAGCCGTGTCCTACGCGGGTGCCCTGGCCGAACGGGTGGAAACGGAAATCCGCGGCCTTTCCCCGGCCGAAAGGTATGCCGTGGATGTACTGGCGGTTTCCGGCGGGCTGCCCGCGCCCGTGATCCTGGACGTTGCCGATCCGGCTGCCGTGGAGCGGTTGGAAGACATGCTTCTGGCTGCTGCGGACTCGGGCCCGGTCCGGACGCTGCGTCTGAAGGACCCGCTGCTCGCTGGAGCTGCAGCAGCGCTGGTGCCGCACGGGCGGGCCAAAGAGATCCGGTCCCGGGTGGCCGTCGCCGAGGCAACCTGCCGGATTCGCGGCGGGCCAAACGCTTTTCCCGAAGAGGCAGCGGCCCGGAACGCGGTCCGGGAAGCCGTGGAACTGTCCCGCAGCGGCCGCTGGGCTGAGGCTACCGAAGCGGCCCGGGCAGGCCTGGACCTGCTCCTTGAGGACAGCGTCCGGCGCAGGGACCTGCTTTCGGAATTGTTTTGCGTGTTCCTGCGGTGCGGCGAGCTGCGGCTGGCAGCGGACGTGCTGGCCCGGACCGAGGCGGGTACGGAGGGCGTTGAGCTGCCCGGCGGCAATGATTTGTGTGCGGGGGTCGTGCAGGTGCTCGGGGGAAGGGCGGACAGGGCCCTCGATTATCTGCAGCGTTCCCTTGCCCAGCTCGAGGAAAACAGGACGCAGGACATAATCCCGCTGGCGAGCGCGGCCGCGGCCTACGCCTGTGTCCTGCTTGACGACGCCGAAGCTGCACGGGCCTACCTGGCGGCGTCCCAGCCACCGGCGGAACAACAGGCAGCAGATGCACGGGAACCCGACCTCCGGGACACCTGGCAAAGGGACTCAGCCGAGGGCCTCGCCGGTGCCTTGGGCCGGCTGTGCACCGTACGAGGTGTTCCGGACGGGTTCTTCGGGCCGGAGAGCGTTGATACCGGCAGTGTTGAAGAAGGCAGCGTTCAAGAAGGCAGCGGTGAAACGGTGAATACCGGCAGCACGGCGGCTGCCGGCCAATCCGCGTTGCAGTTGCTGGTACTGGCCGTTTCAGCGTTTCAAGGAACCCCCGGCGCGGTTGAGGAGTTGAGGGCAGCGGCATCCGCGTGCAACGGCGCTGCTGCTGCCATGTATTCGGACCTGGCCGCCGGGCTCGCCGATTCAGACCGCCTCGGTATGCTCCGTGCGGCCCGGACTGCCTACAGCCTTGGCCACTACCTCCTGGCCCATGAAGCGGCGGGCCGGGCGGTGCGCCTGGCCCGGGCGCACGCCGACCGCACGGTGCTTCGCACTGCGCGGCGGATCGAAAACGCGAGCTTCAGGATGCTGCTGGCAGCCAACTCCGTTTCAGATCGGCTGCCGGAGCTGTCGGATTTTGAGCGCGCCCTCGCGGTGGGAGCCGCAGCGGGGGAGAGCAGCTCGGACCTGGCCGCACGGCTGCATCTCTCACCCCGCACCGTGGACTGGCACTTGGGCCGCATCTTCTCGAAACTCCGCGTTTCGGGACGGGCTGAACTGCGTGAATGCCTGGAGACGGAACGCGCGGAAGCCTAACGCCGGGCCGCTATCCTCCCGTTTCTGCCCATACAGGTGGTGCGAAGAGCGCGAACACGTAGGCCGACACCTTTATGCGGCCGCATTTCCAAGTAACCACGTAAGGCAACTAGGGGACGCTACTCGTGTACCGCTGCAGGCGTGTTCCTACTCTGGTGCGCAACAGTGGCGCAGGTGTTCGGCCCCTACGGCGGACGCCGGGCTTCAACTACTGGACAGCAGAACCTGAATCGACAGGAACGGGTCTCAAAGTGCAGCCTCATGATGATCAGCCGACCTCCACCCGCCTTCACACCGGACCTGTCCAGGGCCCGCCTCCCGACCCGGGTTCCGGCCTCCAGCCCCCGCCCGCCGTCGTCGGCAGGACCGCGGTGCTGGAGGAAATCCTGAAAGCACTCTCCGGGACCGCCCAGGGCACGGGCTGCGTTCTGGTGGGAGACACCGGCATCGGGAAGACAGCCGTGATGCAGCACGTGCTCCGGCACCTGCAGGATGAAATGTACGTTGTCCAGGTCCGCGGTTCCGAATTCGCCGGCCGGACCCCGTTCGGTGCCCTGACGTTCCTGCTCTCGGACCTGGAACCGGAACTGTCCACCCACCCTGTCATGATCCTGCGCGGCCTGACCCAGCTGGTCCGGGAACGTTCCGGTGGCCGGCCCGTGCTGCTCGCCGTGGACAACGCCGAGGACCTGGATGAATTCTCCGCCATGGTCCTGACCCAGATGGTGCTGAACCGCAGCGCCGGAATGCTTGTGGCCTTCCGCGACTTCAGCTCCGCTCCGGGCGAGTTCACGGGGCTGTGGCGCGACGGCATTCTGGCCCGCGTTGACCTGGAACCTCTGGACGTGCAGGAAGCCGCCGCCTACCTGGCCTCATTACTGGGCGGGGCCGTTTCCCGGGCGGCCGCGGCAGCGCTGTGCGGTTACGCCGGCGGCAATCCCCACCTGCTGGCACTGGCCCGGCACGATTTCGAGGACGCCGGAGCACTTAGGCATCACAACGGCACCTGGATACTCGCCGATGGGGAGGAAATCCGGGGCGGCCGGGTTGCCGCCGCGGTCCTGGGTGTCCTCACCGGACTGAGCGCTGCACAGACACAGCTGCTGCAGCTGCTGGCCATGGCGGGGTCGCTGCCGCTGCCGGTGGCGCTGGGACAGCTGGACAGTACTGAACTTGACGAGCTCCAGGAACGCCGGCTGGTCAGCCTTGATGCCCGCCCTGTTCCCGATGTGCTGGTGAGCAACCCTGTGCTGGAGCGCTCCATCCGGGCCGGGCTGAGCACTTCGCGGAAGCGGTTGCTTTTTGAGGAGCTCGGCCCCTCGCTGAACTCCCTGGAAGGTTTTGTCCTTGATCCCGTAGTGCTTGCACGCTGGCTTGAGGACATCGGCGAAATCCCCGCAACGGAGCTGGCGGTACGCGCAGCACGCAGGGCCACTGCGGCACAGGACCCCGCAACGGCAATCCGGCTGCTCACCGCGGCGGCCGGATCCGGTGACAGCGCCGGCGCCGTCGTCGAATTGGCCCGTGCGAGGACGGCGCAGGGCGAATACGGTGCAGCTTTGGGGGTCCTCGCCCGGTTCAGGGGCGGTGAGCAGGTGCCCTCCCGGGAAGAACGCGTCCGCCTCCTGCTGGCCGAAAGCAGGGTGCTGTGCATTGAGGCCACCGGCCTGCGGGACCCGCGCTCAACGGATGCCCCCGCCGAACCCGCCAGGATGCGCCACACCGACATGTTCGCCCAGGCAGAGCAGGAAGCGGCGGGACTCGACCAGCACCTTGCCGGTACTGCCGAGTTGAGGCGTGAACTCGCCGCAGCCCGGGCGGAATGCCACTCCGCCCACGGACGGTTCCAGGAAAACATCGCCTACCTGGCCGAGCTCGACCGGCAGGACACGGGCGCGGATCCGGAATTCGGTATCCAACGGGCAGCATTCCGCTGCGAAGCGTGGGGGATGACCAACCGGCAGGACGACGCCGTCGAACTGGCCGGGAAGGTGGAAAAGCTGCTGGAAAATGCGCAGATCAGCCCGGGGACGCGGGCCAGGGTGGTGGGCCGGCTGCTGCACACGTATCTGCTGACGGGCGCCCTCCCGGCATGCGGGCGGCTGCTGGCCAGATCGGCCGCAGCCGGTATGGAAGGCAGCTACACGGAATTGGCAGAAGGTTTGCTGCATGCCTTCGCCGGACGGCCGGACGCCGCGCTCCCGGCGCTAACGGCCACGGTCAACCAGCTTGCCGTCACCGGACCGGCAGCATTCCTGCCGCTCGCCGCAGCAGCCGCAGCGTATTGCCACGCGGTGGAAGGCCATACGGAAACCGCGCGCCAGTACCTGCAGATGCAGCGTGCTGCAGCCGACGGCGGCCCCTGGGCCGTACGCCGGGGAGCCCGCCACTTCGCCGCCCTGGCCGAGGCTGCGCTGGGAGCGGAAACGGGCAGCACCCGGTTTTCCTCCCTCGCGGCCCAGGACCACCGCCGTGGTGCCTACGCCTACGAGCTGCTGGCCCGAATCACCGCCATGCGGCTGGGGGATGCTGAAAGCCTGGACGACGTTCTGGCCGTTGCCGCCAACCAGCAAGGGGACTTTGCCTCCCTTTGTGAAAGCTACGCCAAGGGTTTGGGCAACGCCGACGCGCAACTGCTCCTGCGGGCCTCGGAAATAGCATCCGGTTCCGGGCACGTGATGCTGGCCCGGGAAATTTCCGAACATGCGCTGGGTATCGCCTCCGGCGCCGGGGACCGGGCGACCGTCCGTTTCATCCACCGCAGCCGCCGGGTGGCAGCCCCGGATCCGGCCGCCGAGGCGGCCGACGAATTCCTCGGCGCGCTCACCGCCCGGGAACGCTCGATTGCGCGGAAGGCCGCGGCCGGCACCAGCAACAAGAAAATCGCCGAGGAACTGGGCATATCCGTCCGGACGGTGGAAGGGCACCTGTATCAGGTGTACTCGAAACTCCATGTGGGCAGCAGGCGGGAACTGGCACGGACCATCGCGGAACAGTCAGGGGCAAAGAAATGACACTATGGGGGCACGACCGGCAGCTGTTTGGCCGCGAACGCGAACTAGCCGAAGTAACCAGCCGGCTGCTGGACCCGGGCCTGCGCGGGGTTCTCATTCTCGGTGCCGAGGGCATCGGAAAGTCTTCCCTGGCCGAACAGGCAGCGGACCGGCTCGCCTCAATCATGGCGCCCTACTACGTCTGCGGCAGCCCCGTGCTGTCCACCATGCAGTACGGCATCCTGTCCACCTATCTGGGATCGGCCACGGCGGCGGAGATGGAATCCCCGCTGTCAGTGCTGAGGACCGTACGGGCGCATTTCCAGCGGCTGACTGAGACCAGCGGCATGCAGAGCCTGCTGGTCGTGGACAACGCCCAGCATATTGACGAGGCCAGTGCCCACCTGCTGACCCAGCTGGCCATGTCCGGTGAACTGCGTTTGATGGTGATTTCCCGGGCGCGGGCTCCCCGCATCCATGAGCTGCTGTCGCTCGCCCGTGACGGCCTGCTGGCCCGGATCGACCTGGGACCGTTGTCCCGGCAGGCGGTCCATGAGTTCTGCGTCAGCGTCCTCGGCGGCCCCCTCCTGCAAGCCTCCTCCACGCTGCTCAGCCGCATGTCCGGGGGCAACCCGCTCTATGTCAAGGAACTGCTTGGCCGCGCACAGCGGCAGCGCCGGCTGGTGGAGGCCAACGGGGCCTGGTTCCTCACCCAGGAACCGGACTGCGTCGACACCTCGCTGGTGGACCTGGTCAAAGGAATGCTTGCGGCACGGACCCCGGCAGAACGGAATGTGCTTGAGACGGTGGCTCTGGCAGGCCGGTTGCCGCGTGCGGTGGTCTCGGCGGTGGCCGACGACGAGGCGGTGCGCTCGCTGGTGATCGACGGACTCCTGGAGATTCTTCCCGACCGTGACGAGTCGGCGCATCTGGTGCAGCCCCTGCACGCAGAGATCATCCGCAGCTTGGTGCCGGTGGCACGCAGCGCGGAGATCCGCGCACGGGTGCTCGCCCGCTACACCCCGGTGTCAGGACCCGAACCGGACCACGAGACCGGCGCCGTCCTCCGCCGCACCGAGTGGGCGTTGGACTGCGGTGAACGCCTGGGGGCGGAAGAACTGCTGTCAGCCGCGCGGATGGCCAACGGTGCCGGCGACCCCGTCCGCGGGCAGCGCTTCGCCGCAGCGGTTCATGCTTTGCCGTTCCGAACCGCAGCCGAGGTGGAACTTGCTGTCGCCTGTGCCCAGCAAGGCAGCTACTCCTGGGCACGTGCCAGGCTGGAGGACCTGGCAGAAGGCATCCGGGAAGGCAGCGGCACGGGATGGGACCAGGACAGCCTGCACCGGGCTTCCTTCACCGGTGCGCTGCTGCTGCGCCAGACCAGCGGCCGGAGCACGGAACTTCCCCTGATGGCCGACCGGTGGTTGGCAGCTGCCGCGGAAGTAGCTTCGCGGCAAAGTGCAGGTGGCTCAGTGCCCGCACAGGTGCGTGCGGCTACGGAAGTCCTGCGTGTCGCGGCGCTGGTGATGGAAGGAGACTTCAGCCGGGCCCGGACGCAGCTTGCGGAACTGGTCAAGGAGGAGTCTCCAGCCCGCAGCCACGCGGACGGAGAACGGCTGCTGGTAGCCCACGGTCTTTACGCTGAAGTTCTGGCCGCGTGCGGCGAAGTGGGTGCCGCCCTGAAACACGCCCTGTCCGCAGCGAATCTGCTCAACTCCGCCGACGGTAAACTGCAGAGCTATTCCGGTTTCGTTTTCGTGCGGCAGGCACAGTCCCTGCTTCACTCCGGGCGTTATGCCCAGTTGGACCAGCTCCTGGCCAGGATGCACGCTGGTCCGCAGCACCTGCTGATCAGCTTGGGCGGGACCCTGGGAGTTTTTGAAGCGGCCCTTGAAATCCACCGGGGTCGGCTGCACGAAGGGCTGCGCCGGTTGCGGCCTGCCGTGGAAGCGCTGCGGGACAGGGACCCGGAGCTGCTGCTTCCCTATGCCCTGGGCCTGGCCGGCTACGCATCCACCGTAGTTGCCGACGGCACTCCGGCAGCGGGCTTCGCCGCCCAGGTCGAAGGGTCCCGCTACCGGGGGCCGGTGCACCTTTGGCTGACCGCGCAGGCTTACGCGGCGGCAGCCGAAGCGTCCCAATCCACGGAGGGTCCTACTTCCGGGCACCTTGCGGTGCTCGCTGCGCAGGCACGGGAAGCAGGCTTGCGCAGCACCGAAAAGGACATCCTGGAGCTGTGCCTGGCGGTGGGCGATCTTGCCCAGGCGGGACGCCTTGCCGAACTGACCGCCGACTTTGAAGGCGGCGAGGCGGAAGCCCTGCATGCGTACGCCGTAGCCGTCGCCTCGGGCAACCCGGACCGCATGGTGGCTGCGGCCGAAGATGCCATCCGCGCGCAGAAATACCTCGTGGCAGTGGAGAGCATTGGCCATGCCATCCGTTTCTACGGAAACCACGGCAATCTCCGGCGCCAGCGTGCCCTGATCCAGCAGCTGCGCCGGCGCAGGGAAGAACTGGCAGGCGTCACCGTCTCATATCTGAGCCCGTCCCTGCACCTGGTCCGACTGACACGGCGGGAACACGAGATTGTGGAACTGCTGCTCTCCGGGGCAACCAGCAAGGACATTGCCGCCCACTTCACCCTCTCCCAGCGCACCGTGGAGGGGCACGTCTACCGCATCTACGTGAAGCTCGGGATTAGCCGCCGGGCGGATCTGGAGTCCGCCTACCGGGCGCTTGAGCCCGGGCACCGCAGCAGTTCGCTGCTGTAGGAAGTGCCTCCGCCACCAGCCTTTTCCGTCCTGACGGAACCGTGCCCGGTGGGGCTGCTGTTTCGGCTGTTAATACATACTTCCATCGTCTAAGAGTTTCGTCTCCCCAAGCTGAGTAGTGAGACCCAAAACAACGGCGTCAGACGTGCCGGGCCGGGTATGAGGTACTCGTGTCTGCCGCATTTGGCGCTCCTAGGCTGAGGCCAATCCAGTATTTCAAAGGTCTTAATTGCGGGTTGTTCTTGGGGGACGGAAGATGACGGCAGTACAGGAATCCGGGACTGAAGTTCTCCACGCACCCACCTTCACTTTCCCCAGCTTTACCACCCAGGGTGTGTTCGGCCGGGACGGCCACAGGCGAAGCGCAGCAGTGGCCTGGAGCCGGCGGTACTGCCGTATCCTTGCAGCCTCCGACGCCCTCGTGGTGGCGGCCTCGGTCCTGGCAGGACACCTCTGGCAATTCGGCGGGCAAACCCCGGCGGTCCGGATCGGACCCTTTTATGCCGGGGACCTCATGGTCTCGCTCCTTATCGGCTTGGCCTGGATGCTGGCCCTGCACGTGTACCGCAGCCGCGATGCCCGAATCACGGGTATCGGCACGGACGAGTACAAACGGGTAGTGAACGCCACCGTCATGCTGGTCGGCAGCCTTGCCTTCGCCGCTGTGGTGTTCCAGGTGGACGTGGCCCGGGGATACTTCGGCCTGGTCTTCCCGGTCGGTGCCGTGGGACTGATCTGCACCCGGTGGCTCCTGAGAAGGTGGCTCAGCCGCAGGAGGCGCCAGGGATACTATCTGTCGAAGGTCGTGGTGCTGGGACGGCCGCGGGACGTGCGGTACGTAGTGCACCAGATCAGCGGGAAGTCCGCCTACAAGGTGGTGGGCGTGGCCCTGAGCGGGAAACCCCGCAGCTTTTTCCAGGTGGACGGTGCGGTGCTGCCCGTGGTTTCGGACGAGGACTCCGTAGTTGGGGCGGTGGCAAGGGTGGGGGCAGACGCCGTCATAGTTGCCGGACCAACCAAGGGCGGCGGACAGTATGTCCAGGAATTGGGCTGGGAACTGGAGGAATCGGCAACGGAGCTGATCCTGACAACCGGGCTGACCAGCGTTGCCGGGCCCCGGATCCATTCCCGGCCGGTGGAGGGCCTGCCGCTGATGCATGTGGAACTGCCCCAGTACTCCGGTGCCAGGCACGCACTCAAACGGGTTTTCGACATTGTCCTCTCCGCGGCGGCACTGATCATCCTGCTTCCGTTGATGGTCGTGCTCGGGCTGCTCGTCAAGCGGGACAGCCCCGGACCGGCGCTGTTCCGCCAGGAACGGGTAGGACGGGGCGGCAAAAAATTCCTCATGCTGAAGTTCCGTTCCATGGTTGAAACGGCTGAAGACGACTTGGTCGGCCTGCTGGACCGCAACGAGGGCGCTGGGCTGATGTTCAAGATCCGCAACGATCCGCGGATCACCCGGGTGGGGGCGTGGATGCGCCGCTACTCCCTCGATGAACTGCCGCAGTTCTGGAACGTCCTGATCGGGGATATGTCCCTGGTGGGACCGCGTCCGCCGCTGCAGCGGGAAGTGGATGGCTACCGCAACCGTGTCCACCGCCGCCTCTACATCAAGCCGGGGATCACGGGCATGTGGCAAACCAACGGCCGGTCCAACCTCAGCTGGCGGGACAGTGTCCGGCTGGACCTGTACTACGTGGAGAACTGGTCACTCACCGGCGACCTGATCATCCTCTGGCGCACGGTTGTCCAGATGTTCAAACCTCTGGGGTCCTACTGATGGCCCCCGGGAGCTCAGTCCCCTCCATCCACTTCATCCACTCTGGGAAGGCGGCAACCATGGCCATCCGCATAGGCTACGCCGCAGGCGCTTTCGACCTGTTCCACATAGGCCACCTCAACATCCTCCGCCATGCCAGGAGCCAGTGCGACTACCTCATAGCCGGAGTGGTTTCCGATGAACTCTGCGAGGCCCGCAAGGGCCGGCCTCCGGTCATTCCGCTGACGGAGCGCCTCGAGATTGTCCGGGGACTGCAGTGTGTGGACCGGGCTGTCGCGGAGGTCCTGCCGGACAAAATGGATACCTGGCAGCAACTGCGCTTCAATGTTTTTTTCAAGGGCGATGACTGGCGGGGTACCCCGGCCGGAACGGCACTGGAGGAGTCCTTTGCCGCCGTCGGCGTGGAAGTCGTGTACTTCCCCTACACAGTCCAAACGTCCAGTACCCGGCTGCGCCGGAGCCTGGAAATCCTGGATGCCGCAGCCGGGGGGCGGCTGTGAGGGGGCCGGCCCGGCAGGTGCAGCCCGGCCTGCGCATCGCAATGGTGGGGACCCGCGGGGTGCCGGCCCGCTACGGCGGATTCGAGACCTGCGTGGAGCAGGTGGGACAACGCCTTGCGGCACGCGGGCACGAGGTTACGGTCTACTGCCGTACCGACAGCCAGACCGACACGTCCGAAACCGAGTACCTGGGGATGGAGCTGGTGTATCTGCCGGCACTCCACCGGCGCACCTTGGAGACCCTGACGCACACCGGCCTCAGCGTGCTGCACCTGCTGCGGCACCGGCCCGATGCTGCCATAGTCTTCAACGCGGCCAACTCACCGTGGCTGCCGCTGCTGCGCACGGCACGCATCCCGGTGGCCACGCATGTGGACGGGTTGGAGTGGAAGCGCGCCAAATGGGGGCCGGCGGGCCAGCGGTACTACCGGGGCGCAGAGGCACTGGCGGTGCGCTTTTCCGATGCCCTGATCGCCGACGCCCAAGGCATCCAGGACTACTACAGGGACAAGTTCGGCGCTGACAGCACCCTGCTGACGTACGGGGCTCCGGCGATCAGCGGCGCCGGCAGCCGGCGCCTGGCGGAGGTGGACCTTGTGCCGGGCCAATACCAGCTGGTGGTGGCCCGGATGGAACCGGAAAACCATGTCCACCTGATTGTGGAGGGGTATGTGCACAGCGGGTCCGAGCTGCCGCTCGTTGTAGTGGGCAGCGCACCCTATTCCGAGCGCTACACCGCCGCCATCCGGCGCGCTGCCGACTCCCGGGTGCGTTTCCTGGGCGGTGTATGGGACCAGGAACTGCTGGACCAGCTGTACGCCAATGCCCGGGTCTATTGGCACGGGCATTCCGTAGGCGGAACCAACCCGTCCCTGCTGCGGGCCATGGGTGCCGGCACAGCGGTCAATGCATTCGACGTCGGCTTCAACCGCGAGGTCCTGGGCGATGCCGGACGGTTCTTCCGGACGGCCGAAGACGTAGCCAAACTGGCGCTTGACGCTGAGGAATCGCCCGCAGCCATAGCCGAACGCGGCCTGGCGTCCACCCGTGAAGCAGCACGCTACGACTGGACGGAAGTATCCCGCGGATATGAACGCCTGGTGCAGGAACTTGCTGCCGGGGAAGGAGGGCCCCCGCGGCCCTCCCGGCGCCGCCGGAGGGGGGTGGCGGCATCGTGACGCAGAGAACGCACGCGCCCGCCGCTCCCGCGCACCGGGCATCACCCCGGACCCCGGGATATGCAGCCACCGTGCACTCCCTGGCGGCTGCCCAGAAACGGGCCGCGCCGGGAGCCCCGGCGTATTCGCTCTTTATCAACCGCCGGGCCGGACGCTACCTGGCCGCCGCGTGCCACCTGCTGGGGATGACGCCCAATGCCGTGAGTGCGGTCAGCGCGGCGTTCACCTTCAGCGGCATCTTGATCCTGGCCCTGGCTGCACCGTCCTGGCTCAGCGCGGCCGGCATCTGCTTCTGCCTGGTCCTGGGCTACGCCTTCGATTCAGCGGACGGGCAGGTTGCACGGCTGCGCGGCGGAAGCTCACTGGCAGGGGAGTGGCTGGACCACGTCCTGGACAGCATCAAGCTCTCCTGCCTGCACCTGGCCGTGGCACTCTGGGCGTTCAGGCTCGACGGCGGCCCGGAGCAGGCCTGGCTGCTGGTTCCCCTGGGATTCACGGTGGTGGCCAATGTGTCCTTTTTCGCCATGATCCTGAACGACCAGTTGAAAACCGGCCACGCGCTTAGGGCCGGGCAAGCCGCCGCTGTGCGCACGGGAAACCTGCGCCGTTCGCTTGTACTGATCCCCACCGATTACGGCTTCCTTTGCCTGTTGTTCCTGCTCACCGCACTGCCGGAGGTTTTTGTGCCCGTCTACACCGCTGTCTTTATCCTCAACTTCCTGCACCTGGCGCTCGCCGCACCGAAATGGTTCCTGGACATGATCCGGCTGGAGGCACGCTCATGAACGGCTCGGATTCGGGCAGCGGCCCGCACGGTTCCTCCCGGCCGGAGGGGTCCGGGCACCGACGACGGCGTGTGGTGCTCGCGGTGGCAGTTGCCGCCGCAGTGGTCCTGGGCGTTTTCTTCGCGGCTAACGCCGTGCGCAATGACGGCGGCGTTCCCGCCGTGGCCGCATCCCGCGAGGCAACCACCCAGACACCGCGCGCGACGGCTGCCGAGTCGGGGCCGGCCGCCGAGCCCGCCCCGGCAGGAACGGCAGACCCGGGCACCGCAGCAACCCAGCCGGCACCCGGTGCCGAACCGGTTGCACCGGAAGACCCATCGCTGGCTGCCCAAGACCTGCCCGTGGCCGAACCCGTGGCCATTGACGGCGGATCCAGCGAGGCCGGGGGCCTGGACATACGGGTGGCGTCAATGGAAGCCGTGGAGGGTGAAGCCATCGGGATCGGCGAGATCGGCGGCCCGTCGGTCCGGTTCACTGTCAGCGTTGCCAACGGCAGCAACGAACCGGTTGACCTCAGCAACGCCGTGCTCACTGTCGAAGCCGGACCGGACCGGCTGCCCTGCACCGAGCTCAGCGGCCCCGCGACGGCCGCCTTCCCGGTCCAAGCCAAACCGGGTGAGACGGTTACCGGGATTTTTGTCTTCCTGATTCCGGAGGAGAGCCGGAACGACGTCACGGTCTACCTGAACTACTCGGTGGATGCCTCGGTGGCGGCCTTCCACGGAGCGGTCCCTGCGCCATGAACCAGACCTCGAAGCCGTTCCCGGGACGGGAACCCCGTGCCGCGGCTCTGCGCCGGATCGTCCGCAGCACCCGCCGCGCCGGACGCCATCTTCGGGCCCGGACTGAAACTCCGCTGCTGGCTATGCGGAATGCACGCTCCGGCGCCCCGGTGACCGGAACCGCCCCCGTAGTCGTATCGCTGACCTCTTACGGCCGCCGCCTGGAGACCGTGCACCTGGCCATCGAGTCCATCGGGCGGGGATCGGTCCGCCCCCGCCGGTTGCTGCTCTGGGTCGAGGACCCGCGGGTTGCTGCATCACCGCCGGCGGAACTTGCCCGGCTGCAGGCACGGGGACTGGAACTTCGGCTGAGCGAAGGCTACGGACCACACACCAAGTACTACCCATACGTTGCCTCCACCCCCAAGCACACGCTGCCTCTGGTCACCGCCGATGACGACATCATTTATCCGAGGCACTGGCTGCATGCCCTGCTCCGCTCCTACGCGGCGTCGCCCGACGTCGTCAGCTGCCATTGGGCCAACCGAATGACGGTCACCGGCGGGGCAATCGGGCAGTACCGTTCCTGGGTGCCCAGCCGCACGGCTGACAAACGGCGCGACAGCCTGGCACTTGGGGTGTCCGGTGTCCTCTACCCGCCGCACATGCTGGACCGGTTGGCTTCGGCCGGAGCGTCCTTCCGCGATCTGAGCCCTACCGCGGACGACATATGGCTGCACTGGGTGGCCCTGCGCGGCGGCGTTCCCGTGCGGCAGGTTTCCCCGGTGCCGCGACACTTCCCGGTTATCCCGGGCAGCCAGGACACCCGTTTACTGTCCGTCAACGTGTCCCAGGGGCGCAATGACGAATGGATCCGGGGTCTGTACACGGAGGAAGACATACGGATGATCGAGGGCGCCTATCAACCATGACCGTGGTTCCACGAACGCGAGAAGAAGACGTTGCGCGGCCGGGGCCGGCCGCTGTCTTGGGCCGGAGACCGGTCCAGCTTCAACTGCTCCCGGGTGCATGGCACCCATCAACGGATGGACACCGTAATGAACAGAAAGAAAGCAGCCGTGCATAGAAGCACGGAAACCACAGGCCCGGAACGCACCGTTCCGGGCTCCCGAACCAGGCAGGCCGGCCGCGGCCTGCGCCAGCTTGCGGCGCTCGCAGCAACCTGCGCCCTGACGGTTACGGCGCTCACTGCACTGGCCGGCGGTGCCAGCGCGGACACTGCACCGGTCAACCCCGCCGACCCGAAAACACCGGTAACGGTATCCTCAGATCCGCTGCCCACCGCGCAGCTCGACGGCGTCGCCTGGCAACAGGTAGTGGTGGGCGACACCGTGTATGTGGCCGGCAAGTTCAGCAAGGCACGCCCGGCAGGTGCCGCCGCCGGAAGCCAGACCGTCAGCCGGAACAATGTCCTGGCGTATCGGCTCTCGACGGGAGAACTCCTGCCGTTTACCGCGAACCTGAACGGGCAGGCGCTGAGCATTGCTGCGTCCCCGGACGGATCACGGATCTACGTGGGCGGCGAATTCACCCAGGTGAACGGCACGGCCCGCTCACGGATCGTCGCGCTGAACGCGGCCGACGGTTCCGTGATCTCCAGCTTCAATCCGAAGGTCGGAGGCACGGTCCGTGCCATTGCCACTGCCGGGGATACGGTTTACGCGGGTGGAATCTTCAGTAACGTCGGCTCCGTTTCCCGCTCCAGGCTGGCAGCCTTCCGCGCCGGTGACGGCGCACTCCTGCCTTGGAATCCCAAGACGGACAACCGGGTTAACGCGCTGGTGGTGTCTCCCGACGGCCGCCAAGTGGTCATCGGCGGTGCCTTCAGTACGCTCAACGGCAGCTCCCGCCCCGGTTTCGGCTTGGGACGGGTGGACGCGGTTTCGGGCGCCAGCATGTCCCTGGGCGTGAACAACACCGTCCGCAACTCCGGAACCAATGCGGCCATCCTCTCGCTTTCCTCCGACGGAACGAACTTCTACGGCACCGGTTACATCTACCGGGCATCCAACGGGACCGGTAACCTCGAGGGATCCTTCTCCGGCAAGTGGGGGGACGGCAACCTGCAGTGGGTGGAGGACTGCCACGGCGACACTTACGGCGTATGGGCCTCCTCCACCGCCGTCTACGTTGCCGGACATAATCATGACTGCCGGAACTTCGGCGGATTCCCGGAAGTAAACCCGCGGGTTGAGCACCGGGCCGTGGCGTTCAGCAAAGCCGCCACGGGGGTTATGGCGAAGGACACGCAGGGCTGGCCGTCCTTCACCGGGATTGCCTCTCCGAGCATGCTCAACTGGTTCCCCGACCTGGATACCGGCACAGCCAGCGGCCAGAGCCAGGGACCGTGGGCAGTGGCCGGAAACGAGCAGTATGTGACCATGGCGGGCGAGTTCCGCAACGTCAACAACAAACCGCAGCAGGGGCTGGTGCGGTTCGCCGTCCGGCAAGTTGCCCCCAATGCCGACGGCCCGCGGGTCAGCGGAGCCAAGTTCAACCCCACGCTGACGTATAAATCCGCAGGAACAGTCCAGGTGGACTGGAAGTCCAACTGGGACCGGGACAATGAGTCCCTGACCTATCAGGTGATCCGGGACAGCAACCCCACACCCGTGTACACCACTACGCAAACCTCGCGGTTCTACAACCGGCCCAACCTGAGTTTCACTAACACCGGGCTTGCAGCGGGGGAGCACAGCTACCGCATTGTGGCCACGGATCCGTTGGGCAACACCGTCAAGAGTGACATCCTTCGGGTCAACGTGCCCGTAGGGGCGCCCGGCGGGCCAGCGCCCGAACCGGAGCCCCAGCCGCAGCCTGGTGCAGGGGCCTCGGATGACTTCGGACGGACCGGCAGCGGCGGGTGGGGCACAGCCGCCACCGGCGGGGCCTGGACGCATACCGGCTCCGCCGGCCTGTGGTCGGTCGACGGGGCAGGAAAGATGTCCCTGAACAAGGCCGGACTCGGCCTGACCGCTCGGCTCAACCTGGCGCAGCAGGATTCCGTGGTCAGGGTGGACACTGCGCTGGACAAGGTACCCAACGGCGGCGGAGCGTTTCTGACCATTGCGGCCCGCAAGGCTGCCGCCGGTGAATACCAGGGTGTGGTCAAGGTTTCGGCGGCAGGGGCCGTAACCGTGGACCTGGTCCGGGTGGCCGGCGGAACCTCCACGAAGGTGGCCACCAAGACCGTACCCGGGCTGACGTACGCGGCGGGAAGCCAGTTGGCTGTTCGTTTCTCGGCAGTAGGGTCGGGGTCCACCGCGCTCGGTATTAAGGTCTGGCCGGCCGGCGGCTCCGAGCCGTCAGCATGGACAGTCACGGCAACGGACACCACTGCCGGGCTGCAGCAGCCCGGAACAGTTGCCCTGACGGGCTACATCTCAGGGAGCACCACCAACGTCCCTGTGACGGCAGCCTTTGACAACCTGCGGGTCACGGCCCAGTAGGGGTCCAGCCGCGGATCAAAACACGGATGGATAAGTGAAACCGGAAGCGGGGGGGGGGGGGGGGCGGGGGGCGGGGGGGGGGGGGGGGGGGTGGGGTGGCGGGGGGTGGGGGGGGC
>NZ_JAJJOC010000023.1:0-80640 GCF_020907365.1 Arthrobacter sp. zg-Y750 | reverse complement strand
GGGGCCCGGCGGCTAAAAAACACCGGTATTTACTGGTCACCCCGTCGGGGGGCCGGGCCGGGGCCCCGCCCCCGCTTTTCGCTGTCCGCTTATGGCTGTCCGCTTATGGCTGCGCCTCTGGTCCCCTGCACGGGACTCAATTGGCACGGGACTCACTTGCGTTTGTACTCGCTGAAGACATAGCCGAAGGCACCCGTGACCATACCCGCTCCCCGCGCCGCAGTCCGCAAACCCTTGGCATTGTGCGCCGGGGACCGCAGAAGCGCTCCGAGCAGCCACCGGGCTCCTCCTCCCGCGCAACGCACCGTCCCCGGACCCAGCAGACGGATCCGAGTAGCGGCCCGGGCACCTGCGGTAGGGCTGGTGGCCAGCGCTACCCGCGAATGGCAATTGCCGCTTCGGAACGCCCGAAGCAACACCCACCGGCGCGTCAGCCGGGATGCGGGCACACGGTCCACAACCGCAGCCTCGTCGCACCACAGCATTTTTCCGCCCGCGCGGACCAGCTGCCGGGAGAACAGGGTGTCCGATCCGCCGCTGAGTCCGAAGCGTTCGTCGAATTCCAGGCCAAGGGGCCGGATCCGGTTCAGGTCCAGGAGCAGGTTGTTGGTTGCGGCCACGCTGAGGACGGAACCGGTAGCCAGCCGGCGCCGCCGGAAGAAGTCTCCGGCCGTGATCCATTCATCGGGTTGCACCTCGTACTCGGAGAGGACCGGACCGACCACGGCGGTTGCCCCGGACTCTTTTTGCAGGGCGGCCAGCCGGTCCAGCCATTGTTCCGAGGGCACTTCATCATCATCGATAAAGGCCAGCAGATCCGCGACGGCGTAGGCCTCCCGGAGCGCACGGTTGCGGGCAGCGGCGATGCCCGGCCGGGGTTCGTGGACGTAGACCAGGTGTGAGTCGCCGGCGGCAGCTACGGTGGCGCGGGCACCGCCGTCGGGATCGTTGTCCACCACCAGTACCTGGGCTGGAACCGGCGCGCTGCGGGCCTGGGCAAGAAGCCGCGGCAGGGCGACGGCGAGGTCCTCCGGCCGCTTGTAGGTAAGGACCGCGATGATGAGCTGCGCCTGCAGCGTACCCAGCGGAGCGGGAACCGGGCCTGCCGCCGCCGGGGGATCAGGAACCCGGGGTTCGGCACCGGGAGCAGGTGTGGTCATGCTTGGCCTCCTCGGACAGGTACTGGATTGCGTGGCCGCAACAGCCGGCGGAACAGCGGCAAAAGGAAACGCACGGTGCGGCGGTGGGCCAGGAACAGCACTCCGGCGGCGGTGCACACAAAGACCGCCAATCCCATCGACAACTCGATGCCGGGTCCGGGCAGCACCCGCCCCAGCGTCAGGTACGCGGCGCTGCCCCAGAGGCTGGCGTGCACCGGGGGCCAGAGGATCCGCACCTGCGCCCCGATACCCACACCTGAGAGCCGGGACTGCAGGAACATCAGTACCGGCGTCAGGGCAAAACCGGCTGCTGTGTAACCCGCGGCCACTCCCATGAGGCCGAACTGGAGCCCGGCAGCAATACCGCCAAGCTGCGCAGCCGTGGCCAGCAGCTCGTAGCGGAGGTTCAGCCCGGCCTTGCCCAGCCCTTTCATCAGCGACGGGGCAATGTAGAACACCGTTTCCCGGGCGCCCCCAATGGCCAGGACGCTCATCAGCGGTGCGGCGGCGAGCCATTCATCCCCAAGCAGCAGGTGCACCAGGGCGGGAGCGGCACAGGCCACGAAGGCCATCAGCGGTATAACGCAGGCCGCCAGCAGCGACATGGCAGCCTGCAGCTGCGCGGCAACCTGCGCACGGTCCGCGGCAAGCCGGGAAAAGGCCGGAAACATCACCCTGTTGACGGTTTGTCCGATCAACTGGACCGGTACCACCAGCACACGGTAAGCCATGGCATACAGCGACAGGGAAGCGACGCCCAGTACCCGTCCCACGAGGATGTTGTCTGCGTTGCGGGAGAAGTAGGCCAGCCCGTTGGTGGCGAACACGCCGATGCTGAAACCCAGCAGGGGCCGGACCTCGCCGAGGTGCAGGTTGGGTGCCGGGCCGCGGGTGCAGGCAAGGAGCACTCCGGCCGTGACCAGGTCGGTGAGCACCGTTTGGTAAAGCACGGCGAAGTAGCCGGCACCGGCAACAGCTGCGGCAATACCGGCGGCGCAGCCCATGACCGCGGCACCGACGTCGGCGGCAGCGATGCCCCGGAAGCGCAGGTCGCGGGAGAGCAGTGCCCGGGGAGTGATGCTCAGGGCCTTTAGCGGGAGGGCAAGGGTGATAAGCCGCAACAGCCCGGCCAGTCCGTCCACGTGGAAGAATCCGGCAATGGCAGGGGCACAGAACCAGGTCAGCGCGGCGACGGCGACGGCGAGAGCGATGTTCAGCGTGAAGGTGGCGCCGGCCGCGCGGCGGCTGAGGCGGGGGCGTTGGATCAGGGCGGAGGACAACCCCTGGTCCATCAGGAGCGTGGTGAATACGATGTAGAGGCTGGCGACGCTGATAACCCCGTAGCTTTCAGGTCCCAGCAGGCGTGCGAGGACGACTGCGGAGAGCATTTGGAAGCCCTGCTTGGACATGACCGCCAGCAGGCTCCAGCGAACACCGCTGGCTGAGCGCGCCCCCATGCGGCTTTCCCCGCCGGGACCTGCGCTGCCGTCACGTACGGCGTTTGAGTCCGCCACTGCGTTACCCCCTTGGCCGGAGCCCGGAGGCACACCGGCGGTGAATCCCCTGCCGGGAAGAGGATCCGGGCGGGGGGAGACCTGCATCGGAACGGAACAGTATGTGCTGGAGCGGGTGCCGTCCAGAGTGTTTTGCGCTGCCGGAAACGGTAAGTAATTGTTCGGAAAAGAGCAGTATTCAGGACCCCCAAACACGTACGGACGGCGTGGTACAAATTGCGGGATTTCACTCGTCGAGGGATTGGGTCTCGCTATGAAACTTGTGGATTATGCACGTGCGTTGGTTCGGGGCTGGTGGGTGGTACTGCTGTGCCTGGCCCTTGGATTGGGCGGGGGAATGATCGTCACGGCTCTGGTGCAGCCGTTGTATCAGAGCACCGTCACTTTTTATGTGGTGGCACCCAGCACCGAAAGGCAGAGTGCACTCCAATCGGATGAACTGGTCCGCGGCAGGATCACCGCCTACGCCGCGTTGCTGACCAGTGAGCAGTTCATTGACCGGATAGTCAGTGCGAGCAGCGTTGACCTGGACGCTGAGGTCGTCAAGAAAAGCATCACGGGGGTCGGAGACCCGGACACACTGACGTTGACTGTGAACGTCCGGGACCCGGAGCGGGAGACAACAGACGAGATCGCCACCCAGATTGCCGGCACGTTCGGCAACATGGTCAGTGACCTGGAAAGCGGAACATCCGCCGAAACGGTCCTGAACGTGGTGTCCGGCCCTTCCACCTCCGAGGAACCGGTCCGGCCGCGGCCGCTGGTGAATCTGGCCATCGGCGGGCTTTTGGGACTTTCGGCAGGCGTACTCCTGGTGGTGGCCCGCTCACGCGGCAGGGAGCACATGCCCGCGGCTCGGCAGACGACGCGGGAACAACCGGCAGATGTTGCACACTAGCTGTTTCACGCTGGGCATGCTGTGGCGGAAGGCGGCCTAGATGCAGCTTCTTCCCTGGATCCTCATCTGCGTTGTGGCAGCCGTGGTGCTGCGCAGGCATCCTGCGGCAGCGGCGCTCGCCGTCGTGGGCCTCTGGTTCACGGTTCCGGCTGCCGGCAGCTATCTATTGACGGGCCAGGCGGACGGCTGGCTTTCAATCCATGCCGCCACCTGGCTGATCTTCGCAATAATGGTTGTCCAGCTGGCCTTTGAACCGCATGTGCTGGCCGACGCTGCAGCGCGCCACATCTACGCAGTAGTGGTGCTGGCCACCGTGCTGGGGGCTGCCATTCTCAGTACTGCCGTCAACGGGGAGGGCGAGGGCGGCATCCTGCTTGTAGACCAGATCGTGGCCCCGGTGCTGTTCTTCCTGTTCGTGGTGGGCAACGCCGCCCGCGACGCGCGGGTGGTGCCGTGGCTGCGCAACGGGCTGCTGGCGCTTGCCGCGTTCGTTTGCCTGGTCGCACTGGCCCAGCGCGTAACCGGGAACGTCCTGTTTTATGAGGAGGGCTTCCAGACCAGATACTGGTTCAACCCCGAGGGCCCTAGATGGATGGGTCTGCTGGACCAGCCGCTCACCTTATCCCTGGCGGCCTGCGTGGCGGCACCGCTGGTCGTTACCCTGCGGCGTGTATGGCAGCAGGTTGCCTTGCTTGCCCTGTTCGGAGCGGGCGTCCTGGTCAGCCAGTCCAGGGTTGGACTGGTTGTTATTGCAGCAGCGGTCCTTTTCGTGGCGGCAGCCACGCGGAAACCCGTTGCGGCCCGCATCGGCCTGGTGGGTGTCCTGGGTGCGCTGGTGGTCTGGGCTCTCTCCGGGCCCCTCGCCGAAGGCCTGCTTCACCGGTTGGAGGATGACAACGGTTCGGCTGCCGCCCGAACGTCTGCGGTCCTTACCGTGCTGAACAGGTGGCCCGAGTTTCTCTTTGAAGGGCAGGGCATCAGCGGCAGCTACCGGGTGGCAGAGCAAGGAGGGCTGGGCACCAGCCTGGAAAACTCCTTCCTGATGTACGGCGTGGACCTCGGCCTGTTCTTCAGCGTGCTGTACTTCGGCCTGCTTGCTGTGCTCGTGCTGATGAATTTCCGCCGCACGCTGCGCAGCGGGCTGGCCGTCGCCGGCCTGCTGGCGATTGCCATTCCGCAGACCTACAGCGGACTGGCCACGCGTTCAGCTGCAGCCATCCTGCTGTGGACCGTCATTGCCCTGGTGGTAGCCGAAGGTGACCGCCGGGTGGAAACCGACAGGCCGCGCGGCACAGCGGGGCACCTCGGGACAGGGAAGCCCGCCGGCGGGGTCCATCCTCACGCGGGATCGGCGCCGCTGGCAGCCGTGCCGGTCCGGGCAGCCGGAACGGAATGAACGGGCACGGGCATGGGCGCATGCAGCTGGCAGCTGCCGCATCCGGCGGCGCCACCGGTGCTGGAATTTCCCGCCGCAGCGTGTTCCTGTTGGCCGGGGCAGGCCTCGGTATGGCGGCCACCGGGTGCCATGCAGGGGCCCGGGTGGCCCCGCCCGCTGCGAACAGCATCGCAACGGTGGAGGACCTGCTGACCCGCGAGCCCTTTTACGCCGCCCACCGGGGGTCGCAGGACAACTGGCCTGAACACACGGCGGAAGCCTATCGGCGGTCGGTCGAGGCAGGGGCCGAGGCGCTGGAAATTTCCGTGCACCGGACATCGGACAATGTGTTCGTCTGCCACCATGACCCCAATACACTCCGCATGACCGGCGTCGACAAGGAAATCGCCCGGAGCACCTACGAGGAACTGCTGGAGCTGTCCAACAACGCCAAAGCCTGGCTGGGCCCGAACAGTCCCGGGGTGCCGCTGCCCAAGCTGACGGATGTGCTGGACCAGTACGCGGCGTCGTGCGTGATCTTTCTGGAGGACAAGGCATCCGGCGACCCCGCAGACCTGCTCGACATCATGGACAAGTATCCGGAACCCACACGGCACTTTGTGTGGAAGCAGTCCGGTACCGCCCGGCAAACCCCAGCAGTGAAAGAACGCGGCTACCTGACATGGGGCTACTTCGCAGAAGACGAATCCGTCAAGCTCACGGCGCAGCTGGCCGAGCGGTTCGACCTGGTGGGACTGCATTGGAGCGCCCCGGACGGCGAGGTGGAACGGGCCGTGGAATATGGCAAGCCCGTGCTGACCTGGGACATCCACACCAGATTCGAACGGGACCGCATGGTGCGCCTCGGTGCCCGCGGCATCATTTGCGCGAACCTCCCTTATGTCACCACCGATGCGCCCCGGGCGGACGCCGACTCTTTTGCCGGCGGATTGCGTGCAGCCGGCGACCTGCCCTATGCACTGGCTTGGACCCATCAGCCGGTAATCCAACCGGCCACAGCCTCGATCCGGCTGGACCATCCGGTCAAGGCGAGTTACTGCATGGGATCCATGTGTCCGCTCAACGGCGAAGCGGGGTACAGGATCTCCTTTGAAATGCGCTGGCCGGACAAGCTTCCCGACGAGGCCGGGCACGCCGGGCTCGCCTTCGGCCAGGCAAATGACGCGCCCTACCGCATCCGGGAGGCTGCGTCCTCCGGCGGGTACCACTTCGTGCAGCGGACGGACGGCACCATGGAACTCTTCGGACGCCAGGCCGGCGAGACTTCCGGCTACGTGCTGGGCAGTAGCGCGGCAACGCGGCCGGTGCCGGGGGACTGGATGCGTTACGAGGTGCGCGTAACCCCGGACGAAGTATCCGTGGCACGGCTGGACGGGGACGGAGAACGGACGGTGTCCGCCCGCAACAACACGTATCGGGGCGGTTACTTTTTCCTATGCCGGAACTACGACGGGCCGCCGGCCGTGGAGTTCCGGTCCATTCGGAGCAAGCCGGCGGCGAACTAAGGCAGTGCTCAGGTGCACACCGGGGTGCAGCGTGGAATGATTAGGGCATAGTCGTGTTGCGTAATGGTGCACACCTTTCCCTTCTAGGAGTCTTCCGTGCCCGTGGTTTCCACTCCAGTCAGCCTCCGCCATGCCGAAGGCCCGATGGACAACGCCGAAGTTGAACGCATCCGCAACGACTTCCCCATCCTGCACCAAGAGGTCAACGGCCATCCGCTGGTGTACCTGGACTCCGGGGCCACGTCCCAGAACCCGCTGAGCGTGATTGAAGCGGAGCAGGAGTTCTACGAGCAGCGCAACTCCGCCGTCCACCGCGGCGCCCACACGCTGGCAGTTGCCGCCACCGACGTTTACGAAGACGCCCGGCAAACCGTAGCCGGTTTCATTAACGCGCGGCCGGACGAAATTGTGTGGACCTCCAACGCCACAGAGGCGCTGAACTTGCTGACCTACGCGTTCTCCAACGCCTCGCTGGGCCGCGGAGGTGCCGCCGCCAGGCGCTTCGCCCTGGGCCCGGGGGACGAGATTGTGGTGACGGAAATGGAGCACCACGCCAACCTGATTCCCTGGCAGGAACTGGCTTTCCGCACGGGTGCCACCCTCCGGTACATTCCGGTGGATGACACTGGGGCACTCCTGTTGGAGGAAGCGGAGAACATTATTGGTCCCCGCACCGCCATCCTGGCGTTCTCTCACGCCTCCAACGTCCTGGGCACCATCAACCCGGTGCAAACCCTGGTAAAGATGGCGCACGGGCACGGAGCCCTGGTGGTGCTGGATGCCTGCCAGTCCGTGCCGCACCTGCCGGTGGACGTCAAAGCGCTCGACGTGGACTTCGCCGCGTTCTCCGGCCACAAGATGCTCGGCCCCACCGGGATCGGCGTGCTGTACGGCAAGGCGGACCTGTTGAACGCCATGCCCACGTTCCTCACGGGCGGTTCCATGATCACTACCGTGACCATGGACAAGGCGGAGTACCTTCCTGCACCCCAGCGGTTCGAAGCGGGCACCCAGCGCATTTCCCAGGCCATGGCCCTGGCCGCGGCGGTGAACTACCTGCAGGAAACCGGTATGGAGCGCATCCATGCCTGGGAAACTGAACTCGGACGACGCCTGGTCAGCGGACTGGAGCAGATCGAGGGCATCCGCGTACTGGGTCCGAAGGCGGGCGTCGAACGGATCGGGCTGGCGGCCTTCGACGTCGATGGCGTCCATTCCCATGACGTCGGGCAGTTCCTGGATGACCAGGGCATTGCCGTCAGGGTGGGCCACCACTGCGCCCAGCCCCTGCACCGCCGGCTGGGACTGGTATCCACCACCCGGGCCAGCACCTACCTGTACAACACAACGGACGACGTCGATGCCTTCCTTGCCGCGGTAGCCGGCGTCCGGCCATTTTTTGGGGTGAAGTAAATGAGTTCCGACCTGCAGCAGCTCTACCAGCAGATCATCCTGCAGCATGCCAAGGACCGGCACGGCGACGGGCTGCTGGACGTTCCTGCCGGTGCCGGGTCCGGAGAGTCCCACCAGCTGAACCCGACCTGCGGCGATGAAATCACCCTCCGCGCGGTGATGGACGGATCCCGGCTGGATGCGGTGAGCTGGGAAGGACAGGGCTGTTCTATCTCGATGGCTTCGGCATCAGTGCTGACGGACATGGCCGCAGGGTTGGACCGGCAGGAAGTCCTCGCACTGGTGCAGGACTTCCGTGAGCTGATGCGGTCCCGTGGAACCATCGAACCGGACGAAGAGGTACTGGGGGACGCGGCAGCTTTCGCCGGTGTTTCCCGCTACCCGGCCCGGGTCAAGTGCGCCATGCTGGCCTGGGTGGCCCTGGAAGATGCGGTGCTCAGCGCGGCCTGAGCCGCGCCGTCGTTGTGCCACCGTTGTGCCGCCTAACTGCTGCCGCCGCTCTTCCGCTCAAACACGGTGATGCGGTTGGTGGTTCCGGACCAGGCGTCCACGGCCGTGAACCCCTGCTCGACGAACCAGCGGTCTTCCGCAGCTGTCAGCTCCGGCGGGTAGTCGGCGCGGCGGACGGCAAGGACCCGGTTAATGTCTTTGATCCGGGAGGTACTGTCCTGAAGCCGCAGCGACGTCCCGTCCAAGCTGCCGTCCGCTTCGCCCGTTGCCAGGACCGTCACGTCCCGCAGGCCCTCGAAGGCCTCCGGATACGCGGTGCTGATGCGGCGCTGGGTCTGATCCACCAGCGGCCCTTCCGGGGCCCGCCGCGGCCCAAAGTAGATGCCGTTCCCCGGGTTGGCGTGGGCCTGCACATAGCCGGCCGCCCGGGCCCAGTCGGACGAGTCCTTCGCTCCCTCGCTCCGTTGTGAGAGGTAGACCGGCAGGATCAGCGCGCACAGCAGGCCAAGGGCGGCCACTGCCCGGGGGCTCCGCAGGCGCGCAAGGCCCGCTCCGATGAGCAGGGCCATGGCCGGGACCGTCAGGGACAGGTAGCGGGGATTGTAGATGGGTGAGGCGGCCAGCGAGTAAAACACAAGAGCTGCGGTAGGCACCAAGAGCAGCGGCAGCGCGAAGGCCAGCAGCGGCCGGGACGGCGCCCGCAGGGCATGTGCGGCCAGCAGCCATGCGGCACCGGCCAGGATCACCGCGGCGGGCTGCCACAGCCCGTTCCCGGACCCGGAGACTGCAGCGTTTGTTGGTGTTTCACCCAGGAACCACTGGTCCACCAGTACCTTTCGTGCCAACTGCTGCAGGGTGAGGTCAGGGGTTCCCAGCTGCCCCGCTTGGCAGACCGCTGCAACCACCACCGGAGCCCCTGCCAGCACGCCGCCCGCCGCAGCGGCAGACCATGCCCGCAATGCCCGGCGGGCCCGTGGAAGCAGCAATATGTACAGGCCGTGGGAAACCACGGCCAAAAGGACGTAGATGTTGAGGATGACACCTATTGCCGCGAGCAGGCCATAGAGCACAAACCAGCGCCGGCGCCGCCTGCTGACACCGGCCAGCAGAGCACAGCTCAGGGCAACCGTGACGGCGGTGCTGAGAGCGAAGGAGCGTCCCTCCATCCCCATCCAGGTGGTCCTGGGCAGGACCGCAAAAACGGCTGCTGCGGCAAACGCGGTGCGGGGCCCGTCCAGCGCCCGGGCCGCCAGGTACAGTCCTGCGGTTGCGAAGCCGACGGCGATGGCGCTGGGCAGGCGCAGTGCCGCTTCGGAATAGCCGAAGACCGAGCCCCACAGGTGCATCAGCGCGTAATAGGCGCCGTGCACCGCGTCCACCTCGCCGAGCATGGACCACAGCGAGGACCAGCTTCGGGACGCAGCGGAAATGGTCACCGCTTCATCCGTCCACAATGCGGGCTGCCAGGCCAGGAACAGGGACACCGCCACCGCGATGAGACCCACTAGGACCGGCGCGGCACCTACCGCGGTTCGGTGGGTGGGACGCAGGGTGCCCGACGGCGTCAACCGGGCCGGACGCGGGTTGGAGGAGGCCTGTGCGGTGGTGTCGGACATACGTGCACCTCGGGCTAGGCAAGCGGTCGGGGCAGAGGTCGGGCCGAAGCGCGGGCAGGCGAAGCGGACCGCCGAACGCAGGATGCTAACAGGCCGCCGGCGGCTGGGGCACCGCAGCAACCGGTCCTCGGACCAGGGCCTGACTAGGTAGGTACGGGTAAACGGCTGAAAGTACTCCCGTAGGTAGCAAACGAGTGTTCCGCGGGCGGCGGGCGGCTTCCTAGCCTGTTTGTACGCACACGACACGGGGAGACACGCATGCGCCTGGGCAGACCGTTACGAGCCCGCTCGGGCATTCTGTGTGTGCACTCTTCCAACGAGATGTACGGCGCAGACCGGGTACTGCTCCAAGTGGTGCAGTCGGTGCCGCCCAATCGCAGGGAGGACCTCGTGGTGTGGCTGCCGCGCACCCCGGGGGCCGACGCCGGCCCGGCACAGGGTGCACAGCTCAGTGACGAATTGGGACGCCTCGGATTCCGCCACGTCCGGCGGAATATGCCGGTGCTTCGACGGCGGTTGATTTCGGTACGCGGCCTGCTCCTGCTTGCCGGTCAGCTGGCTTCAGTGCTGCCGGCATTGATTCGGCTGCGCCCGCAGGTACTCTACTGCTCCACCAGTGCGCTCCTGTTGCTGGCTCCCATTGCCCGGATGCTGCGCATTCCCCGGGTGGTACTGCATATCCAGGAAATATGGTCCGGACCCGAAGCAGTGGTACTGCGGATCCTGTCCCGGTTTGCCACGGACTGGATAGCTATTTCCCGCGCCTGTGCGGATTCCGTGCCGCCGGCCCTGCGGCATAAAGTGCACGTTATTGCCAACGGGGTGGAGGACCTGCCCGCCCCGCAAAGACACGGCGGGCCGGAGGAAGGCGGGCCGGAGGCACAGCCGGACGGCCCTGCCGGGACACCGCTTCGTTTTGTGATGGCAGGGCGGTGGAATACATGGAAAGGCCATGAGTGCCTGCTGTCCGCGTGGGACGCGGGGGATCCGCCGGGAACGCTCAGCATCCTGGGCGGCCCGCCGGCCACCGGGAACGCCGTGGACGTCGCGGCCATGGCTGCCGGGCTGCGGCAACCCGAATCAGTGCGGGTGGTGGGAGAAGTTCCGGACATTACTCCCTACGTGGACGCGGCAGATGTGATGGTGGTCCCGTCCACCAGCCCGGAGCCGTTTGGTTTGGTGGCCATTGAAGCGTTCGCCCGGGGCAAACCCGTCCTGGGAAGCAACGCCGGCGGGCTGGCCGATGTGGTGACCCACGGCGTTACCGGCTGGCTGTACGAGCCCGGCGACACGGCCGGCCTGGCTACCGTCCTGCGGCAGGTGGACCGTCCCCGGGCCCTGGCGATGGGCCGGCTGGCGCGGCGCGCCTACGAGGAGCAGTACACCGCCGCTATCTTCCGGGAGAACCTCCGTGCCTGGTGGAAACAGGTGCTGGAGGAGGACTAGGGACGGCCCATGCCGCGGTAATTCCAGCCGGCCGCCCGCCAACGGCCGGAGTCCAGGACGTTGCGCCCGTCAATGATGTTCTTCTCCGCCACCATGGCTGCGGTGGCTACCGGATCCAGGCTCCGGTACTCATTCCACTCGGTCAGGAGGACCAGGGCGTGGGCGTTCTGCATGGCGTTTTCCGTAACCGGTTCATAGTTGAGTTCCGGGAAGCGTCCCTTGGCGTTCTGCAGAGCCTGGGGATCGGTGACCGTGACGGTTGCCCCCTGCAGCTGCAGCTGCGCGGCTGCGCTGAGGGCAGGCGAGTCCCGGACATCGTCGCTGTCCGGTTTGAAGGCGGCACCGAGAATGGTGACGCGTTTGCCGAGCAGCGAACCGCCGCAGATATCCCGCGTCATTTCCACGACCTTGGACCTGCGGCGCATGTTGATGGCATCCACCTCGCGGAGGAAAGTCAGGGCCTGATCGGCACCCAGCTCACCGGCACGTGCCATAAACGCACGGATGTCCTTGGGCAGGCAGCCGCCCCCGAACCCGACTCCGGCATTGAGGAACTTCCGCCCGATCCGCTCGTCCATGCCGATCGCGTCAGCCAGCGCAGTTACGTCCGCTCCGGAAGCCTCGCATACCTCGGCCATCGCGTTGATGAAGCTGATCTTGGTGGCCAGGAAAGAGTTGGCGGCCGTCTTCACCAGTTCAGCGGTGGCATAGTCCACCACCAACCGGGCCGTGCCGGTGGCCAGGGGAACGGCATAGACCTCGTCCAGGGCAGCGGCTGCGGCTTCACCGGCGGGGCCAGCGGGCACGCCGTACACAAACCGGTCGGGGGAGAGGGTGTCCTGGACGGCATGGCCTTCCCGCAGGAACTCGGGGTTCCACACCAGTACGGCCCCGGGTGCGTCTTCCTCCAGCTGCTCGGCCAGCCTCGCCGCCGTGCCAACGGGAACGGTGGACTTGCCGACCACCGCGTTGCCGGGCTTGAGGTATGGCGCGAGGCCGGCAACGGCGGCATCAACGTAGCGCAGGTCCGCGGCGTATTCGCCTTTCCGCTGCGGGGTACCCACACAAATGAAGTGGACATCCGCCCCGGCGGCGTCCGCCATGTCCGTGCTGAACTTCAGCCGGCCGGTGGCCTCGGCTTCGGCCAGCAGTTCGGGAAGCCCCGGCTCGAAGAAGGGTGCCCTCGCGGCGGACAACTCGTCCACCCTGGACTGGTCGACGTCGATCCCGATGACCTCATGCCCCAGTTTGGCCATTGATGCGGCATGAACGGCGCCGAGGTAGCCGCAGCCGATGACTGAAAGACGCACATTTCCCCTATGGATCCGGCGGATGAAGTCCCCACCAGCCTATCGTCTGGGTTCAGGCCCTATCCACACGGCAGAATCCAAGTAGCGGGCGTGCGGAAGCTGAGTACCGGCCCGGTCTGGCGCCGGTGAGGGTGTGGCCCGGTTAGCAAACAGGCAATGGGATATCCGCGGCCGTGTGCACGGGAATCTCGACCCGAAACGTAGTGCCCCTGCCCAGTTCTGAAACGAAGGAAATCCGTCCCCCGTGGGCTTCCACAATGGATTTGGTAATGACCAGTCCGAGGCCCACCCCGGGGATCGCGGCCTTTTTGACCTGCCCGGTCCGGAAGAACTTCGTGAACACGTCCCGCTGGTCCGACTCGCTCATGCCAATGCCGTTGTCCTGGACCTCCAGGAGAAGGTTCCCCTCCGCCCGGCGGGAGCGGACCGTGACTGTGCCGCCGTCGGGGGAGTACTTGATGGCGTTGGAGAGGAGGTTGTCCAGCACCTGGGAAATCCGGTCCGGGTCCACCGTGGCTTCCAGACCCGGCTCGCAATCACACTTCAGGGCCACATCTACTGCCTCGGCCCGGCGTCTGGCGCTGTCCAGGCTCGCCCGGACCAGTTCGGCGACGTCGGTGTCCCTGCGGTGCAGGTGCATGGTTCCGGAAGCGGTGGTCAGCAGGTCGGCCACCAAAAGCAGCAGGCGTTCGGCGTTGCGCTGGGCCACCTGCAGTGCACTTTGGATATGGTCCGGGACCGCCGCGGGCTCCAGGTCCTCGAGGACCAGGTCGAGGTAGCCGATGATCGATGTCAGGGGCGTGCGCAGTTCGTGCGACACGCTGGACACGAAGTCTTCCTTGGCATTGAGGGCGTTGACCATGTCGGTGACATCGCTGTAGGCCAGGACCGATCCGGAGAATTCACCGTTGTCGCGCAGGGACCGTGAACATACCGCCAAGGCGCGTTGGCGTTCACCGGCGCCCACCCACACAATAACGTCGGAGAAGGATTCTTCGCGCAGTGCCCGCTGCGTGGGGCGCTGCGCATGGGGCAGTCGGGTTACCTGGTCCAGGCCGAAGATGAGGTCGTTCTCGCCGTCGGGCGAGCCGGCATCCAGGTTGGCCAGGGCATGGTTGCTTCGCTGCCGGCTGTTCATCAGGATGGTGCGGCCCTTGGCGTCGAGTGCCATCACGCCCACGTCCACGGTCTCCAGCACTCCGTCCAGGAGTTGTGAACGGACACGGGTCTCCTGCAGGCTTCCCTGCAGCTGTGCTTCCGCCTCCATCAGGCGTGCGCGATGGACTTTTCCATCGCGCTCAACGGTGGAAACCACCATTGAAGTGCCCATCATGATGATCGGAATGAGCATGGGTGCCGCCAGTTCCCGGGGCGACGAGGCTCCTGTGGTCACCAGCGGCGCCCACAGCACCAAAGTGGTGCAGGCGTAGCTCAGCAGCCCCGCCGTGCGTGGAGCCAAACCGGACCATGCCATCCAGAAAACCGGGAAAATCGACAGGAAACTCAGTCCGATGACCGAGGTGCGGCCGTCGTAGTACAGGCCGCCCACTACTGCGAAATCGAGCACGGGAATGATCCAGTAAGCCAGGGGCCGGTGGCGTTCCCAAGGTATCGCCACACACGCGGCCGTAAGGAAAACCAGCAGAACCAGACCGAATTGAAAGGCCGTATTGCCAAAAAGACCCGGGTCCACCAGTGCCGCGATGGGAAGCGCCACGGCAACCGAAATAACCAGGGGCAGTTGGCTGATTAGCAGCCGCCTCCGGAGATTGAGTTCGTACAACTGCGTTTTGAAACCCAAAAGGGCTGCTAGGCGGCCTTCGAGACTGGACATATAAAAGTGGAACCCCCGGATTCCGATAGTGGTAGCTCAGATTATAGGGGTGCTCCTGTAAGATACCGTGCAAGGGGAGCGGACAATCCGAAGTCTCGCTGGACAGGAAAATAAACAGGCATGGAAATACAGCGCGTAGCGGTCATCGTCGAAGATGACGCAGATATCCGCGATCTTCTCAACGCAGTTCTGCAGCAGTCGGGGTTTAAGGTCTATACGGCCCCTAACGGCTCCGAGGGCGTGGAGATGGTCCGCCTGCACAATCCCACTGTGGTGACCCTGGACCTGGGCCTGCCGGATATCGACGGATTCGAAGTGATCCGCCAACTGCGCCTGTTCAGCGACGCCTACATTGTGATGCTCACGGCCCGCGCCGAAGAGCTCGACACCCTGATGGGCCTTGAAGCCGGTGCCGATGACTACATCACCAAGCCGTTCCGCCCCCGTGAGCTGCGCGCGCGCATCTCGGCAATGCTCCGCCGTCCCCGCGGCGAATCCGCTTCGGAAGGCGAGGGCGCCGGGTCCGGCGTGCCGGCCGGCGACGACGGCGCCGCGCATCCAATGCCGGCCGCGGCTTCTGCAGCGGTCCAGGCCCCGCAGGCGGCTGCTGCCCCGGGCGCATTCGGGCACAACGGCCTCACACTCGACCCGGGCACGCGCACCACGGAGATCAACGGGCAGGCCGTGGAACTGACCCGGACCGAATTCGACCTGCTGCATGCACTGCTGGAAGGCGGCCGCCTCGTGCGGACGAAGACTGATCTGGTCCGGCGCCTGCGCGGCGAGGAATATGACACCGGGTCGTTCATCAGTGACGCCGACGAGCGCACCATCGAGGTCCACGTGGGGAACCTGCGCCGCAAGCTTGGCGACGACTCCAAGTCACCGCGGTGGCTCGAGACGGTGCGCGGTGTAGGTTACCGGCTTACCCCGGCTTCCTAACCCGTCCCCCAGGAATTACGAAACCCCCGGCACGCATGGCGTGCCGGGGGTTTTCACTTCTTCAGCCCTAGAACCGGTCCTGCCGTGCCGGGCCCAGGGAATCGGTGAGGAACGCCATGGTGTCTGCGCCGCACCGGCCGATGGCTTCGACCATGCTGTCCAGTGCCGGAAAATCGTAGGCCGCCACGGCCGCTTGGGCCTCCGCGGCCAAGGCTGAGAGCCGTTCCGCGCCGGCCATGTGGCTGGAGATCTTGATGCTCAGGACCACATCCATGGCGGCCTCGAGATCCTTCGTTTCTGCGGCCCCCACCAGACGGGCGAAACGTCCGTCCCACATGGAAATGTAGTTGCCGATGTACTGCCGGCAGGTGCGTGCTCCCATTTGCTCGCTCAAATCCAGCAGGGTGGCCAGCGCGATCATCCGGTGGGGGAGTTCAGGCATCACCGACCGCGCTGCGGCCGGCAGGCCGGGATGCCGGCTCATGGCCGGGAATGCTGGTGCGGTCGGAGGCATACCCGCTTCTGCGGGCTGGCTCCGCTGCGGGGCAGTGAAGTACAAAAAATATCCTTCGAGTGGGGGCTCGTCGAGGTTATGGATCCTGGATCGGTGCCGGCTCGGACACTTCCCGGGCCAACACCAACAGTGGCATTCCAAGCTCAGGAACGGGTGCCCGCAACGCTCAAGATCGTGGCAATATTTCAGTTGCAATTGTTCCCGCTGAATTTCGCCGGTAAGGGCATCTTTAATTGCCCTTAGGAAAGCGGTGCCCGCCGCCGCGCCCGGGGCCGGGCATGCAGCAAATAGGCCAGGCCCGCGCCGAATACGGCGCCTATCGAATTCGCCGCCACGTCATTGACCGTCGCATAGCGCAGGGGAAGAAACACCGACTGAGCTGTCTCGATGCCAATGGACGCCGCAATACCGCACACTCCTGCCAGCCACACATATCTGCGCGGAAGGATAAGCCCGGCAAGCAGGCCGAACGGGATGAACAGGGCCACGTTGGCGGACCATTCAAGACGGGCGTAGTCGAACCATGGCGGAAGTCCGAGCTCATACAGGCGCAGTGCGGTGTCCTGCAGGAAGGCGGCGGCTGGCCGGTCGATAGGCGAAGGCCAGAACACTGCCGCACCCAGCAACACCAAGTAGACCACCAGCACGACGGCGGCGGCCCCGCGTGCGCGTATGGAAGCGCCCGGCGGGCGGCTCATGGGTTTGTCGTGACGGGGCATGGGTCCTCCGGCCGGAAGAACGCTACGGTTTCCGGTGGTCGCCGCACCGGTTTGAGTCGATGTTGAGACTACCTTGTGCGGCGCTTGAGCATTGCCCCAATGTTGCCGCAACCCTGCGCCAAGCGCCCGTCGATTCTTGAGGGCCGGGCAGCAGACTTATCCCAGCGGCAGGAAAACATTCCGGGGCCAAAGACTTTCGAACAAAGGGATAACGATGAAGAGCATGACCAAGGGTGCACTGGCAATCGGCATCGGAGCGGCCATGCTGCTCGGCGGCGGCGGAACGCTGGCTACCTGGAACGCGGCAGCGGACGTTGCTCCCGGAACCATCACTGCCGGCGACCTGAACCTCGGTACCACGAAGACGGGCACCTGGAGCACCGCGGCCGGTGCGCCCATCGACATCGCCACCTACCGCGCAGTGCCCGGCGATGTTCTGGTCTTCACGCAGGACATCAACGTCACGCTCACCGGTGACCAGCTCAAGGCCAAGCTTGAAATGAGCAACGTCGCAGCAGTCAACAGGTTCACCGGCAGCGCGATGCCCACCGTGACCTACACGCAGAACGGCAAGGCCGTAGACCCGGCGCTGCTCACCAAGGACAACTCAGGCGTTATTACCGCCAAGGGCACCTTCATCTTCAACCCGAAGACCGAGGGACGCGCCGACGCAAACATGACGCTCGCCCTGAACAAGGTCGGCTTCACCCTGACCCAGGTCGTCAGCTAGCACCCCTTCTCCACCCCTTGTTCAAGTCCGGGCTGTGCGCGGAGTGCCGCACACAGCCCAATCCCTGGAGGAAATAAACCGTGAAGAGTCTTCGAGCATTGAAAGGCGCCGGCCTGGTCCTGGCCGCTGTGGTGCTCGGTCTTATGACGGTCCAGGGCAGCTACGCCCTGTGGAATGCATCGGTGGAAGTGAACGCCGGAACTATTCAGGCCGCAGATTTCAACGTCCTGATCAACGACGCCAACATGGCCGACACACCCGCGCTGGCGCTGAATCCCGGGGAGTTGAAGCGCGGAACATCCGCTTACCAGTCCGTGCGGGTAACCAACGCGGTCAACGTGCAGCCGGGGTCGCCGCTGGTGCTTCAGCCGGCCGTTGGGCTGCCCGCCCCGGGCACCCTGCTCGAGGGCAACCTCACGGTGACCGCCCGCGTCCTGAAGGCAGGTCAGACATGTTCCGCACCTCTGGATGTTCCGCCCGGCACCCCGCAGCTCCAGACACTAGGTACCGGAGCGACCCAGACTCTTTGTTTCAAGATCACCCTTAGCACCAGCACACCGGCACGTCTTCTGGGCACTCCGGTCAGCATCCCCGTAAACCTCAGCGTGGCGCAGCTTGCGCCGACAGCTAAGTGATGGATAGGAAAACCATGTCAAGTGGCCGCAGAACAGCAGAAAAGCCTGCCAGTCCGTTGAGTTTCATCGGAACCGGCCTGAGCTACCTTGCCCTGTGCGCCACCGCGCTGATCGCGTTGGTCCTGGTAGTTGTCCCACTGGTGACCGGATCGCAGACTTACAGCGTCCTGACCAGTTCCATGGCCCCGCATTACGCACCCGGCACCTTTCTGGTGGTCAAGCCCGTTCCGTTCGAGGAACTGCGCGTGGGCGACGTGATCACCTACCAGATCGAATCCAACGATCCGGCCGTCATCACACACCGCATCGTTTCCGTGGGCACGGCCCAGGACGGCGCGCGGACCCTGATCACCCAGGGCGACAACAATGACGTTGCGGACGAGAACCCGGTGCGCGAAATCCAGGTGCGCGGCAAGCTCTTTTACGCGGTCCCGTTCGTTGGCTTCGCTGCCAACGCCCTCGGCAACTCAGACCGCGGGGCCGCCCTGCAGTGGGGCGCCGTCGCACTACTCGGCTACGGCGTGGTTACCATGGTCCGCGGTGCGCTGGCCAAGAGGCGTGAGGACGGGGAGACGGGTGACGCCGGCAGCGGCGAGCCGGGCAATGACTCCGACGGAGCCGGGCCGGCTTCGGAATCGAATCCGATTTTTGGCACGCTGTCCCTGGACAGGGACGACATGGAGGACGATCCGGTACTGGAAGAGTGCGAGCACTGCACCCACGGCAGCTCACGCCAGCACCTGCGCAGCCACCGGAAGCCCGTAGCCGTCTAATGCCTGTTTCCCGGCCGACGAAGCGCTGGCTCACTATGGGTGTGGTCGCCAGCGCCGCCGCAGCCGTCGCCCTTACAGGCATGCCGGCTGCGACTGCGGCCGGTGATTACCTGGCCTTCAGTACAGACGGCACCTCCTTTGCACCGACACTGGCCACCCCTGTTTTTGACCAGGGCATCCGGCTGGTTCCGGGCAGCTCAACCGCGGGGTCCATTTGGATCCGCAACAACGGGGACGGACCGGCCCATCTCTCGGCGGGGGCCGTCAGGCCGATCCTGGACCCCGAATTGGCGGGCCTGCTTTGGGTCAGCGCATCAGCAGACGGTATTGGCGGTAATCCGGTGCTGCTTGGCGATGCCGGAGCGTGCACCTCCCTTTATCAGGGGTGGGAACTTGCCCCCGGAGAGGACGTACGCGTGCAGCTCACGGCGGACCTTTCCATCGAGGCGCCCAATGCCGCCCGTAACCGCAGCGCAGCGTTCGACCTGGTGTTCTATCTGCAGTCCACGGACATCCCGGGGACCGGCCCGGATGCCTGCGAGGCCTTGGGCGGTTCGGCGGGGAACCCGGAAATCCCCGCCAGCGGCGGCGGGACGGACAACGGCACACCCGGAACGGGAACCGGCGGCAACGGCGTCACCGGCACCGATGGGGTCGCACCGACACCAAACCGCACCGGGCGGATCGCTGCCCTGTTCCAGGCCGGACAGAACACCCCGGGCGCTGCTGCAATGGCCGGTTTTCCCGCGGCCGCAGGTGAGCCGGGACAGGTACCGGGCAGCACACTGAATTTCAACGCCAACGTGGCGCCGGCAGAAGCGGGCAGGCTTACGGACGCGGCGCCGGCGGGTTTCCAGAGCACCGTTGAACCCATCATCCGGTCACTCTCGGGTACGCTCCTGATAGTACTGTCGGTGGCGTTCTTCGCCGCGGCAGGTGTCCGTCTACGAAGCAGGAGCCAATGAGTACCAAGGCGCAGCAGGGGGCTGCGGAGAGCCGGGAGCGGGACCAGGCGATGGCCCCCCGTGTCGACACCGGCCGGTTCGGCCGGCTGCGGCGGCTGCCGGGGTTCCGTACCGCCGCCGTCGCGTTTCTCCTGACGGTGGTGCTTGGACTCGGCGGAACCGCAGCATATGCCTACTGGAGTGCATCGACTGCGGCCACCATTACCGTGACACCGATGCCCAATATCGTAAAACCGCCGGCGCCATGGTGCACCGAATCGGGCAAAATCTCATGGTCACCGGCGGCCGGTCTGGAAACGGATGCCGCATACGTCCTGACCTTCACGGTGGGTGCAGCCAGTAAGTCCTACGCTGTGCCGCGGCAGCAGCTGACCGTGAACCCCTCAGAGCTGCAAGGGCTGCGTTCGGCGCTCGGCACGACCAACGGCAGGACTCAGCCGATGGCGGTGAGCCTTCGAACGGCCCTTCCTAAGAGTCCGGTCTCGGGCGTCATCCAGGTTCAGGAGCCGGACATATCCTTTCCGTCCGAGCGGGTACAGATGTGGCCCACAACGATGTCTTACACCACCAAGAACAGCTGGCTGGGTCCGTACGCGGAGTTCGGCTGCCGCTAATCCTCGCGTCCTTCGTAGACATCCGGGACGCCGTCATTGTCCGCGTCCAGCCGCTCTTGTTCCTCGATCGCGCGGTAGCGCCGGTTGCGTGCGGTCAGAAGGATTGATGCCAGCAGCGCGGCGAGCAGGGATGCGGCAAGGATGCCCACCTTCGCGTCGTCGTTGTGTGAACTGCCCACCGCGAAACTGAGGTCGTTGACCAGCAGTGACACAGTGAAGCCGATCCCGCCGAGAACTCCGATGCCCAGCAGGTCGACCCAGCGCAGGTCCGGGTCCAGTTTCGCCTTGGTGCCGGCGGTGATGCCCCAGGTGGTGGCCAGGATGCCCAGCGGTTTACCCAGGACGAGCGCCACGATAATGCCGATGGCCACCGGGTCTGTCAGGGCGCGGCCCAAGCCGTCGAATCCGCCCAGCGCGACGCCGGCGGAGAAGAAAGCGAACAACGGCACGGCGAAACCGGTGGAAATGGGGCGGAAGCGGTGTTCGAAGATCTCTGAAAGCCCCGGCAGCTCGGGGTTGGCCGGCAGCTTCCTGCGGTCCGGTCCGCGGCGCAGCACCGGGACGGCGAAACCGAGCAGGACACCGGCAACGGTGGCGTGCACGCCGGAGGCATGCATCAGAGCCCACGTAACCACGGCCAGCGGCAGCAGGATCACCCAAGCGGGCCAGGTCCGCGTGCCGAAGAACCTGGGGAGGCGCTGGACCAGCAGCGTGAAGGCCGCCAGCGGCAGGAACATCCAGAGCAGGTAGCCCAGATGCACGTCATCGGAGTAGAAGAAGGCAATGATGGTGATGGCAATCAGGTCATCCACCACGGCCAGTGTGAGGAGGAAAATCCGCAGGGCACTGGGCAGGTGGGAGCTGATCACGGCAAGCACGGCTAGCGCAAAGGCAATGTCCGTGGCCGTCGGAATGGCCCAGCCGCGCAGCCCGTCCGAGCCGGCGAGCACGTTTACCGCAACGTAGATCAAGGCGGGGACCACCACGCCGCCCACCGCCGCGGCAATAGGCACAATGGCCTGCCGGATGTCCCGCAGGTCGCCGGCGACGAATTCTTTCTTGAGTTCAAGTCCCACGAGGAAGAAGAAGATAGCCAGCAGTCCGTCCGCGGCCCAGGCGCCGATGCTGAGCTTGAGGTGCCAGGGCTCATATCCGATTTCAAAGTCTCGGACGGCAAAATAGCTGTCGGCAACGGGGGAGTTTGCCCAGATCAGGGCGGCAACCGTGGCGACGAGCAGCAGGATGCCGCCTACGGTTTCTTTTCTAAGGATTTCGCCGATGCGCTGTGCTTCGCCGTAGCTGCCCCGGCTCAGGACGGTACGGGGGCTGCGGGGCTTGGGTGACTCAGAGGCCATCAAAAGGTTCCTAACGGATTCGGGTACGGCAAAAAATTGCCGACCAGACTTCCCGGCGCACCGTGAACCAGTCTACCCGGTTCTACGTTGGCGGGTGTCCCGGAAGCCCCTGCAGCGGACTCCGGGGGTCTTCAACGATCCGGGAACAGCGCAACGCCCCGGAAGGAATCCCTGCCGGGGCGTTGCGGAGAAGCAGCCGGAAGATCAACCGGCCAGTGCCCGGATGCCGATCACTATGGTGGCCAGGCCGAAGACCATGGCGGAGCTGATCTTCATGAGGTTCACCGTCATGTACCGGGTGGCGGCGCCGTTTTCATCTCGGGCCTGCGGAGATTTCAGTACGTCCTTGAGGAAGGAGGGCCAGACCAGGATGGACCACAGGCCGGCGACGATCAGGACGAGGGCCAGGGGCGTGGGAAGGCTCATGGAGATGCTTAGCCCTTCCGGCTTTCGATCCACTTGCCGGCCTGGCCTGCCTGGATGGTCAGCGCCTTGCCGATCATGGGTTCGGCGGCCTTGGCGATTTTGTCGCCGAGGAACGGAATGGAGGAACCGACGTTGCCGTCGACGTCCACCCGGGTGCCTTCGGCCACTGTGACCAGGCGCTGTACGGCCGTCACCTTAAGCGGAACGCCGCCCACGGACAGTTCAACAGCGGCTTCGCGGGTGCCGTCCGCGCCCGGTGCGGCCCACTGTTCCTTCTGGGTGACGGTCAGGGTAGCGCCAACGAACTTCTTGGCGATATCCGGGAGGCGGTCGGTCGGCATGGTGCGCACTGCTGTCAAGACAAAGGCACCTGCCGTGTCGCCCTCCACGGTGGCCGAGACCAGGGAGCCGCCCACGTGTTCGCTGATGCTGCGCAGGAAGTCCTCGTTGGCGAAGGCGTCCGTCACGGTGGCGACGTCGTAGGGCAGGATGGTTGTTGCGTTCAGGGCCATGGGTCCTCCAGAGGTGGGTGCGAACGCCGGCTGAATAACTGCGGGCACGCCCGCCTACCGGCCAACCCTCATCCTAAACCGGACCCGCAGCCGGCCTGTAAACGGCCCCCTACTGAGCGAGGGTCAGGCAGCCGGCTGCTTCGCCGTTTTCGCTGCCGCCCGCCTCGAAGATCAGCAGGGAGTGGCCGCCGCTGCTGCCCGGCAGGACCCACGGCACCGTACCGGTGGCCGTGGCATTGCCGGAGGAGTCCGTGGTGAAGTCCACGGCCAGTCCGTTGCCGCCGGTACTGTCCTGCGGATTCTGGACCAACCCGCCGGCATCGGCAGGGTCCGCTCCGCAGGTGCGCTCGTGCAGTTGCGCGGTGAAGGTCATGTCCGGGGAGAAGCCCTGGGCGGTCAGTTCCACGGTGGTGTCCGCATTGGTCTCGGTGACGGTCACGATGCCCTCAGCGTCGTCCGGGATCAGGCCCGCGTTGTAGCTGATGGCGACCGCGTTTTCGCAGTACGGGCCGAAGGTTCCTTCGTTCAGTCCGTCGGTGGGGGATGCGGCCGGGGTTCCGGAGCAGCGTTCATTGGCAGCTGTGCTTCCCGGGATCCCTGCCGCCTGGCAGTTCTCTTCGCCGGGGCTGTTGGGGGAGATGGTGGAGCAGGACGACGCATCCGATGCCGAGGAGCTCGAGCTGCCGGTGGCGGTGCCCCCGCCGTCGCCGTTGGTGCCGGCGCAGGCACCAAGTGCGAGGGTGAGTACCGCCAACCCGATAGCCCGGAAGGGCGCTTTGCGTGCCGGTGCTTTGCGTGTCATGGGGCAATCCTCCGTTGGTGAAGGCAGCCGCAAGGCCAGCTGCCGGAAAGGAAGCTGTGGGGAACTGCAGTGACGCCAGTGCCTTTCAAGCGTCGCAGGGCGCACAGGGAAAATCCAGCAACGGATTCGATGGGAAGCGCAGGGCCGGAAAACCGTCTTTCCGCTCTCAGCGACAGGTGCGCCGGAGCCCTCAGGCAGCGGGTAGGGTGGAAGAAAACCCCGGGGTTCCGTCTGTGAACTTCGGGTATTTGCGTTGCGTCGTGAAGGAGAAAACACCCCCATGAGCCTGAACGGACTGCGTGCCGCCCTCGCCGAGGACCCGTCCTACGCCCGGGTGCGCACCCTTTCCTCCCGGCCGCCCGCAAACCGCAGTGAGGACCTGCAGATCGGTGCGCCGCAGGGCATGCGCGCGGCGCTGCTGGCCGAAGTCGTGGACGGCCTGGCTGCCTCGGGGGCCGGCGACGGCGTGCCCCCGGTGGTGCTGGCCGTGACCGCCACGGGGCGTGAGGCCGAGGACCTGGCCGCTGCGCTGCGCAGCTACCTTCCGCTGGCGGGCATCGAGGAGTTCCCGAGCTGGGAGACGCTCCCGCACGAACGGCTTTCGCCCCGCTCGGACACGGTGGGACGCAGGCTGTCCGTCCTCCGCAGGCTGGCCCATCCGGAAACCGCTCCCGTGCAGGTTGTGGTGGCGCCGGTGCGTGCCGTTGTCCAGCCGCTGGTGGCAGGCTTGGGGGAGCTGAAGCCGGTCGCACTGAAGGTGGGGCAGGAGCAGCCCTTCGACTCCGTGGTCACCGCACTGTCCGAGGCGGCCTACGCCCGGGTGGACATGGTCTCCCACCGAGGCGAGTTCGCGGTGCGCGGCGGCATCCTGGATGTTTTCCCGCCCACCGAGGACCACCCCATCCGCATTGATTTCTTCGGCGACGAAGTGGATTCGATGCGCTGGTTCGCCGTCGCCGACCAGCGCACCCTGTCAGGTGAGCACATCACCCACCCCAGCGAGCTTTACGCTCCTCCCTGCCGCGAAATCCTGATCACTCCCTCAGTGATGAGCCGGGCCGCGAAACTCAAGGACCAGATGCCCGCAGCGGCGGACATGCTGGAGAAGATCGCCGGCGGTATTGCCGTGGAGGGTATGGAATCCCTCGCACCGGTCCTGGTGGACCGGATGGTTCCCCTGATGGGCGAGCTGCCCGCCGGCTCGATTGCCGTGGTGATTGAACCCGAAAAGGTCCGTGCCCGCGCCCATGACCTGGCCGCCACCAACGAGGAATTCCTTGCCGCGGCGTGGGCCACGGCCTCCGACGGCGGCTCGGCGCCGCTGGACCTGTCCGCAGGACTCACGGCGGACCTGAACGCCGCCAGCTTCCGTTCCCTGGCCGAAACGCGCACCGCTGCGCACGCCAACAGTGTGGCCTGGTGGTCCATCACGTCCTTTAACCCGGACGACGAAACAGTGCTGGATATCGACACGCTGACCATCAACGCCCGCGAACCGCGCGGCTACCAGGGCGATGTGGCCGAGATGATGGACTTCATCGGCGGCCGCGTGCGCGACATGTGGCGCGTCGTCGTCGTCACCGAAGGCCCCGGGCCGGCAGCACGGCTGGCCGAACTGTTCCGCGAGAATGACATCCCCGCCGCCCTGGTGGAGTCCGTGGACACCGAACCGCGCCCCGGCGTCATCGCCATCACCACGGCCAGCGCCGGCCGCGGATACGTCTTCGACACGCTCAAGACCGGGCTCCTCACGGAAGCCGATCTGCTGGGCCGGGCCAGCGCATATTCCACGCGCGACATGCGCAAGATGCCCTCCAAGCGGCGCAACGCCGTGGACCCGCTGCAGTTGCACGAGGGCGACTTTGTGGTCCACGAACAGCACGGCGTCGGCAAGTTCATTGAACTGATCCAGCGCGCCACCGGAGCCGGCGCCAACAAGACCGTACGCGAGTACATGGTGCTGGAATACGCCTCCTCCAAGCGCGGCGCTCCGGGGGACCGGCTGTTTGTCCCCACAGACCAGCTGGACCAGATCACCCGCTATGTTGGCGGCGAAACCCCGGTGCTGTCCAAGATGGGCGGCTCCGACTGGGCCAAGACCAAGAGCCGGGCCCGGAAGGCCGTCAAGGAGATCGCCGGGGAACTGATCCGGCTGTACTCGGCCCGAATGGCCTCCAGGGGCCACGCCTTCGGCCCGGACACCCCCTGGCAGCGGGAGCTGGAGGAAGCCTTCCCCTATGTGGAAACCCCGGACCAGCTGACCACCATCAACGAGGTCAAGGCGGACATGGAGCGCGAAGTGCCCATGGACCGCCTGGTGTCCGGCGACGTGGGCTACGGCAAAACGGAAATCGCGGTTCGGGCGGCGTTCAAGGCGGTGCAGGACGGCAAGCAGGTGGCGGTGCTGGTGCCCACCACGCTGCTGGCCCAGCAGCACATGGAAACGTTCGCCGAACGCTTCTCCGGCTTCCCGGTCCGGGTGGATTCGCTCTCCCGGTTCCAGACCGCCAAGCAGGCCAAGGCCACCATTGAGGGCGTCAAAAACGGTTCGGTGGACGTAGTGATCGGCACCCACCGCCTGCTTTCCCAGGAGGTCCAGTTCAAGGACCTGGGCCTGGTGATCGTGGATGAGGAGCAGCGTTTCGGCGTGGAACACAAGGAAGCGCTGAAGAAGATGCGCACCAACGTGGATGTGCTGGCCATGAGCGCCACCCCGATTCCCCGCACCCTGGAAATGTCCCTGACCGGGATCCGGGAGACCTCCACCCTGGCGACCCCGCCGGAGGAACGGCACCCGGTGCTGACCTACGTGGGTCCGTACACGGACAAGCAAGCTTCCGCCGCCATCCGCCGGGAGCTGATGCGTGAAGGGCAGGTCTTCTTTGTGCACAACCGGGTGTCCTCCATCGACCGGACCGCCGCGCACCTCCAGGAGCTGGTGCCGGAGGCGAGGATCGCCGTCGCGCACGGCCAGATGAGCGAGTCGAAGCTTGAACAGATCATTGTGGACTTCTGGGAGAAGCGCTTTGACGTGCTGGTGTGCACCACCATCATCGAGACCGGCCTGGACATCTCCAACGCCAACACGCTGATCGTGGACCGGGCAGACCACTTCGGCTTGTCCCAGCTGCATCAGCTGCGCGGGCGGGTGGGCCGCGGCCGGGAGCGGGCCTACGCCTACTTCCTCTA
This sequence comes from Arthrobacter sp. zg-Y750, assembly GCF_020907365.1. Classification (NCBI taxonomy): domain Bacteria; kingdom Bacillati; phylum Actinomycetota; class Actinomycetes; order Micrococcales; family Micrococcaceae; genus Arthrobacter; species Arthrobacter sp. zg-Y750. Next base: position 53,922 of record NZ_JAJJOC010000023.1, on the reverse strand, counting down.
CCCGTCCGAGAAGCCGCTGGGCGAGGTGGCGCTTGAACGCCTTAAGGCAGTGGCCACTCACAACGAACTGGGCGCCGGCATGCAGCTGGCAATGAAGGACCTGGAAATCCGCGGCGCCGGCAACCTGCTGGGCGGGGAACAGTCCGGGCACATAGCCGGTGTTGGTTTTGATCTGTACATCCGGCTGGTGGGTGAAGCTGTGGCCGATTACCGCGGCGAGGCTGAGCAGAAGGCCGCCGAGATGAAGATCGAGCTGCCGGTCAACGCCCATCTGCCCCACGAGTATGTGCCGGGGGAGCGGCTGCGGCTGGAGGCCTACCGCAAGCTGGCTTCCGCACTGACCAACGAGGGGATCGATGAGGTCCTGGCCGAACTGGTGGACCGCTACGGCGAGCCGCCGCAGGAAGTGAAGAACCTCATCGATGTGGCCCGGTTCCGGGTGGACGCGCGGGAAGCCGGGCTGACCGACGTCGCACTGCAGGGCAACTTCATCAAGTTCGCCCCTGCCGACCTGCCGGAATCACGCGTGATGCGGCTGCAGCGGATGTACCCGGGGGCGCAGGTCAAGCCGGCCCTGAACGCGGTGCTCGTGCCGAAGCCGAAGACAGCGCGGATTGGCGGACGGGACCTGATGGATGCCGAAATACTGGCGTGGGCCAAGCAGGTGCTGGACGCCGTTTTCAAGGAGTAGGGGCTCCCCGGGGCTCCCGGGGCGGTCAGCCGGTCACGGCGACCAGGAAGAGTGCGGCGGCGGCCACCAGGCAGGAGACCAGGACCGCGTAGCCAATGAAGGTGATGCGCTGCTGCCGGGCCCGGTCCCGGCGCCATTCCCTGCGGGTCATCATGGTAGTCATGCAGCGAATCTAGGGAGCGCTTCATGCGTGCGCTAAGAGTAAGGGCTACCTGCTTGCCCCGGGCCGCTACTCAGTTTCCCCGGCCGCGGTCCCGCTGCTGCGGGCAGCCTGCGGTGTTAAGCGAGCGATGCACCCGGGCCGGTGGCCTCGGGTGCATCGCTGGTGTGGTGCTGTGTGGTGCCGGACCTACTCGTTGTGGGAGTAGCCCTTGGCCAGTTCGGTGGTGGTGTCCGAACGCCCGATGGTGAAGGCCACGAAGTACATGCCGCAGGCGGCAACCAGCAGGATGGCCATGGGCCAGACGTTGTCCAGGCTCAGCCAGTTCAGTGAGAAGATGGCGCCGAGGAAGACCGCAAACATCACTACGAAGGTAAGGATGTTGCTGACCAGGTGACCCTCGCCTGAGTGTGTCGGCTGCTTTGACCGTGTTCCAACCATGGAGTTCTCCGTTTCAAAAAGTGTTCAGTAGCGTTGCGGGTCAGTAGTCCGACGTGGCTTTGCTTCCATTAACAATAGCGATTCCGGAGCTCGCTCCGATACGCGTGGCCCCGGCGTCGATCAAAGCCTGCGCATCTTCGGCGGAACGGACGCCGCCGGAGGCCTTTACGCCCAGGCCGGGACCGACCGTGCGGCGCATCAGCGCAATGTCTTCCACCGTTGCTCCGCCGCCGTTGAAGCCGGTGGAGGTCTTGACGAAATCAGCGCCGGCGTCAACCGATGCTTCGCAGGCCAGGACCTTCTGCTCGTCGGTGAGCAGGGAAGTTTCGATGATGACCTTCAGGATGCCGCCGGCGGCGTGGACGGCGTCGGCGACGGCGGCGATGTCGCGGACCAGCGCGGCGCGGTCGTTGCGGCGTGCTGCGGCAATGTCGATGACCATGTCAATTTCGTCGGCGCCGTCCTGCAGTGCACCCTGGGCTTCGAAGACCTTGACCTCGGTGGTGGTGGCACCCAGGGGGAACCCGATCACCGAGCAGGTCAGCACGCCGCTGCCCTTCAGGGCGTTGCGGACGGTACCTACCCAGAGCGGGTTCACGCATACCGACTTGAATTGGTATTCGGCGGCTTCGGCGCAGACCCGCAGGATGTCCTCGCGGCTGGCCTCGGGCTTCAGGAGCGTGTGATCAATGTACGAGGCAATGGGGGTAGGCATGGATCTATCTTGCCACAGGGGCAGTGGTGGAAAGCCGCGGGAATGCGGCGGGAGCTCCCCGGAGCCCGGGAAAAATAAGCGGCCGGGCCCCCGAAATCAGGCGCCCGGCCGTTTAGACTGCTTTGTTTTTAGTGGTAGCCGGGCCAGTTGCCCATCAGCTGGATATTAGAGCTGCCCGCGGCGGCCGATACAGTGGCAGCCGAAGCGGGCGCTGCCGCGCCCGCTCCGAGGAGGACAGCGGCCAATAGTGCTGCTGCACCAAGTTTTTTCATGGAGTGCTCCTTGGGGGAAAGTTCATTCGGGGTGGGACAATTGGAGTGTAGCTATGCTTAGGATCCAATTGATGTGCGGCGCGCCTTCTTTGGTGAATGCTGAGCAAATATTTTATGTAACCGTTGGATCTTGACCCCTGAAAGAGGCCTGCAGCGTTGGAACAGAATCCAGTCGTTATAGTCAACGAGTATCGAGCGCAGCAGGCCAAGGCTGAGCATGACTATGCAAAGGCTATTGAATACTCCGCAATTGCCCGCGATGCAGCCCTAAGCGACGGCGACAAGTGGGCCTTTCACCGGTCATCTTTCAATATCGCTCATTTTCAGTACGCACTGGGACGAATGGACGACTGCATTCGCACCATTGAGGAACTGGTGGAGCACGCTGCCATGGCTGATTACCCTGAGTTGGTTGCCCAGGCCCGGACGTTACTGGCCCACGCGCTGCAAAACAGCGGGGCGACCGATCGAGCCCTGACCGCCGCCGAAGAGGCGGCGAGCGTTATTCCGGATGAGCCGGGACAGCTCCGTCTGGCACTTCAGCACTCCATCGTTTCCACTCTTGCGGAGAAGGGCGAATCAGAAGATGCCTGGCGGGAGGCGCTGGTCTTGGACACTTTGGTTGGACCGGAATCCGGCACCAAAGTCCGCGGCATGGCTTATTGGGCCATCGGAAATGCCGGCTTTATGTCCGGACGAATCACCGAGGGACAGGAGTATCACGACCGGGCGGCAATCGACCTCGTCCGTGTAGGCGACGTGAATCTGTGGGCACTCTTTAACAAGGCTGCTGCCAATATGCGCCTCGAAGCAGGTCTCATAAACAGCGCGACACTTGAATGTGTTGAACGGGCAGAGGTTGCTATTTCCGTTGCGGGCGGCAACGTTGCGGACAAGGTGGAAATTCTCCTGGCACGCGCCCATTGGGAATATGCGTCAGGGAACTTGGAAGTCGCTGAGAATAAGCTCCGTGAGGTTGCGGCCCAAACCAAGGAGCTGTTCCCGTATATTCGAGCCCAATCCCTTCAGCTGCTCAGCGGGTGCCTGCTGCAGGCGGGCCGAAAGGGGGAGGCACTCAAAGTCGCGCTGGAAAGCGAGCAGATCTTCCTGGAAACCGGTGGCGCCGAGCGTGCGTTCCAAGTCCGCACATTCATTGACACCATGGAAGCAGCCCGCGAACAATAGGCCCCTTCGAAAGCAGGGAGCAACACAACCACAGGAACTCGATATTTAAGCATTGAAGGCGCACAATACAAGCACGGTCTCCGAACTACCGGCGGCGGCGCTATCAGTTATTCCAATACGGCGAGGCATACCGCTGCATAGAGGTCCCGCGCGGCGACTTGGGGGAAACATGGCTAGATACGAGGGGCACCCGACAACGGTGCAGTACCCGCCCGCGCCCGGATCCATGGACGTTCATCTGTCCGAGGAGGGGCACCTGGTGCTTGAGCTGCCGCCGGGCGAGGTTGTGACGGGCACCATGGCCGAGATTGCGGCCGAGAACATCATCAGGATGGCCAGCAGCGGTAAGTTGCCGTTGCTCCTGACCCTGTCCGGTGTCGAATCCATCACCCGGGGTGCCCGGGAGGTATTCAGTGCTGCGCGCTCCCTCTCCGCCGTCGCCGTCATCGGTGTTTCACCGGTTGACCGCGTTATCGCCAACTTCCTTCTGGGCGGGGAAGTCCAGCCCTGCCCCACCCGTTATTTCTCCTCCGAGGTGGACGCCCTGATCTGGCTGGAACGGTTCGCCTCGTGATGGCGGATCAAGATCAGGCAGCCCCCTCGGCATATAACGACGCCCGGTTGAACAAGATCGTGGAGGGCATTGTCAGCATTGCCGCCGGTGATCTGTCTGCCCGGATTCCCATATCGGCTGCCCGTGACCAGGTGGACGCGGTCAGCACCGGTATTAACCTGCTGGCCGCAGAGCTGGATGACATCTACCGCGACTTTGAGCAGCGCGTGGAAAACCGCACCGAGGAATTGCGGGAGGCCCATGCCCAGATGCAGCACATGGCACTCTCGGATCCGCTCACCGGCGTCGCAAACCGGCTGGCGCTGATGCAGGTAACCGAGGATGCGTTGAGTGAGTGGAACGGTGCGGAGCCTGCGCCTGCAATGTTGATGATCGATCTCGATGGGTTCAAAGACATCAACGACAGCTTCGGCCACAACGCGGGGGACCGCGTCCTTCAGGAGGTTGCCGTGCGGCTGCTCCGCGCGGTGCCGCCGAGGAGCACCGTGGCCCGGCTCGGCGGGGACGAATTTGCAATCCTGCTGCCGCGCGTGAATCGTTTGTCCGCCCGTGCAGCGGCAGAGCGGCTTCAGGAGGCACTGAGCATCCGTACCGAGGTGGAAGAACTGGATGTGTGGCCGCGGGCCAGCATCGGGGTTCACCTGGCCGAAGCAGGACAGTCCGCCACCGATCTCCTCCTGCGTGCCGACACCGCAATGTATATCGCGAAGGATGAGGGCCCCGGGATGGTCCGGGCCTTCGAACCGGTCATGCTGTATGCCCGGCAGCTGCGCCGGGACATGGTGTCCGAACTGCGCAACGCCGTGGAACGCAACGAATTCCGGCTGGACTACCAGCCGGTGGTGGACCTGGCCAGCGGGCGGATGCAAGGCGTTGAGGTCCTGCTGCGCTGGCAGCATCCCACACAGGGACTGATCATGCCGGACGCTTTTATCCCCCTGGCTGAGGAGTGCGGCGCCATTGGGGGCATAGGCCGCTGGGTGCTGCGGTCTTCCCTCGAGCAGTTGGCGGCTTGGCGGGCCGCCGGAAACGACCAGGACGGCTTCCACATCCGGGTCAACGTCTCCCCGTCTGAGTTGCAGAGCATGGACCTGGTGGACTACGTCCGCGCCCAGCTGCGGGAAACGGGAGCAGCTCCGCGGGATCTGGTCCTGGAAATCACCGAGAGTGCGTTTGTAGGCAGCGGAGACGTGGAGACGTACTCCATGAAGTCACTCAAGGCACTGGGAGTACGGCTGGAAATCGACGACTTCGGAACCGGGTATTCCTCCATCAGCTACCTGCGGCGACTGCCCGTGGCCACCGTCAAGGTGGACCGGGCCCTGATTGCCACCATCAGCCGGGACGAAGGCCAGCTGAAATTCGTGGACGCCGTGCACCGCCTCATTCAGGCGGCCGGGATGGAAGCCGTCTTTGAGGGCATTGAAACCCGTGACCAGGCCCGCCTCCTGCGCCAGATGGGCTGCTCCAGCGCGCAGGGCTACTTCTTCAGCCGCCCGCTGTCGGCTGAGCAGGTGGGGACCCTGCTGGCCAGCGGCAGTCGCCTGCCCCTGGCCACCGAACTGCTCGCCTGACTGCACGCCGCCGGCCAAGCGCCCTCCGCCGCCCGGGCTTACTTCTGCACCCGGTAGTGGAGGAACACCACACCATTGCCGAAGCGCTGTTCCTCCACCAGCTCCAGGTCCAGGCGGAGCCCGGCCGGCAGGAAACGCTTGCCGCCGCCGATGATCACGGGGGAGAGCAGCTGCTGCACCTCGTCCACCAAGCCGGCCTGCAGCGCCTGCGCGGCGAGGGCCGCTCCGCCCACCGAGACGTCGCCGTCGGACGCCTCAACGAGGGTCCGTACGGCGTCGGGGTCGAAATTGTGCTCCAGCCGTGTGCGCGGTGCATCCAGTTCCGTGAGGGAGCGGGAATACACCACTTTGTCCGCCGCCTGCCAGATCCGGGCATACTCCTGGATGGCTTCGGGCTCGTTCGGCGGCACGGAATCCCAGTACGCCATCACCTCGTACAGCTGACGCCCCAGCAGAAACGTCCGCATGTTGCGGTCCAGTCCGTTGACGAAGCGGTGCACCTCTTCGTCGGGCATGCTCCAGTCAAAGGACCCGGACTCGTCCGCAATGTAGCCATCCAACGAGGTAATGCCTGTGTAGATCAGCCGTCCCATGCCGGTCTCCCGCTTAGTTAGAGTCCCAGGGCCGTCCGTACACCCGCCAGCACGGCGTCCAGCGCAGCGCGTGCCTTGGCACGGGCGGCCGGCAGCTCCTCGGCCGAAGCCACCGGCTCAATTACCTCGAGGTAGCACTTGAGCTTTGGCTCGGTTCCACTGGGGCGGATGATGACCCTAGTGTTGTCCCGGGTAATGTACCGCAGTCCGTCGGTGGGCGGCAGGCCCGCGTCGCCCAGGGAAAGGTCGACGGCGGATTCCACCTCGGAGCCGGCAAAAGACACGGGAGGGTGTTCGCGCAGGCGCTGCATCATCTCGGTCAGGAGGCCGAGGTTGTCCACCCGGACGGAGAGCTGGTCGCTCTGGTGCAGGCCGTGGGCCAGGGCCAGGTCGTCGAGCTCATCGAACAGGGTCCGGCCGGCGGCCTTCAGCGACGCGGCCAGCTCGGCAATCAGCACACCGGCGGAGATACCGTCCTTGTCCCGCACCAGTCCGGGAGCCACGCAGTAACCCAGGGCCTCTTCGTAGCCGTAGGTCAGCTTCGGCACCCGCGAGATCCACTTGAAACCGGTGAGGGTCTCCTGGTGCTCAAACCCGGCCGCTTCGGCGACTCGGGCCAGCAGGCGGGAGGACACGATGGAGTTGGCGAAGACCACGCCTTTACGGCTCTTTTCGCCGCGGACCTTCCACCGTCCCGCAGCGATCCGGCGGGAGATATGGCGGCCGAGCAGGGCCCCCACTTCGTCGCCGCGCAGCATCCGCCATTCACCCGTGGCCGGGTCCTTGGCGGCGACGGCGGCGCGGTCGGCGTCGGGGTCATTGGCCAGGACCAGATCCGCATTCCGTTCGACGGCCAGTTCCAGGGCCAGGTCCAGCGCGCCGGGTTCCTCGGGGTTGGGGAAGGCTACGGTGGGGAAATCCGGGTCCGGCAGCGCCTGCGCGGCCACCAGCGCCACCGAGGTGAACCCGGCTCCGCGCAGCACCGACGTCATGGTTTCGCCGCCGACGCCGTGCATGGGTGTCAGCACAATGTCCAGGTCCCGCTCGGGGTAGCCTTCGGGGTGCATCAGCCCGTCCACGGCGCCGATGTAGTCAGCCACGAGGGATTCGGAGACCTCGGTGTAGCCGTCCGGTGCCAGCTCGATTGAGTCCAGCGGCGCCGTGTAATCGATCCGCGCCGCGATCTCGGCGTCGTACGGCGTGACAATCTGGGCGCCGCGTCCCGGCCCCTTGACCGTGCGGCCGCCCAGGTACACCTTGTAGCCATTGTCCCGGGCCGGATTGTGGCTGGCGGTAACCATCACTCCGGCGTCGGTGTCCAGGGCGCGTACGGCATAGGCCAGCAGCGGCGTGGGCAGGGTGCAGGGAAGCAGGAACGTCTCGATGCCGGCAGCGCCGAACACCGCAGCGGTTTCCAGCGCGAAGTCCCGGGACTTGTGCCGCGCGTCGTAGCCAATCACGGCGCTGGGGGTCCAGTTGTCCCCGGCGGTGTCCTGCAGGAAGGACGCGATGCCCGCAGCCGTGCGGCGTACCACCACCCGGTTCATCCGCATGGGACCGGCGCCCAGTTCCGCCCGCAGCCCCGCGGTGCCGAATTCCAGCGTGCCGGCAAACCGGTCGGCCAGGTCGTCGGCCGCTGCGGCGTCGTTGGTTTCCAAAGCGCGGAGCACGGCGCGCAGTTCCGCCGCGGTATCGGTGTCGGGGTCACTCGCTGCCCATGCTTTTGCTGCGGCAACGAGTTCATCCAGTTCAACGGAATTCATAGTCATGATGTGTACCTTGCTGGGCAACGGCGGAGCGCCGCTAGATCCGGTTGATGATTTCGGCGAGCAGCTTGGAGATGCGGGGGCCGGCGGCCTGCCCGGCTTCCAGCACCTCCTGGTGGCTCAGGGCCACCGGGCTGATGCCCGCGGCGAGGTTGGTGACCAGGGAGATGCCGAAGACCTCCATGCCGGCGTGCCGGGCAGCAATGGCTTCCAGTGCGGTGGACATGCCCACCAGGTCTGCGCCGATGGTCTTGGCGTATCGGACCTCGGCCGGGGTTTCGTAGTGCGGGCCGGTGAACTGCGCGTAAACGCCCTCGTCCAGGGTGGGATCCACGCTGCGGGCCACCTCCCGCAGGCGCGGGGAGTACAGATTGGTGAGGTCCACGAACGTTGCCCCCTCCAGCGGGGAGGTGGCCGTGAGGTTGATGTGGTCGCTGATGAGCACCGGGGTGCCGGGCTTCCAAGCCGGGTTCAGGCCGCCGCAGCCGTTGGTCAGGACCATGACCTTGGCGCCGGCGGCGGCTGCGGTACGCACACCGTGCACGACGGCGCGTACTCCCTTGCCCTCGTAATAGTGGGTGCGTGCGCCCAGGACCAGGGCACGCTTGCCGTCGGGAGTGAGCACCGAACGGATGGTGCCGACGTGGCCCTGGACGGCAGGGGCGGAGAAGCCGGGGATGTCGGAGGCGGAGAGGGTGGCAGTGGTCTCGCCGATGAGCTCCGCTGCTTCCCCCCAGCCGCTGCCGAGAACCAGGGCAATGTCATGGGAGGGCACACCGGTGTGCTCGGCAATGTAGTCGGCGGCCTGCTGGGCAAGTTCAAATGGGTCGTTAGTCACACCTACAACCTACCGTCTTCACACGCTGGCCGGGTGCGGGGCTGGCGGCGCCGTTTGAGCGCCGTCACGGGATGGGACACAATAGAGCCTTGTGACGAGCCAACTAGATTTCACTGCCCGGAAAATTGCCATCCTCGGAGGTGGCCCCGGCGGCTACGAGGCCGCCCTGGTGGCCGCATCCCTCGGGGCGGACGTAACCATTGTCGAGCGGCAGGGACTGGGTGGCTCTGCGGTGCTCACCGACGTCGTTCCCTCCAAGACCCTCATCGCCACCGCCGATGTGATGACCCGCATGACTGCCGCCCGGAACCTGGGCGTTGAATTCGGCGATATTGCCAGCCCGGTCTTCGCTGACCTGAAAGTGGTCAACCACCGCCTGCTGGCGCTGGCCAAGGAACAGTCCAATGACATCCGCCGCACGCTCGAACGCGTGGGCGTAAAGGTAAAGATCGGTGCCGGCCGGCTGCTGAACAACACCACCATTGAGGTCACGGCCGACGACGGCACGGTCGAAACCGTCGAGGCCGAGGCCCTGCTGATCGCCACCGGCGCCAACCCCCGCGAGCTGGACACCTCCCTGCCCGACGGTGAGCGCATCTTTACCTGGAAGCAGATCTACAACCTCACCGAGGTGCCCGAACACCTGATTGTCATTGGTTCCGGCGTGACCGGAGCCGAGTTTGCCAGCGCCTACAACGGCCTGGGCACCAAGGTCACGCTCATCTCCAGCCGCGACCGGGTGCTGCCGGGCGAGGACGCGGATGCCGCCGTCGTACTCGAAGACGTGTTCCAGGCCCGCGGCATGACGGTGCTCAGCCGTTCCCGCGCCGATTCGGTGAAGAATACCGGCGACGGCGTGCTGGTCACCCTTTCCGACGGCCGCACCGTGGAAGGTAGCCACTGCCTGGTGGCCGTGGGCGCCATTCCCAACACCGCCGGCATCGGCCTGGAAGAGGCCGGGGTGCAGCTGGATGACCGCGGCCAGATCAAGGTCGACGGCGTCTCCCGCACCACGGCGCCGAACGTGTACGCGGCGGGCGACTGCACCGGCGTCTTCAACCTGGCGTCCGTGGCCGCCATGCAGGGCCGCATCGCCGTGGCGCACCTGATGGGCGACGGCGTGAAGCCGCTGAAGCTCAAGCAGGTTGCCTCAAATATCTTCACGTCACCGGAAATCGCGTCCGTGGGCGTTTCCGAAGCGGACGTTGCCGAAGGCCGCTACCAGGGCGACGTCATCAAGCTCTCGCTGCACACCAATGCGCGGGCCAAGATGATGGACGTCAAGGAAGGCTTCGTAAAGATCATTTCCCGCAAGGGCTCCGGCACCGTGATCGGCGGTGTGGTTGTGGGTCCGCGTGCTTCCGAGCTGATCTTCCCCATCGCGCTTGCCGTGACGCAGAAGCTGCACGTGGATGACCTGGCGAACACCTTCACGGTTTACCCCTCGCTCACCGGCTCCATTTCCGAGGCGGCTCGGCGCCTGCACGTACATATGTAGCGTTTTACGCTTCCCCATCCCGCGTCCGCGGCGGAGTATTCCGACCGCGGGCGCGGGTTTTTTGTGCCCGGAATATGACAAACGCCGAAACATTGTCCACTATCTGGAATCGAATCTCAGATAACGGACGCCGTTGCCTACGATGTGGATACTTCAATTCCTCTTGCGAAAGACTCCCAATGCCTACTACGAATCGTTCTGCGGAAGCGGTGCCGGCCAAGGCCAATTCGAAGAGCCGCGTGATCGTTGCCAGCCTGATCGGCACGTCCATTGAGTTCTACGACTTTTACGTTTACGCCACGGCTGCCGTCCTGGTCTTTCCCCGGCTGTTCTTCCCGAACGCGGAAGGCGCCACGGCCCTGCTGAGCTCGTTTGCCGTCTTCGGGGTGGCCTTTATTGCCCGCCCGCTGGGGTCGATCATCTTCGGGCATTTCGGAGACAAAGTCGGCCGCAAGGGGACCCTGGTGGTCTCGCTGCTGACCATGGGCATTGCCACCTTCCTGATCGGGTGCCTGCCCGAGGCCAAGGACGGGTGGGTCATCCTGGCGCCGGCGCTGCTGGTTGTGATGCGCTTCGCCCAGGGCCTGGCCCTTGGCGGGGAGTGGAGCGGCGCTGCCCTGCTGGCGACCGAGAACGCACCGGCCAACAAGCGCGCCGTCTGGGGAACATTCCCGCAGCTGGGCGCTCCCATCGGCTTCATCCTCGCCAACGGGTTGTTCCTGCTGCTGAGCTTCCAGCTCACCCCCGAACAGTTTGACCAGTGGGGCTGGCGCGTGCCGTTCCTGGCCAGCGCCGTCATGGTCATCATCGGCCTGTACGTGCGGTTGAAGCTGGTGGAAACCCCGGCGTTCCAGAAGGCCGTGGACTCCGGTGAAGTGAGCAAGCTGCCGCTGGGACGGGCGTTCCGCTTCAGTTGGCGGCAGATGATTGCCGGCACCTTCATCATGCTGGCCACCTATGTCCTCTTCTACCTGATGACTACCTTCACCCTCACCTACGGCACTGCGGCGAAGACGGAAGAGGCGGCACGCGCCGCCGCCGAGAAAGCCAACAAAGCCTTCGACCCCGAGACCTTCTCGGCGGGCCTGGGTTATGCCCGCAACGACTTCCTGATCATGCTGATTGTTGGCGTCGTGTTCTTCGGAATCTTCACCCTGGTGGCCGGGCCGCTGGCGGAGAAGTTCGGCCGCCGCAAGACCCTGCTGACCGTGACCGCGGGGATCTTCCTTTTCGGCTTCACCTTCGCGCCGCTGTTCTCCGGCGGCACCGTGGGGGTCATGACCCTGCTGATCATCGGCTTCACCCTGATGGGACTCACCTTCGGTCCGATGGGCGCCATGCTGCCGGAACTGTTCCCGACCAACGTCCGCTACACCGGCTCCGCCATTGCCTACAACGTCTCCTCGATCCTGGGTGCGGCCGTGGCACCGTTCATCGCCGTCGCCCTGTGGCAGGCCGCAGACGGCAGCCCGTGGCTGGTGGGTATCTACCTCAGTTCCATGGCGGTGCTGACCCTGGTGGCACTGTTTGTCACGAAGGAAACCCGCGACGTCGACTACGAGAACAACACCAGTGAGGCCGTGAAGGTCCGCTAGGCAGGCTCCGGCCGACAGCTGTTCAGCGGCAGGGCAAAGGCCCGGTTCCCCCAGGGGAGCCGGGCCTTTCCGTTGTGCTGTGTTGTCTCGCGCGCGGGCCTGTGTTGCCCTGGCGCGGGCCTGTGGGCCTGCGGGCCCGGGCCTAGTCGGCGATGGTGGCGATGACGGCGCCGGCGGACACGGTTGCACCGGGCACCGCCGTGAGTCCGGTGACGGTGCCGGACTTGTGCGCGGTCAGCGGCTGTTCCATCTTCATGGCCTCCAGGACGACCACCAGGTCGCCCTCCCGGACGGCCGTCCCGTCCTCCACCGCCACCTTGACGATGGTGCCCTGCATGGGCGAGGTCAGGTCATTGCCGGCTGCTGCCGCGGAAGCACCGCCGCGGGAACGCTTGCGGCCCTTGCCGCTGCTGCCGTTGCGGGCACCGTTGGACGCGCCGTTTCCGGCACCGCCCAGCCCGGCGGGCAGCACAACCTCAAGCCGCTTCCCGCCCACTTCCACGGTCACACGGCGGCGTTCGTCATCGTCGTTCGCTTCGCCCGCCTCACCGCTCCAAGCCGGCAGGGAGTTGACGAACTCGGTCTCGATCCAGCGGGTGTGGACACCGAAGCCGGTTTCGGAGGTGAAGGCGGGGTCGGCCACCACGGCGCGGTGGAAGGGCAGGACGGTCGGCATGCCAACGACGTCGATCTCCGCCAGGGCGCGGCGGGCACGCTGGAGCGCCTGGCTGCGGGTGGCACCGGTGACAATCAGCTTGGCGAGCATGGAATCGAAGTTTCCGCCCACCGTTTCGCCGGCCTCAATACCGGAATCCACCCGGACGCCGGGGCCGGTGGGCAGCTTGAACGCGGAGACTGTGCCCGGCGCCGGCATGAAGTTGCGGCCCGGGTCCTCGCCGTTGATGCGGAATTCAAAGGCGTGCCCGCGGATTTCCGGGTCCCCGTAGCCCAGGGCTTCGCCGCGGGCAATGCGGAACTGCTCGCGCACAAGGTCCAGTCCGGTGACTTCCTCGGACACCGGGTGCTCCACCTGCAGGCGGGTGTTTACTTCCAGGAAGGAGATGGTTCCGTCCGTGCCGACCAGGAACTCACACGTGCCCGCGCCCTGGTAACCGGCTTCTTTCAGGATGGCCTTGGACGCCGTGTACAGGCTGGCCGTCTGTTCCTCGGTGAGGAACGGGGCGGGCGCCTCCTCGACCAGCTTCTGGTTGCGGCGCTGCAGGGAGCAGTCACGGGTGGAAACCACAACGACGTTGCCGTAGGCATCGGCCAGGCACTGGGTTTCCACGTGGCGGGGAGCGTCCAGGAAGCGCTCAATGAAGCACTCGCCGCGGCCGAACGCCGCAGTGGCTTCGCGGACCGCGGAGTCGAACATCTCGGGGATTTCGGCGCGGGTGCGGGCCACCTTGATGCCGCGTCCGCCGCCGCCGAAGGCAGCCTTGATGGCCAGGGGCAGGCCGTGCCGGTCAGCGAAATCCAGCACGTCCTGGGCGGACTCGACCGGATCCGGGGTGCCGGGTACCAGCGGGGCGCCGACCTTGGCGGCAATGTGCCGGGCCTGGACCTTATCGCCGAGTGAGGAGATGGCGCTGGGGGAGGGGCCGATCCAAGTCAGGCCGGCGTCGATGACGCGCTGGGCAAACTCGGCGTTTTCGGAGAGGAAACCGTAGCCGGGATGGATGGCATCTGCGCCGGAGCGCGCCGCGGCGTCGAGGATTTTGTCCATGTCCAGGTAGGACTCCGCGGCGGTGCTGCCGCCCAACGCGTAGGCCTCATCGGCGAGGCGTACGTGCAGCGCGTCCCTGTCGGGGTCGGCATAGACGGCAACGGCGGCAAGGCCTTCATCACGCGCTGCGCGGATTACCCGGACGGCAATTTCGCCGCGGTTGGCAATGAGGACCTTGGTGAGTGCCTTGGCGGAGGTCGCGGCAGGCTCGGGGATGTTCTGGCTCATTGGTGCACTGGCTCCTTTTGATCTGTTCGGAGCCTAGCGCGGTTTTGTGGTCTCGGGCCATAATGCGTGCTGTTTCTGCGTGGGACGCAGCTGTTCGTTGTGGAGTTTCTACAAAGAACATGGTGCCAGTGAGGGTCGGTCCCGGCTGGGGCACCGGCGAGGGACTTCGGCGAGGGAGGATCCTTTGGGGACGGGTCTCGGGCCGGAGATTCGTCTGCGGGGTGCTCCACCGCCAACCCGCTGCAGCATGGGGACTGTTCCTCCCGCGGGGGAAGTCCTGGACTGGTTCCGCACCGGCGGACGCTTTTTGCCGCCCCGGAGTGCAGGGTGGAGTGGAATGGCTGCATGAGGTATCCGCGCCCCTTGCCAGTGGCTCTTAAACCCTTTACGTTGTCCGCCGCCAAAGCCCTCAGCATCCCCGAGGATCGACTCCGTGCGTCGGACATGAGAACGCCCAGCCGTTCCATTCGTGTGCCATTAGGCGGCCATTACACGTTGGCCGACAGGTGCCGGCCGTACGCTGACTTGTTGCCAGACGCCGTCGTAAGCCATGCCACGGCCGCCCGGCTCCACGGCATGGTGCTGCCGCGCCGCTTGGCTGAGGAACCGGTCATCCATTTGAGTCGGCCCCCGGGCAAAAGCCAATCCCGGCGACGCCACGTCGTCGGACATCGTCTGGTGCTCCACCCGGGTGAGATCACCAACATTCTGGGGTTGCCGGTCACCAGCATCGCCCGCACTTGGCTGGACCTTGGAGGCATGCTCACGCTGGAGGAGTTGATCATCTCGGGCGACCAAGTGGTGAGCGAGCATCATCGTAGTTTCGGCCCCCGCAGAGTGGCACGGGTGCCGCTGCCGGAACTGAAGCGTTACATCGAGGGGAAGTCCGGAATTGCGCATCTATCGAAGTGTCGGACAGCGCTTGGGCACCTGCGTGTCGGAGTTGATTCCCCTCCCGAAACCCGGCTTCGGCTGATGCTCGCGCACGATCCGCATCTGCCGGAGTTCCTTCCCAACGTGGCCATCTGTGATGTCGACGGCACACCGCAGGTATGGGTTGATCTGGGCTGCCGCAAGTTCCGGACCTGCTTGGAGTACGAGGGTGCCCACCACCTGACCCCTGAACAGCAGGCGAAAGACCATCACCGGGACCTTCTGGCGGCCGAATTGGGTTGGGTCCAGGTGAAGATCAGCCGGGCCGATCTGCTGCAAGGGGCAGGCTGGGTCCAAGCGAAAGTGCGCCGAGGACTGACGCTAGCCGGGTGGGAGCCTCCTCGGTAGGGCCTCCCAGGACCTGCTCGGTGACGTGCCGCCAGGCAGGGCTCGAGTGAGCAGATAACGGGGTATAGGAGCCCGGAAAAGCCCGGGATGTGCTCAGTAGATGGGGAGCGGTCCAGGGAAGCCCCGGCAGGTGCTCAGTAGACGGCGAGCAGGGCCGGAAAAGCCCGGGAAGTGCTCACCAGACCCAAGCCCCTGGCCCGGCCACCCGACCTACTTCCAGAGATCGATGATCCGCACCCCTGCGCTGGACAGCAGCTGGCGCAGCGTGGACACAGACAGCCCGACGACGGCGTGCGGGTCACCGACGACCCGCTCGATGAACGCGCCGCCCAGGGAATCGATAGTGAAGGAACCGGCCACCTGCAGCGGCTCGCCCGTGGCGATGTACGCCTCGATTTCCTCATCGGACAGCTTGGCGAAGTGCACCTCGGCGGAGCTGACCGCGCCGAGGGTTGCGCCGGACCCGTCCTCATCGGTGTCGCGGCAATCCACCAGCCAGTGCCCGGTGTGCAGCACCCCGGAGGAACCGCTCATGCGCCGGATCCGGGAACGGGCGACGTCGGCCTCCCACGGTTTGCCGTGCGCCTCGCCGTCGAACTCGAACACCGAGTCGCAGCCGATCACCAGGGCGCCGTCCGCCTCCGGCAGTGCGGCCACGGCTTCGGCCTTGGCGCGGGCCAGCAGCAGGGCGGTGTCGTGCGGGTCGGTCAGCCCGTAGCGGGCGGTGACGGCGTCTTCATCCACATCGGATACAAGGACCGTGTGGGCAATGCCGGCGTCGGTCAGCAGCTTGGTGCGGGCGGGGGAGGCGGAGGCCAGGATGAGGCTCAGGTTTGGGTTGGTCACGGCATCCAGCCTAGTGCCGGCGGAAGCCGCCGGGAAAACGCCGCCGGAGCCGGTTCAGCCAGCCCGGCCGGCCGTTAACGCAGCAGGGCCGCCCCCCAAGGGGACGGCCCTGCCAAAGCGGTGAACCTAGCTCCTGACACCCGCTCCGGGTACCTGGATGGCGGTTTGCTCCGCAGCGGTCCGCACCGGGTCGATCTGCTCCGAGTCGTCCGCAAACGGGTCGCCCTCGCGCTTGGCGTTGTACAGCTCGGCATCCAGCAGGCCGTTGCGCTTGGCCACCAGGGTGGGAACCACGGTCTGGCCGGCCACGTTGACCGCCGTGCGGCCCATGTCCAGGATCGGATCGATGGCCAGCAGCAGGCCGACGCCGGCCAGCGGCAGGCCCAGCGTGGACAGCGTCAGGGTCAGCATCACGACGGCGCCGGTGGTGCCGGCGGTGGCGGCTGAACCCAGCACGGAGACCAGGGCAATCAGCAGGTAGTCGGTGAAGCCGAGGTCAATGCCGAAGAACTGTGCCACGAAGATCGCGGATACGGCCGGGTAGATCGAGGCGCAGCCGTCCATCTTGGTGGTGGCGCCCAGGGGTACGGCGAAGGACGCATAGGCCCGGGATACACCGAGGTTGCGTTCGGTGACGCGCTGGGTCAGCGGCAGTGTTCCCACGGAGGAGCGGGACACGAAGGCCAGCTGGATGGCCGGCCAGGCGCCGGAGAACCACTGGCGTACGGACAGGCCGTGGCTCTTGATCAGTGCCGGGTAGACGCCGAACAGGACCAGGAAAAGACCGATGTAGATGGTCAGTGCGAACATGCCCAGGGAACCGATGGTGTCCCAGCCGTAGGTGGCCACGGCCGTGCCGATCAGGCCGACGGTGCCCACCGGGGCCAGGCGGATGATCCACCACAGCACCTTCTGGATCACGGCCAGCGCCGACGCGTTCAAGGCCAGGAACGGCTCTGCGGCCTTGCCGACCTTGAGGGCGGCGATGCCGACGGCGATGGCGATCACGAGGATCTGCAGCACGTTGAAGCTGACGCTGGTGCTCACGTCGCCGCTCTCGGCGACCTTGGAGCTGGCACCCAGGCCAAGGAAGTTGCCCGGGATCAGGCCGGTGAGGAAGCCCAGCCAGCTGCCCTGGCTGCCGTGGAAGTCCTCCTGGGCGACGTCGGCATTGTTACCCGGCTGCAGCACGGTGCCCAGCACCATGCCGATGACCACGCTGATCAGTGCGGTAAGGGCGAACCACAGCAGGGTCTGCCAGGCCAGCCGGGCCGCGTTGGAGACGGCACGCAGATTCGCGATCGAGCTGACGACGGCCGTGAAGATCAACGGCACAACGGCGGTCTTCAGCAACGAAACGTAGCTGGTGCCGATGGTGCTCAGGGTGGTGGTCAGCCAGTTCGGCTCGTCACCGTTGGAGCCCATCGACTTGGCCAGCAGGCCAAGGGCCAGGCCGGCGATGAGCGCAGCGATGATCTGCGGCCCGAAGGACGTTGCCCACTTGGGCAAACGCCGGGCGGGGGAATCAGGGGAGGAGGTCTGTGTGGTCACGGAGAAGACTCTAACGGCGGACCACTACCAGACCTGCCTTGAAGTTGCGAAATATTACGCCGGCCAAAACGGGTGCTTTGCAGGTAGCGCGCTGCAGGCCCGCGGCGTCCTGCGGAGAAAGGGCAGTGCCCCGGGGTATTCCCCGGGGCACTGTGACGAACCTCGCACTGGAGGAAGGAGCCGGAACCGGGTTAGTTCCCCAGCAGGGCCCGCCGCAGGGTGTCCAGGCCCACCGAGCCCAGCTGCAGGGCCCGGGTGTGGAAGGCCTTCTCATCGAAGGCGTCCCCTTCGCGGCTGCGGACCTCGTCGCGGATCTGCTCCCAGAGCCGCTGGCCCAGCTTGTAGGACGGCGCCTGGCCCGGCCAGCCGAGGTAGCGGGTGAACTCGAAGTTCAGCTGGCCTTCGCTGATGGTCAGGTTTTGCCTAAGGAAGTCGTAGCCCTTCTCGGCTGTCCAGGTGCCTTCACCCCAGCGCTCGGGAATATCCAGTTCCAAGTGGACGCCGATGTCGAAGACCACGCGGGCCGCGCGCATCCGCTGGGCATCAAGCATGCCCATCTTGTCGCCCGGATCGCTGAGGTAGCCCAGCTGATCCATCAGCCGCTCGGCGTACAGCGCCCAACCTTCGCCGTGGCCGGAAACCCAGCAGATGTTCCGCCGCCAGTCGTTGAGCAGCCCGCGCGCCGCCGTCGCCGTGGCAATCTGGAGGTGATGCCCGGGTACGCCCTCGTGGTAGACCGTGGTGGTCTCCTGCCATGTGGTGAAGGTGTCCTCGCCCGCAGGAACGGACCACCACATGCGCCCGGGCCGGGAGAAGTCATCGCTGGGGCCGGTGTAGTAGATGCCGCCCTCCTGGGTGGGGGCGATCATGCACTCGATCCGGCGCATGGGTCCGGTGATGTCAAAGTGCGAGCCGGCCAGGTCTTCCACGGCGCGGTCCGCCAGGTCCTGCATCCAGGACTGCAGCTCATCGGTGCCGTGCAACTGCCGGGCCGGATCCTCGTTCAGGATGTCCATTGCCTCCTGCACAGTGGCGCCGGGGCGGATCTGCTCCGCCACGGCTTCCTGTTCGGCGATGATGCGGTCCAGCTCTTCCACGCCCCACTGGTAGGTCTCCTCCAGATTGACGGAGGAGCCCAGGAACCGGCGGGACATTAGTGCGTAGCGTTCGGCGCCGACGGCGTCCTTCTCCGGCGCTGCGGGCAGCATCTCGGATTCCAGGAAAGTGGCCAGAGACAGGTACGCGCGGCGGGCGGACTCGGCGCCGGTGCGCAGCTCGGCCAGCAGTGACTCGGGGAGGTTTTCGCCGCCGGGCAGGGATGCGTTGGCGGACAGGGCGTCGAAGAACCCGCCGTCCTCGGCATAGGCGGAAGCCTGCTCGATGACGATCTTGACCTGCCGGCGGGCCGGCACCAGCGACTGTTCCAGTCCGCTGCGGAGGCTGGTGATGTAGCCCGCGACGGCGTCGTCGACGTTGTTCAGCCGGCCGGCAATGTGGTGCCACTGCTCCTCGGTATCCGTGGGCATCAAATCGAAGATGCTGCGGATGCCTTGGGCGGGGGAAGCGATGTTGTTCAGGTCCGACAGGTCCCAGCCGGATTCGTGGATCTCCAGGTCCAGGCCGAGGCGCTCGTGCATGGCGTCCAGGGTCACACGGTCGACGTCGTCCGCGGGTTCCAGGCCGTCCAGGCGGCTGAGCGTTTCCCGGATGGCTTCGGCGAAGGACTCCAGGCCTGCGGGGGAATAGTCGCCGTATTCGGTTTCCCGCCCCGGGATGCCCAGGGAGGTGGCAAGGGACGGATCCAGGTCGAGGAGGGTGGCGGTGTATGCATTGGCCACGGCGTCGATGGCAGTGGGCTGGCGCGCCGGCGCGCTGGCCGCGGTGGACATGGGCTCGGAAGATGATGTCTGTTGGCTCACAAAGGTAGCCTAACCGCAGAGGCGCCCGGCGGGCCTAATCGCCGTTCCGCAAGGGGGCTAACGGAAGCTGCGCCGCCAGGAGCCCGGCCCGGGGGTCGGCTCGAGCCGGAGCATCCGGCGCCGGGCCCAAATCCGGTGTGCCGGGCGCGGTGCCGGCAGCACTGCTTCTTCAGCCGCCAGCCCGGCGACGACGGCGGCCAGCGCCGCGAGCTCCTCGTCCGTGGGGTTGCCGACCACCACGGAGAGCAGGGGTGCGTCGGGGGCCGGCGCCTCGGGGAATAGGTCCGCGGTGCTCACAGCGGCATGTTCCCGTGCTTCTTGGCCGGCAGGGCGGCGCGCTTCTCGCGCAGGGCCCGCAGCCCGCGGATCAGCTGCAGCCGGGTTTCGGAGGGGGCAATCACGGCGTCCACGTATCCGAGCTGGGCGGCCTGGTACGGGTTGAGCAGCTCGTCCTCATACTGCTCGATGTACTGGCGGCGGACGTCTTCGACATCGCCCCCGGCGTCGGCGGCTGCCTTCAGCGGCGCCCGGTAGAGGATGTTGACGGCGCCCTGGGCGCCCATCACGCCGATCTGCGCGGTGGGCCAGGCGAGGTTGAGGTCGGCGCCCAGCTTCTTGGAGCCCATCACAATGTAGGCCCCGCCGTAGGCCTTGCGGGTGATGACGGTGAGCTTGGGGACGGTGGCCTCGGCGTAGGCGTAGAGCAGCTTCGCGCCGCGGCGGATGATGCCGTTGAACTCCTGGTCCTTGCCCGGCAGGAAGCCCGGCACGTCCACGAAGGTGAGGATGGGAATGTTGAAGGCGTCGCAGTTCCGGACGAAGCGTGCGGCCTTCTCAGAAGCGGCGATGTCCAGGGTGCCGGCAAACTGCATGGGCTGGTTCGCCACGATGCCCACGGTGTGGCCTTCGACCCGCCCGTACCCGATGATCACATTCGGTGCGTAGAGGGCCTGCATTTCCAGGAAGTGGCCGTCATCCAGCACGTTCTCGATGACGGCCCGGATGTCATAGGGCTGGTTGGCGGAGTCCGGGATGAGGGTGTCCAGGGCCAGGTCCGCCTCGGTGGGTTCCGGATCGGAGTCGAAAGCGGTCAGCGGTGCTTCGGCAAGGTTGTTGGACGGCAGGAAGTCCAGCAGTTCGCGGACGAACTCGATGGCGTCCTCCTCGTCCGAGGCGAGGTACGTGGACGTGCCCGTGGTGGCGTTGTGCTGGCGGGCACCGCCCAGGGTTTCCATGTCCACGTCTTCGCCCGTGACCGTCTTGATGACGTCGGGTCCGGTGATGAACATGTGGGAGGTCTTGTCCACCATAACGACGTAGTCGGTCAGGGCGGGGGAGTACGCGGCACCGCCGGCGGAGGGGCCCATGATCAGGGAAATCTGCGGCACCACCCCGGACGCATGCACGTTGTTGCGGAAGATGTCAGCGAACATGGCCAGCGACGCGACGCCTTCCTGGATGCGGGCGCCGCCGCCGTCGAGGATGCCCACCACGGGACAGCCGGTGCGCAGCGCGAATTCCTGCACCTTGACGATCTTCTCGCCGTTGACCTGGCTCAGGGAACCGCCGTACACAGTGAAGTCCTGGCTGTAGACGGCCACGGGACGGCCGTCCACAGTGGCGTAGCCGGAAACCAGGCCGTCGCCCAGGGGCTTCTTCTTTTCCATCCCGAACGCGGTGGAGCGGTGGACAGCCAGTGCATCGAACTCCACGAAGGACCCGGCGTCGACCAGCAAATCGATGCGCTCCCGGGCAGTGTGCTTGCCGCGGGCGTGCTGCTTCTCGACGGCGGCCTGTCCGGAGGGCAGCTCTGCCTCGGCCTGGCGCCGCCGGAACTCGGCGATCTTGCCTGCGGTCGTGTGCAGGTTCGTGTCCTGGTCGATGCTCAAGAAGGCCTCCGGGTGCCGGTCGAGTAGCGCGGGAACCTTCCGGCGGGAAGGGCCGTGCTGGGCGTTAAGTAGGTTCCGCACAAAATGCGTGCGGTTTACGGGGTGTGGTTTACCCAGTCTAGTGAGCGCCTGCACCGGGACTGAGTGTAGAAATCCTACAATTTCGCGTCCCGGTGCTTGGTCCGGCGCAAATGTGGGCCGACATGCGGACACGATGTTACTGACGGGTAACTTAGCTGTGGTGTGTATTACTGTCGAGGCATGAGCACACCCAACAGCACCCCGGAAACGGCGTCGCGGTCCCTGGCCGGACGCACCATCCTGATGTCCGGCGGCAGCCGCGGCATCGGACTTGCCATTGCCCTGCGTGCCGCAGCGGACGGCGCCAACATTGCAATGCTCGCCAAAACGGCGCAGCCGCACCCCAAGCTGGAAGGCACGGTCTACACCGCCGCCGAACAGTTGGAGGCTGCCGGCGGCAAGGCCCTGCCGATCATCGGCGACGTGCGCCGCGACGAAGACGTTGCCCGCGCGGTCCAAGCCACCGTGGAACATTTCGGCGGGATCGACATTGTCCTGAACAACGCCTCGGCCATTGATCTGTCCGGCACCGACGCCGTGACGATGAAGAGCTATGACCTGATGGCGGACATTAATACCCGCGGCACCTTTATGCTGTCCAAGTTCTCCCTGGACGCCCTGCGCCGGTCCGATAACGCCCACATCCTGACGCTCTCCCCGCCCCTGAACATGGACCCCAAGTGGGCCGGCAACTACCTCGCCTACACCCTGGCCAAGTACGGAATGTCGCTCACTACGCTCGGCCTGGCGGAGGAACTGAAGAACGACGGCGTGGCGGTGAACTCGCTGTGGCCGGTCACCGGCATCGACACCGCGGCAATCCGCAACATGCCCGGCGGCGACAAGCTGGCGGCGGCGTCGCGCAGCGCCGACATCATGGCCGATGCTGCACATGCCATCCTGACCCGGCCCAGCAGCCAGTCGACCGGCAACTTCTACACCGATGAAGCCGTCCTCCGGGAGGAAGGCATCACCGATTTCAGCCGGTACGCGCCGGGCGTGCCCGCAGAGTCGCTGATGCCGGACTTCTTCCTCTAGCCGGGCCTGCACGGAACCGGGTGCCCGTCAATGTCAGGGCGCCCGCGTAAGATCGGATGCATGCAACTGCACTACTCCAGCATGGAAAGACCGGCCCTGGATCCGGACCGCCTGCGGGCGGCCCTGGTGGCCCCCGCCGGCCCGTATGCGGACCTGGAAGTAGTACAGGAAACAGGTTCCACCAACACGGACCTGGCCGACGCCGCCCGCCTGCGCCCCTGGGAGGTTCCGGACCTTACGGTGCTGACCGCCGAACTGCAGAACGCCGGCCGGGGCCGGATGGACCGCAGCTGGGTGGCACCGGAACGGTCCTCGCTGTTTGTCAGCGTCCTGATGCGGCCGGTGAACCGGGACGGGCGCCCGCTGCCCACGGACTCCTACGGCTGGCTGTCGCTGCTGGCTGCGCTGGCGATGGCAGAGAGCATAGCCGCCCGCACCGGCGTGGAAGCCCGGCTGAAATGGCCGAATGACGTGATGGTGGACGGACGCAAGCTCGCCGGGGTGCTGGCGCAGCTGGTTCCCTCCAGCGACGGCGCACCGCCGGCCGTAGTGGTGGGTGCCGGCCTGAACGTGAGCCTCACCGATGAGGACCTGCCGGTTCCCACGGCCACCAGCCTGCTGATGGAGTATGCCTCCACCACGGACCGCAACATCCTGCTCCAGGACTACCTGCTGGCCCTGGCGGACGGCTACCGCTTGTTCTGCTCCGTAGACGGAGACGCCGACGCCGTGCCCGCAGGCGGGCAGGACTCGCTGCGGGGCCGGGTTACCGCACGGTTGACCACCCTGGGCCGGGACGTGCGTGCCGAGCTGCCCGGGGGCGGAGCCCTCCTGGGCCGTGCTGCGGCGCTGGCGCCCACGGGAGCCCTCGTTATTGTCGATGAGCAGGGGCACCCGCACACGGTCAGCGCCGCCGATGTGGTGCACCTGCGCGCCGGGCAGGCCTGAGCATATGAGGACCGGACTGTCCCTTTCGGCAGGCGGTGGGCGGTGCGCCTGAGACTGTATCCCGGCGAACACCTCATAACCGCCGGGCGCCCGCACGCCCGTTCTCTGTGGAAACCGCTGGTACTGGCCGGAGTCACCGGCGCCGCCGCCGGATACGCATACGGCTGGCTCGGCCGGGACAGCCTGCCCGGGCAGCTGGGCGAGTGGAGTCCGTATCTGCAGCCCGCCGTCGCTGCCGTGGCCGTGCTGCTCCTGCTGCGCTACTGCGTCCCGCCCGTGCTGCGCTGGTTGGCCGGCCGCATCATCCTCACCGACCGCCGGCTGATCCAGCGCCAGGGGGTGCTGTTGCGGCGTGAGCATGAGATTGCCCTGGCTGCCATCTACCAGCTGGAAATACGGCAGTCCGTGCCGGACCGGATGCAGGGAAGCGGCACGCTGGTGCTGGACCTCGGACACGGGCGGGTGATGCAGTACCCGGCGGTGCCCGAAGTGCACCGCTTCCGGTCGCTAGTGGTCTCGGCCATAGGCCAGCTGCCGCTGACCGCCATGTTTGATGGTGTAGATATTGATTCAGACGGGGGATACGACTACGAACGGAGGGACAATGACTGACGCAGGCCACGGCGAGGCCGGAGCCGCCAGCCACCCCGAACCCCTGTCAGTGCCTGCCGATTCCGTGCCGGCGGACCCGCTGCAGGCCGCAACGGCGCCCCGCCCGGACTATTCGGCGGCGGACACGGGTACGGAAATTGACCGGGAGGACGTGCGCAGGCTCGAGGCGCAGCTGATCGGCGGTCCACGGACTTTGAGGCGCCGTGAAGCTGCCGCGGAAGCGGGCGTCTCGCTCCTCTCCGCCCGCAAGCTCTGGCGCGCCATGGGTTTCCCGAACCTCGACGACGACGCGGTCTTTTTCACCGAGCAGGACCGGGAGGCGCTCAGCACCGTGATTGAACTGGTGCGCGACGAGCAGCTCACCGAGGAAGCGGCCATTTCCATAATGCGTTCCATCGGCCAGATGACGGACCGCATGGTGGTGTGGCAGGTTGAAGCACTGGTCGAAGAAATGGTGGCTAGGCGCGGAATCACCGACGCCGAGGCCCGCAAGAACCTGGTGGCGGCGCTGCCCGATTTGATTGAACCGTTGGAAAAGACGCTGGTCTACGCCTGGAAGCGGCAGCTTAATGCGGCTATCCAGCGGCTGGCCCTGCGCGCCGAAGCGGGCCTGGCCAGCCACGACGGCAGCGCCTCGGATGATGCCCCGCTGCCGCTGGCACGGGCGGTGGGTTTCGCTGATCTTGTCTCCTACACCAGCCTTTCCCGGCAGATGAACGAGAAGACCCTGGCGCAGATGGTGCAGCGTTTTGAGCACAAGTGTGCCGAGATCATTTCGGTGGGCGGCGGGCGGCTGGTCAAGACCATCGGCGACGAAGTGCTCTTCAATGCCGAGACACCTGAGGCCGGTGCCGAAATCTCACTGGCACTGGCGAAGGCCTTCACCGAAGATGAGCTGCTGCCCTCGGCCCGCGTATCCCTGGTCTGGGGACGCGTCCTGTCCCGGCTGGGAGACATCTACGGCCCCACCGTGAACCTTGCCTCCCGGCTGACGTCCCTGGCCGAGCCCGGCACTGTGCTGACCGATGCCTCCACCGCGGCCGCGCTGAAGGACAACCCGAAGTTTGTCCTCATCCCGCATCAGCCGCGCAACGTGCGCGGGTTTGGTGAAATCCACCCGGTGACTTTGGCCCGCGGCACCGGATCGGGACTGGTCCTGGACTGATTCCGGGTCCCTCCGCGGCCCGCCCCGCGGCCCGTTCCCTTGGGCAGTGACGCAAGTTACCTCCAGATGAGATCTGTGTAACACTATGCGGTGGAACTGTGGTGTCCGCTCCCTGTCTCGGGGGTTGCCGGACCCCTTTCCGCTGCAGGTCAAAACCAGGGGGAAACATCGTGGCAGCGCATGGGGGAAATGCACGTCTGCTCAGCCGCAAGCGGCGCAGGGCAGTGTCGGTTGGCTCGGCCGTTGCGGTCACCGCAGGGCTGGTGACCGGAGCACTGCTGTATCCGGGGTTCGCCAGCGCCGATGTGGACCTGAACGACGGCGGGGTCTGGGTCACCAACCGCACCCAGGGCATGGTGGGCCACCTGAACTACCCTTCCCGGCTGCTCGACGGCGGTTACACCGCGAACAGTGACAACTTCGATGTGCTGCAGAACGCCGGCACCGTCTTCAACCTCAACACGGACCAGTCCAAGGCCAGCCCGGTGGACGTGGCCAACGTGGCTCGCGGGGCCGAAGTGCAGCTTCCCGGTGCCGCCGAGTTTTCCTTCGGCGGGGACACGGTTGCCATTACCGACCCGGCCCAGGGCAGGGTATGGATCACGCCTGCCAGCGACGTCGGATTTTTCAGCGAGGACGACGCGAAACCGGTGCTTGACGGGAAACCCGGCGTGCTGGCTGCCGTCTCTTCAGAGGACCACGTTGTGGTCGCGGCGCCGTCGGACGGGATTCTTTACACGTTCGAGAAGGACGAGGACGGTGAGTTCGGCGAGCCCGAAACCCGGGAAGCCGCCGCCCTGAAGGACTTCAAGGACGCGCAGATTGCTGCAGTCGGGGCCCGTCCCGTGGTGCTGAACACGGAAACCGAAACACTGCTGCTGCCCAACGGTGAAACCGTCAGCATTCCGGAGGGGAAGAACGCGAAGCTGCAGCAGAGCGGACCGGAGAGCGAGTTTGTCGCCGTCGCCACGGAGGATGCCCTGATCCTGCAGCCCCTGGACGGCGGGAAACCGGAAATCACTGAGCTCGACTCCGGCGGCGGCGGCGCAGCGGCTCCGGTACGGCTGGGCGACTGCGTGTACGCGGCATGGGCAGGCTCAGGGACCCATGTGCGGGACTGCGGCAACGACGCCGAGGACACCCGCGAGGACATCCCCGGCCTGAGCCCGTCTTCCGAACTGGTTTTCCGCGTGAACCGCGACGTGGTGGTCCTCAACGACGTCAACGGCGGCGGCGTATGGCTGGTCCTGGAGAACATGCAGTTGGTGGACAACTGGGGGGACGTCATTCCGCCCGAGCAGAGCAATGACGACGATGAAGAGGAGGCTGCCAGCGAGAACCCGGTCAATGCCCTGCCGGACCGGACCACGGACAACCGTGCGCCGGTGGCCTCGGACGATACTGTGGGAGCCCGTGCCGGGCGGACCACCATCCTGCAGGTCCTTGAAAATGACAGCGACCCCGACGGCGACCTCCTGACTGCTTCCGTGGTGGGGGATATGCCCATGGTGGGCGGCGTGGAACCCATTTACAACGGCGCAGCCCTGCAGATCGTGGTCCCGCTTAATACCCCCGCGGGAACAGGAACCTTCACGTACCAGGTCAGTGACGGCCGCGGCGGCACGGACACCGCCAGCGTGAGCGTACGGGTAGTGGGAGCCGGGGAAAATACCCCGCCTGAACCTCGCCGGAACACGAAAATCCTGTTGGAACAGGGAAAATCGGTTAGCCAAAACGTCCTCAACGACTGGAAAGACGCCGACGGGGATGACCTGGTCCTCATCAGCGCGGAGCCCACGGAAGATGGAGACCAGGTCCGCCCTGCCTCCGACGGCCTGCTGGACTTCCGGGACGTCGGGAAAACCCAGGGTGTCAAGGAAGTGGCGATCACGGTTTCCGACGGTACTGACGAAGTCAAGGGGACCGTCACCTACGACGTGCGGCCCTCAGGCGTCCTTCCGCCGGTGGCCAACTTTGACCACGTCACTACCACCGTGGACCAGCCCGTTCAGATGTTCCCGCTGAAGAATGACCTGGATCCGGCAGGAGGCCAGTTGACCCTGGCCAAGGCCGAGGGCGAAAAAGGCGTGGTGGTCACCCCGGACTACCAGACCGGGTCCATTGGGTTCATGCCAACCGAGGCGGGCACCTACTACATCGAATATCTGGTGACCAACGGGCCGCAGAGCGCCAGCGGGCTGATCCGCGTTGATGCCAACCCGTCCGGCCGGGGAGGAGTCCCGGTGGCGGTGCGCGACGTCGCCCTGCTGCCCCGCGGCGAAAGTGTCCTGGTTGACGTCCTGGGCAATGACACGGACCCCACCGGCGGGATCCTGGTGGTGCAGTCTGTCCGCACTCCCGATGACGCGCCGGTGAACGTGGCAGTGCTGGACCGGCATCTCCTGCAGATCCATGACACCCGCAGCCTGCGCCAGCAAATGACCATTGAGTACTCCGTCTCCAACGGCACTGCCGCCAAGACGGGCGAGGTGAACATCATTCCGGTGGAGCAGCCGGCCACTCTCCTGCCCCCGACCGCCGGCCCGGATGAAGCAGTGGTGCGGGTGGGCGACGTCGTCACCATCCCCGTGCTTGATAACGATTCCTCTCCCACCGGCGGTGAGCTGACGCTGAATCCGGTCCTGCCGCAGCCTGTTGACCCGCAGGACGGGCAAATGTTCGTCTCCGACAACAAGCTGCGGTTCGTGGCCGGGCAAAGTGCCAAGACGGTGTATGCCATTTACGAGGTCTCCGACGAGACGGGCCAAAAGAACTCTGCGCAGGTACGCATCAATATCCGGCCCCGCGACGACGAGAAGAACACACCCCCGGTGCCGGTGAACGTGGAGGGGCGCGTTGTTGCCGGAACCACCGTGCGTATCCCCATTCCGCTGGACGGGCTGGATGCGGACGGTGATTCCGTGGTGCTCAACGGAATCGGCAGCGCTCCGACCCGCGGTGCTGCCCTCGCCGGCCCGAATTACATCGACTACACCGCCCTGGCCCAGGCCGCAGGGACCGATTCCTTCACCTACACCGTCCGGGACCGCTTGGGCGTGGAAAACACCGGAACGGTCCAAGTGGGAATTGCACCCGCTGCACAGGCCAACCAGAAGCCTGTGGCAGTGGAGGATACCGTGACGCTCCGTCCCGGGCGGTCCCACGCGGCCTCGGTGCTGCGCAACGACTCCGATCCGGACGGGGACCCCATCTCCCTAAACACCGCAGCGGTCACCGGCAGCGACCCGGCGCTGGAGACGCGCACCGACCTGTCCCGGGTCCTGCTGAAGTCGCCCAAGACACCTGGCGCGTACGGCGTCACCTACGGCGTTAAGGACAACAGGGGAGGGGTGGCAACAGGCAACGTGATGGTGGTTGTCGACGAGGACGCACCCCTGCTGCCGCCCACGTCCCGGGATGACCTGGTGGACGCATCCGAGACCCGGGACAAGAGTTTCGTGGAAGTTCCCGTGCTTGAAAATGATGAGGATCCGGACGGGCTGGCGGACGATATGTCCGTACGGATCATGGGCGACTATCCCTCCGCTTCGGTTTCCGGGGGGAAGGTCCGGGTGGACCTGACCAACGAGGCGCAGATCATTCCCTATACGGCGGAAGACCAGGACGGCGGCACCTCAAGCGCCATCATCTGGGTGCCGGGCCTGAGCACGCAGTACCCCATGCTGCGTGAAGGGGAACCCTTGGAGGTGCAGGCCGGAAGCACCTTGGACCTGAACCTTAAGTCGCTCGTGGTGGTGCGCAACGGCCGCACTCCAAGGATCACCACCGCAGAGCACGTCCGCGCCATTGGCACGAAGGACGGGGGAGCCCGGATCATGGGTGCCTCCTCGCTCCGATACGCCCCGGACCCTGACTATTCCGGTCTGGGATCGGTGACCTTCGAGGTCACCGACGGCGCCGGACCGGAGGATCCCGAGGGGTTGAAGGCGACCCTGACGGTCCTCGTCAACGTGATTCCGCTGCCGGAGCAGAACTACCCGCCCACGATCAGTTCGGGATCACTCGAAACGGCCAAGGGCGAGCCGGAGGTGACCCTGGACCTGGCCGGCCTGGCATCTGATCCGAACCCTGAGGATGCCAGCCGGCTGCGCTTCAAGCTGGCCGCCGACGTGCCGAACGGTTTTGACGGCGAAATCGACGGCAGTGTCCTGAAGATCCGCGCGGCCGATGATGCGGCGGTAGGAACCACCGGGGAACTGTGGGTCTCCGTATCGGACGGCCGCGGCGAACCGGTGCGGGGACGGGTGGACCTCACGGTTATCGCCTCCATGCGTGCACTGCCCGTAGCGGCCGACGACGTCGTCCCGGACGCAGTCCAGGGACGTCCCGTGACGGTGCCGGTACTGGACAATGACTTCAACCCGTTCCAGGACCGCCCGCTTGAGATTGTCGAAGTGCGGTCCGACGCCAACGGCACCGCGGTCCTGCAGGGCTCGAATGTGGTGGTGACACCGGGATCGGACTTCGTGGGCAGCATGAACGTCCAGTACATCGTCCGGGACCGGACGGGTGAGCTGAGCCGCCGGGCCGCCGGCCAGATCCGGCTCACCGTACAAGGCAAGCCGAATGCTCCCTCCACGCCCGTGGTTGAATCAACCCGCAGCCGCACCGTTGTGCTCGCCTGGAATCCGCCCGCTGCCAACGGTTCGCCGATTACCGGTTACACCGTCACGGCAGCCAACGGCTTCAGCCAGGCCTGCCCGGCAACCACGTGCACGCTTACCGGGCTGACCAACAACGTGGAGTACGTTTTCAGGGTCACGGCGTCCAACGCCCACGGCACGTCCGCGCCGTCGCCCACCTCCGCCGTCGCGCGCCCGGACACCCAGCCAGGGCGCCCGGCACCGCCCACCTTGGTTTACGGTGACCGGGAACTGAAGGTTGCCTGGACTGCGCCGCCGAACGACGGCTCGCCCATCACCGGGTACGACCTGCAGATTTCCCCTGCCCCGCCGAACGGAGCGGTACAGAAATCCGCACCAGCAGCGGGCGGCACCCTGGTGTGGTCCGGGTTGGATAACGGCACCAGCTACCGGGTGCGGATCCAGGCCCGGAACTCCGCTCCGGATCCCTCCGAATGGAGTGATTATTCAGCCCCCGAGCATCCCAATGGACTGCCGGGCGCGCCCGGCGCACCGAGCACGTCCTCGGCACCAAGCGTGGGGAAAGAATCCCAGCTGACCGTGGAATGGGGTGCCGCTCCCGGAAACGGGGCCGAAATCCTGGCCTATCAGGTGTACGAATACCAAGGCAGCAACCTCATTCGCACCATTCCGGCCGGCAGGGAAACCCGGGTGACCATCACCGTCCCCAACTCGGAGCAGGACTACTCCTACGCCGTACAGGCACAAAACCGCTCAGGATGGGGCGAGACCGGCCCGCAGTCCGCGCCCCGGCGTGCCCGGGGTATTCCTGACGGGCCGCCCGCTCCCGTCTTGGAGCCGGCGGAGACCGCTGGTGCCGGCCGGGCAGTCAAGGTCACCTTCCAAGAGTTGAATGCATCCCAGCGCAACGGTGCCAAAGCGGACGAAATCGCCTACGTGGCGGTCTTTTCCAACGGAAACCGGCAGCAGGTCCGAAGCGGAGACGTGGTGCGCGGGTTCACCAACGGAGGTACGGTCAGTGCCCAAATCATGGCAGTGGTGACCGTCCCGGGCTCTACATATGACGGTCAGCCAGGACCGCCATCGGGCGACGTCATGCCTTACGGGGCGCCGGGCCTGCCCACGGTGACAGGCACCGACGGGAAACCGCTGAAACTCGGAGGCACGGTCACATGGACCCCACCGGATTCCGGAAGTTTCGACGTCCATCATCTGGAGGCACGAAAGGACGATGAGCCGTTTATCCCGGTCTACTCAGACAACACGGTCCTGGGCAAAGACAAGCTGAACGAGGCGCACTCGTTCGAGGTACGCGCCGTGAACTCCAGGGGTGAGGCCGGCGCGCCGGTCAAAGTAACGGTGAACAGCGGCCGTTATT
Organism: Arthrobacter sp. zg-Y750; assembly: GCF_020907365.1. Taxonomy (NCBI): domain Bacteria; kingdom Bacillati; phylum Actinomycetota; class Actinomycetes; order Micrococcales; family Micrococcaceae; genus Arthrobacter; species Arthrobacter sp. zg-Y750. Next base: position 22,733 of record NZ_JAJJOC010000023.1, on the reverse strand, counting down.
ACGCGGGCACTGCGACTGCCCACACCTGCTGGCGCAACCCGGACGACTCCGTCAGCGGCGATTGCAGCGGTTGGGGAGGCGTGGACGCAGGTTCAGAGGTCCAGGCGGAGTGCACCGGCATGTGGAAGGGCGAGACGTGGTTGCGTGTGCCCGGACGCGGAGGGCGCCCCGCATACGTACTGAACCGGGACGTGGCACCTGCCGAGGGCAACGCTCTCAGCCAGATCGGGAACTGTCCGGCCACCTGGTAGCACCACGACTAACTACGAATCAAGCAACTGGAGATAAGAACAACATGGCAATGACCCAAGAACAGGCAGCATGGTTTGCCGAGACCTTTGAACGCCTCACGGCCAACGTGGGGCAAGCGGTGCTGGGCAAGACCGACGTCGTGCGGCTGGTCCTTACTGCCATGCTGGCCGAGGGGCATGTGCTGCTCGAGGACGCACCGGGTACCGGCAAAACCATGCTGGCCCGGTCCCTGGCAGCGACCGTGCAGGGCTCGAACTCCCGCATCCAGTTCACACCGGACCTGCTGCCTTCGGACGTCACCGGCATCACCATCTACGACCAGAAAACCCAGCTGTTCGAGTTCCACCGCGGGCCGATCTTCGCCAACATCGTGCTGGCCGACGAGATCAACCGTGCCTCGCCCAAGACCCAGTCCGCGCTGCTGGAAGTCATGGAGGAATCGCGGGTCACGGTGGACGGTGAAACCTACACCCAGGATCGGCCGTTCATGGTCATCGCCACCCAGAACCCGATTGAACAGGCCGGCACCTACCGGCTGCCCGAAGCCCAGCTGGACCGTTTCCTGATCAAGACCTCCATTGGCTACCCGGACCACGAGGCCACGCTGGAACTGCTTTCCGGCTCCTCCACCCGGGACCGGTCACTTGCCCTGACCCCGGTCATCACCACAACGGCCGTGCGCGACATGGCGGAGCTGGGCACCACCGTGCATGTGGAACCCGCAGTGCTGGAATACATTTCCCACCTGGTCTCGGCCACCCGTACGGCTACCGAAACCCGGCTCGGCGTCAGCGTCCGCGGCGCCCTCGCCATGGTCCGGGTGGCGAAAATCCGGGCTGCATCCGAAGGGCGGAACTATGTCCTGCCCGACGACGTAAAGGCACTGGCGCCGGCGGTCTGGACGCACCGTCTGGTCATGGATCCCGAAGCGGAATTTGCCGGAGCCAGCCCCGAGGCAGTCCTGCTGTCCGTGCTGGCCGATGTACCCGCACCCCAGCAGCGTGCAGAGGCGCAGGCCTGATCCATGCCCAACATCACCAAGCGCGGCGCCCGCCGGGGCCGGCGCGCCGCAGTCCAGTTGCGCCGTCGTTTCCAGCGCCTGCGCCGGACCATGCAGCGCTCGGCTTATTGGCGGGCCGCAGCGCCAAGGCTTGCCCCGGCAGCCCGCCGCCTCCGCCCGGTCCTGGCCCGGACCGGAAGCCTCGCAGCAACCGCTTCGGCAGGATTGCGCGCAGGCGCCGCCGCCGTCAGCCCGCTCGGCTGGCTGGCTCTGGGGCTCACTGCCATGTTCTGGCTGCTGGGAGCGGTCTTTGACTGGCAGGAGGCCCTGGTTGCCGCCGTCGGTTCCGCCGTCCTGCTGGTACTGGGAACCGCCTTTGTGGTGGGACGGCTGTCCTACAACGTAGAGCTGGACCTGGCCCGCACCCGGGTTGCCGTGGGCGACGCTGCGGTTGGCAGCCTGAGCATCACCAGCACTGCGGCTCGAACCTTGCTGCCGGTGACCTTTGAACTGCCGGTGGGCAGCGCCACGGCCGCCTTCGAACTGCCGCGCATGCGCCCGGGCCAGACCCATGAAGAACTGTTCAGCATCCCCACCCGCCGCCGCGCGGTCATTGTGGTGGGCCCGGTGGAATCCGTCCGCCAGGACCCGCTGCGGCTGATCGGACGCCGCGTCACCTGGGCGGACCCCGTGGACCTGTATGTGCATCCCCGCACGGTGTCCCTCAGCGGATCCACAACGGGGTTCATCCGCGACCTCGAAGGGGAACCGACCACGGACCTGTCCAGCTCCGACGTCGCCTTCCATGCCCTGCGGGCTTACGTCCCCGGTGACGACCGCCGGCATATCCACTGGAAAACAACGGCCAGGACAGGCGCCCTCATGGTGCGCCAGTTCGAGGAGACCCGGCGCTCCCACGTCGCGGTGGCGCTGTCCCTGAACACCGCCGAATACTCCTCCGAAGATGACCTGGAACTGGCTGTGTCCGTTGCCGGTTCACTGGGGCTGCAGGCATTCCGCGAACAGCTGGCACTATCGGTGCTTTCCCAGGACGGGCCGATCCGGTGCACAGCGCCGGGAACCATGCTCGACGGTCTGACCGAAGCGGAGGGGCAGGAACGGACCCCGGGGATTGTTGATTTGGCCAGGACGACGGCGGACGCAGTTCCCAACGCTTCCGTGGTTTTCCTGGTGACCGGCACCGAACCCAACGGTGCGGCACTGCGGTCCGCGTCCACCAAGGTTCCACCGGGCATCCGCTGCATTGCGCTGCGGTGCGGCGCCGGCCTGGAACCGGCCCTGGCTGCCATTGGCGACCTGGCCGTGCTGGACGTAGGGAACCTCGACGGCCTTCCGGCCGTACTGCGGAAGGCCGTGGCATGAGTGCCGGGCTAACCGGCCCCAGGCCGAACGCCCTGATGCCGCGGCTGGCGGACTGGGCGCTGCTCACCGCCATGCTGTCCCTCGGGGTACTCGGCTTCGGCCCAACCTTCGGATGGGATCCCCGGTTCCTGGTTGCCGGTTTGGGCGGCATCCTGCTCGGGCTTGGACTCGCGGAAACTTCTGCCCGGCTCCGCTGGGGCTTCTGGGCAACCACCGGCGCTGCCGCCGCAGCGTACGTACTGCTGGGGAGTGCCTTTGCGGCTCCCCGGGAAGCACTGGCCGGAATTCTCCCTTCCTTCGCCTCCGTCCGGGTGATCGTGCTGGGCGTGGTGTTCGCCTGGAAGGACCTGCTGACCATTGCTCCGCCGGTTGGCTCAGCCGCCGGGATGCTGGTGGTTCCCTTCCTGCTGGCGTTTGCCTGCGCCCTGGTCTCCGGGCTGCTGGCCTGGCGTGCCAAGCGTCAGTACTGGGTGCTGCTTCCTGTGGTGCTGCTGTTCACGGCTGCGATTGCCCTGGGGACGGATCAGGCCCCGCTGCCGGGAATCCGCGGCGCGCTGCTGATCGGCCTGCTGATGCCCTGGCTGGCCTACCGGCGAGAGATGCGCCGCGGGACCGTGGAGACCGTTACCCTGCAGAGCCCGGCGCGGACCGGTGCGGCAGCTCCCATGGACGCCTCCCGGCGCAGCCTGCGCGACGGGCCGGAGCAGGTGTCGGGAGCAGCAAGGGCTGCCCGGGCCCGGCGCCTGGGCTTCGGTGCCGCGGTGCTTGCGGTGGCCCTGGGTGCTTCCGTAGGCGTGGCCCCGCTGCTGGACCAGGGGACCGAGCGGAAGGTGCTCCGCGACGTCGTCGAGCCTCCCGTTGACCTCTTTGACTATCCCAGCCCGCTCACGGACTTCCGGCGGTACGTCAAGGATGAACCGGATACCACCCTCTTTACCGTGGAAGGCCTGCCCGAAGGCCAGCGGATCCGCCTGGCCGCCCTGGACGCCTACGACGGCGTGGTGTACAGCGTTGATCCGGGCACGGACGGAAACTTCACCCGGGTCGGTGACGCCCGATCCGACCTGGTCCAGGCCGGCGGCGAGGGCACGGAAGCGCACCTCAAGATTACGGTGGGCGAGTACCGCGGGGTCTGGGTGCCGGCCGCGGGCCTGGCAACCGGTTTCAAAGTGAACGGGGAGCGGGCGGCGGAGTTGGCCTCCGGCCTGTACTACAGCGAAACCTCCGGCACGGCGTTGACGGTGGCCCAGCTGCAGCCCGGGGATTCCTACGAAGCCAACGTGCTGCTGCCGGACGAGCCCGACGACGCGCAGCTGGCGCAGTACCGCTTCTCCGGCACGCAGCTTCCCCGGGTCTTCAACGACCCGCCCATACTGGGGTCCAAAGCCGCCGACTATGTGGGCGACGAAGCCCGCCCGGTCCAGCGGGTGCGCCGGCTCCAGCAGATCCTGGCGTCGGAGGGTTACTTCAGCAACGGCAAGGAAGGGGAAACACCGTCCCTGCCCGGGCACGGAGCTGCCCGTCTGCAGACCCTGATGGACGCGGACCAGATGGTCGGTGACGACGAGCAGTACGCCGTCACCATGGCCCTGATGGCACGCAAGCTGGGCATTCCGGCGCGTGTGGTGATGGGCTTTTATCCGGACTGGGAGGAGGTGGACGATCCGTCCGCACCCCTGGAGATTACCGGCGATGACGTGCACGCATGGGTGGAAGTGGAGTTTGAGCACGTGGGCTGGGTGCCGTTCTTCCCGACCCCCGACGAGGACAACGAGCCCGTCCCCCCGCAGCAGCAGCCCAAGTCCACGCCCAAGCCCCAGGTCCTGCAGCCGCCGCCTCCGCCGCAGGAACCTGCCGAGCTGCCGCCGGACACCAACGCGGACGCGCAGGAACCCGAGGAGCAGCAGGAGGACTTCTGGGCCACCTTCCGCTACTGGCTGCGTTTGGTTGGGCTGGCTTCGCTGCCGCTCGTCATCCTTTTCGGTCCGCTGCTGCTGATCCTGCTGGTCAAGCTCCGACGGCGCCGGAAGCGGCGCCGTACCGGCCCGCCTTCGCGGCGGGTCGGAGGCGGCTGGAACGAGGTGGTGAGCATGGCAACGGACCTCGGTGCCAAGCCGCCCAGCCGTGCCACCCGGCGCGAACACGCCGCCCTGCTGCAGGACTCGTTCCCGGCGGCAGCCGACTCCACGGTGCTGTTGGCACGCCGTGCCGACGCCGGCATTTTCGGCCCCGGAGAGCCTTCCGAGGAAGAGGTCGAGGAGTACTGGAAGCAGGTGGAGGAACAGCTGGGTGCCATGACCGGTTCGGTAGGGTTCTGGCGGCGGCAGCGGGCAAGATATTCCCCGCGGTCCCTGCTGCTGGATGCCCGGATGCGGACCCGCCGCTTGAGCCCGGGCCGATGGGCGCTGCCGTCGGTTAGGGTATGGAGGAGAACTAGTAAGCCAGATCACTTTAGTGATACTTCCGGATAGGGCGTGAATGAACTCCGACGAAACGACATCCCCGGATACCGATCTGCATGCCGTGTTCGGCTACGCCTCCGACCGCGGACTCCGGCGGGAACTCAATGAGGACTCGCTGATTGCCGCAGATCCCATCTTCGCCATAGCCGACGGCATGGGCGGGCACGAGGCCGGGGAGGTGGCGAGCAGTATCTGTGTCCGCACCCTGGGCGACTCCGAGATAGTGGGCAGGCACCTGCCGGAGGTTTCCGCCGAGCAACTCGAGGCACTGTTGCAGGAGGCCGACCGCCGCATCCGCGAAGCCACCGGCGGACGGGCCGGCACAACGCTGACCGGCGCCGTCCTCGTCCGGGAGGCGGGCAATCCATACTGGCTGGTATTCAACGTGGGGGATTCCCGTACGTACCGGCTCAGCCACGGCGTGCTGGAACAGATCACCGTGGACCACAGCGAAGTCCAGGAACTGGTGGACCTGGGCCAGATCACCGCCGACGAGGCACTGGTCCATCCCCGCCGGCATGTGGTGACCCGCGCCCTGGGCACGGGCAACGACTCAGAGGCCGATTTCTGGTTGATTCCGGTGGAACCGGGAGACCGGCTCATGGTCTGCTCCGACGGCCTGACCGGCGAGGTTGCCGACGGGCACATCCTGCAGATCCTGACATCCGTGGGCAGCCCGCAGGACGCCTGCGCCGCCCTGGTGCAGGCAGCCCTGCGTTCAGGCGGGCGGGACAACATCAGCGTTTTGGTCGTGGATGCCGAAGGCGGTCCTGACGTCCACGAATCAGCCGCCATCACGCTGCCGGGAATGTCGATGGAAGAACAGGTCACGTCGCCGCGGCACGCAGCCGGTGCAACGGCCGTCCGCCCCGACGGCGCGGCCCGCGCAGCCGAAGGCGACGCCGAACAGGGAAGGGCCGCAACCTGATGGAGGGGCTCCGCTACCGATCCGGCACCTGGATCTGCTTGGTGCAGGACTCCCTCCTGTGTCTGCTGCCCCCGGATACCGGCGAGGACCGTGTGCAGGAGATCTGGTCCCTGCTCGGCACGAAGCCCGCTTTGGACCGTGTGTTTTCCGCGGTCTCGGGTGGACTGGGCACCAACCTGGCGGACATGCCTGCCTTCGGTGTCCTTTCCCTGGGGGAGCGCCGGCACGTGTTGCTGCGCGGTCCGCTGGAACTGCAGCAGGCCGGTCACAGCGAACCGGCAGCGTCCGGTGAATTCGTCACCACGTGGAGTGAACGTGTCCTCAGCGGGCCCGGTCGATTCACCATGCGCGTCACTGCTCCCGCCGTCGCTGGAGCGCCGGGGGCAGGCATGCTGCTGCCCTTGGAAAGCGGGATAGCACTGGTCTCGGTGCTTGAGTTCGATTCAACGCAGGATGCCGCCCCCCGGGCCGGTGCTCCCGCCCGGAGCCTGCCCGGAGCAGGGGAACCCGGCGAAACGGCGCCTGTTGAGGCAGCGCCTGTCGTTGTGGCGGCTCCGCCTGCTGCAACTGAGCCTGTAGCTGTGGCGGCTGCGCCCGTTCCGCCGGACCCGGCGGTTTCGGCCGGGCATGCCCCCGACGCGGATGTCCGTGAGCCCGGCCGTCACCGGGAAGCTCCGCGGACCCCGGAAGCTGCAGAGGCGGAAAACCCTGACCTCGGACTGACCGTCCGCCCGCCCGAGGAGACCGAGGTGCCGGCGGAAACGGTGGACCCCGGGGACACCCTGCAGCCGACCGCCTCCCTGCAGTCGACCGCCTCCCTGCAGTCGACCGCCTCCCTGCAGACGGCCGCCTCGGCGTCGCCGGCCGGGCAGCTCATCGATTCCGTGCCCTGGCTCCGCAACGGCGCTGCCGCAGCCGCGCCGGCAGCGCCCAAACCGGCCCCCGCTCCTGCACCGCCGGCCCCTGCCCCCGTCCCTGCGCCGCCGGCCCCTGCCCCGTCGGTTCCCGCGGCTGCCACCGGCCTGGACGTACTGGACCTGGACGACGCCGACCTGGACCACGACGGCGACACGATCATGAGCAGCGACCTCGCCAAGGTTTTGCCTCCGCCGGCGCCGGACAGCCGCCCGAACACGGCTCCCACGGTGCTGGCCCGCACCTGCCCCTCCGGGCACGCCAACCCTCCCACCCGGTCTGTATGCGTCCTTTGCGGCCAGCCGCTTGGCGAGGACCCGCAGCCGCTGCCCCGTCCGTCCCTGGGCACGGCAGTGTTTTCCACCGGGCAGGTGGAACCGCTGGACAAGAACATGGTGATTGGCCGGCAGCCTTCAGTGGCCCGTACTCCGGGATCGGTGATGCCGCGCATGGTGCAGGTGCCCAGCAGCGGCGGCGACATTTCACGCTCCCATGCCGAGATCCGCCTGGAAGGCTGGCACGTTATGCTGCGTGACCTGAACTCCACCAACGGGACCGTCATGGTCCGTGAGGGCCAGCTGCCGCACCGGCTAGGCCAGGGCGAGGCCGTGATTGTGCTCGACGGTGACGTGGCGGAGCTCGGCGACGGCGTCTGGGTGCGGTTCGAGGGCCTGGCGTGAACAAAAAGCGGGCTCCCGCACCACCTCCGGAAATTTCCGGCTACCGCTACCTCCGGCATCTCGGTTCGGGCGGCTTTGCCGATGTATACCTTTATGAGCAGGACCATCCCCGGCGCCGGGTTGCTGTGAAGGTACTGCTTTCGGACCTGCGGACGGACAGTGCCAGACGCAGCTTCGAAGCCGAAGCGAACCTCATGGCACAGCTGTCCTCCCACCCCTACATCGTCACCATCTACGAAGCGGACATCACCGACGACGGCCATTCCTACCTGGCCATGGAGTACTGCTCCCGGCCGAGTCTGGATATCCGCTACCGCCAGGGCGGACTGCCGGTGGCGGAGGTACTGACGCTGGGGATCCAGGTGGCTTCCGCCGTGGAAACCGCCCACCGCGCCGGCATTGCCCACCGCGACATTAAACCGGCCAATATCCTCACCACGGACTACAACCGCCCCGCGCTGACGGATTTCGGTATTTCCGGGACCACCGAAGGGGCAGAGGACGAGGACCTGGGCCTGTCCATTCCCTGGTCGCCGCCCGAAGCGTTGGCCGGCGGGCGGGCGGACGGCATCCGGGTGGACGTGTGGGCGCTGGGAGCAACCCTCTACACCCTGCTGGCGGCCCGGTCCCCGTTTGTGGTGCCGGGCCTTGGCAATACCCAGCGGGAGTTGATCGACCGGATCAACAGCCAGCCGCTGCGCCCCACCGGCAGGGCCGACGTCCCGGAATCGCTGGAACTTGCCCTGGCCACGGCCATGGCCAAGGCTCCGGAGTCCCGGTTTTCCTCGGCCTATGCCTTCGGGTTGGCGCTGCAGCGGATCCAAAGCGAACTGAACCTCGCCAACACGCCGTTCGAAGTGCTGGCCGAGCCCGATCAGGCAGAAGAGAGCGGGGAAGAAGAGGACCGCACACGCATCCGCCGTGTGGTCTCGATTGACCCCGGCACTACCGCCCCGCCCCGGCGTGCCCCGCTGCAGCGCCCGTCCGTGCGCGAGCGGCAGGCACCGCAGCCGCCTTCGGCACCGGTCCCGGGGACAAATTCGGGCGGGCCGGCACCCCGGCAGCCGTCGGCCCACCATCCTTCAGTCACTGAGGGAACCGTGCTGCGTTCAGACCTGGCTGGAGCCAACGGTGAGGCAGCACACCCGGTTGCCCTGCAATGGCCCGAGGCTCCTCCGCGGCGCAGGAGCAAGGTCCTGCGCATCACAGCAGTGGCAGCAGCGGCTGCAGCCGTCGGCATTGTGGCTGCTGCCCTGCTCCTGCCGGGTGCGGAACCGAAAAGCGCGCTGCCTACACCGTCGGAGTCGGCCCGGGACGCGCTGGCCGGAAGCGAGGGCACGGTATTGCCGCCGGAATCGCTGACGGCGTCGGTCACCGGGGACGCGGTCGTGTTCGGATGGGAGAACCCGGCACCGCAGGACGGCGATATTTACCTCTGGCGGACGGTCAGCGCCACGGCTAAGGGAGACCTGGTGCGCACCTCCGAGGCGCAGGCCAAGGTGCCGGCGGCGGGGCCGCAAACCTGCATCGAGGTGCAGGTGGCACGGAGCAACGGGAAGTCTTCCGCTCCGGTGGCCTTCTGCGCGCCGCAGTGAGTATGGGGTGTGCAGGCATGGACAATGAGGGGCGGAACGGAACCATGGGGGAACCGTCCGGGCAGCCGGGCAACCGGATGAGGGGGAAAAGCATGGGGGAGCTTGGCATAGAGTACTGCGGCGAATGGTACGAGCCGGAAGAAGGCGGAACGTTCAGCATTGGCCGGGAGGGCGACCTCGCCATTGACGACAACCCCTACCTGCACCGCAAGTTCCTCAGCGTTGCCAAGGACAATGGGATCTGGTGGCTCACCAACATCGGAAGCCGGATTTCTGCCACCATCGCTGATTCCGGCGGAGGCATGCAGGCGTGGCTGGCTCCCGGCGCCAGGATGCCGGTGGTCTTCGAACAGACACGGGTCATTTTCAGTGCCGGGTCCACCACCTACGAGTTTGACGTACACCTCAAGACACCCACGTTCCGGCAGGATCCGCTCAGCGTCGGCGACGGCGGGGAAACCACCATTGGCCCGGTGCTGTTCACCGAGACCCAGAAAGCGGTGATGGTCGCCCTGGCAGAGCCGTTGCTGCGGCGCGACGGCACCGGCTACAGTGCCCTGCCCACCTCTGCCGAAGCGGCCCGCCGTCTTGGCTGGTCGCAAACCCGGTTCAACCGGAAACTGGACAATGTGTGCGACAAACTGGCCCGCGTAGGCGTGGCGGGACTGCGCGGAGAGGAAGGCAAACCGGCGTCGAACCGCCGTGCCCGCCTCGTGGAACACGCAGTGACTTCACAGCTGGTGACCTCGGCAGACCTGCCGTTGCTGGACCAGCTCGCCGAGCGGCCGGAACCGGCGACGGGGCGGCAGTCCCCGGTGCGCGCTGCAGCAGGTCCAGTCCCCGGGGCGGTTTCCCCGGTGAGCCGAACAGCGGCCCGCGGAATGACAAGGAACAGCTAGATGTCTCCAAGCCCGAATCTCGTCAACGCCACAGCAGCACAACGGCTGGGAGCGAAAATCCTCGACGCACTGCCGGTTGCCGCTTTGCTGGCGGCAGCTCCGCTGCTGTTGTCACTGGCCATGCCCGGCCGTGACGCCCTGCCCGTAGGTTTCGCCGCCGGAGGAGCACTCGCGGGCGGCTTTGCCCTCTGGCTGTGGATCTGGGAAGCAGGAACCGGGAAGACCCCCGGAAACCTGGCCATGGGCATCCGGACCACCAGTGAAGACGGGCGGGCTCCCGGCCTGATACCCGTCCTCTTGCGCAACGTGCTCCTGGCCCTGTCAGGTATCACCGTGGCCGGCCCCGTGGTGCTGCTCCTCTCCAACCTCTGGGACCGGAACAGCCAGCGGCAGGGATGGCACGACAAAGTGGCCCGGACCCTGGTGGTGGACGTCCGGGCAGGCCGGGATCCGCTGCTGACCGGCGGGCTCCATACAGCCGCCGGGGCGGGGCGGACCAGTCCGGCCGGTTCCCTTGCGTCGGCTGGTCCCCTTGCATCCACCGCTGTCCCGGGGCCGGGCCCGTTGACGTCCGTTCCCGGTCTCTCCGCCGCCGCACAGCCGGCCCAAGGCCGGCACCAGGCTGCCGCACCCCAGTTCCAGGCTGCCCCCGTCGCGGCTCCGCAGTACCAGGCACCGCAGTACCAGGCGCAACAGTTCCAGGCGCCCGCGGCCCAGGCCGTCCCGGCACCCCCGGCCGCACAGAGCATGCCGTTCCAGTCGGTACCCGTGCCGGCGTCAGCACCGACACCCGCGCCGGTACCCGCCCCGCCGGGAGTGCATCCGGACGAGGAACTGGAAATGACCCGGGTGGCCCGTCGCCGCCGTTCCGCCGGCATCAGGATCCGCTTTGATGACGGCAACTCCTCGGTCATCACGGGCACCGCCCTGCTGGGCCGCAATCCGGGCCCCAAGCCGCAGGAGACAGCGGATCAACTGCTTGACTTTGCCGATATGGGCCGTTCAGTATCCAAGACGCATCTGCATCTGCAGGCCGACCCGAACGGCATCTGGGTGACTGACCGCAACTCAACTAACGGAAGCGCCGTCGTAACCGTCCAGGGGCTGCGCGAGGAACTCGAACCGGGCCGTCCGGTCCTGGCTCCGCCCGGCAGCACGGTCTTTTTCGGCGACCGCAGCTTCACGGTCGCTCCGGTCTAGTTACCGGCACGGGCTTTAGCGGTGGGGTGTTACCGGCCCGGCACAGCGCCGGGCTCACCGGCGCCCAGTGCAGCGGCGAGCACGGCGTAGGCCTCCACGGGATGGACACGCCCGGCAAGCGGTTCGGCGGGGTATTCCACCACCAGGGACTGCAGGGGCGCTCCGCCGGTGAGCCGCGACCCCTCTCCGGCAGCAGCCAGTGCCCGCTCGGGCCCGACGCCGGCCAGCGCCTCCGGGCCGAAAAGTGCGCAGCGCGGCACCACCAGGCCGGTGAAGCGCGCCGGCCGGTTCAGGTTGTGATAGCCGATGCCCTGGCCCAGAACCGCTGTGCGGGCGCGGGCCCGGTGGGCGCCGTCCGCGAAACGTTGCACCTGCTCCGGGCTGAGCGGATCCGGGCTGGCGGCCAGCAGCTCAATGCTTTCCAGGACCCCCCGTGAAGTCCGCTCCACGGTCATCACGCCGATGGAGCCGGCCGAAGCACGGCCCTTGGCCTCCTGCCGCACGGCGGAGCCCACCACCTCGAGCCGGGTGGCGTTGGGGGAGCGGTCATAACAGAACGCCGAGGCCGCGTCCACGTTCCACGGCTCGCTGACTGGTTCGCAGACGCCCCAGCCGCGCGGCGGCAGGCCGGTTACGGCGGCGAAAATCTGCTCGGTGAAGCTGCCGGCCCGGGTCCGGTAGGACGCCGGATGCAGGGTGGCGGCACGAACGTGTACGTAACCTGTCTGGTTCGGCTCCACGGCCAGGAATTCCTCCGCCAGGGAATCCTTCGGAGTGAGGGAAACATCGGACCAGTCATATTCGCGTCCGGTCATCCCGTTATAGAGGGAACCCCCGGAGCCGGTTACCAGCCACTGGCCGCCTCCGGTGCCCAGCAGCTCGGCGAGCGGCAGGGTGATCCGGGTACTGCCAGGGGTAAGCAGCACAAAGTCCAGGCCAGCCGCAGCGGCGGCAGTGTGGGCGCGCAGCACCCAGGGGGTCAGGGCGGCCACGGGCTTGTCCTGGAACAGGACGGCGCTGGAACCAAGCACCAGGTCGAAGCTGGCCTCAGACATTGTCGGCGTCCGTAAAGGGGGCTATGACGACGCCGCAGCACAGGCCGGCCAGGACATGGCTGAACCGGTCGGCGAGTTCATCCGTGGCGGGCTCCCCGCCCATGGCATGGATCTCCTGCCACCACAGGGGGTCATCCGGGTGCCCGTTGCCCCCCGGTGCGAAGAGGGCAGGCACTGCCGCTCCGGCCGGGGCGCTGACGGGTGCACCGGTCAGCAGCCGCAGGGCTTCCTCAGGTACCCGGACCAGGCGGGGCAGCTCCAGGGCAAGCAGGACCGTTCCGTCGTCGTCGAGTACCGCAAGCATATTGCTGTCCGCCCCCTGCCGGAGGGTGAGGTGGGGCATGGTCGCCACGAGCGAATCCACCACCCGCTGCTGCGTGGGTTCCTCCACCCCCAGAACCGTCCAGTCCCGGCTCACCGGGGCACTCCTGCCGACGGTGCTCCCGCGGCCAGGGCCTCGTCGGCGGTTTCGTTCCAGAACAGCTGCAGGGTTTGCACCGGCCGTCCGGGCTGGACCAACTGGGCCCGTCCCGGCGGCAGTGCCCGGGCACGGACACCGTTGATCAACGTCCCTTCACCGCGGTCACCGGACAGGATGAGGGCCGCGGCACCGGAATCCCGCAGTGCGGTGAAGAAGGACTCGTACATGCCCCGGCTGGCGCCGCGCACGCGCCGGGAAAGTATCCCGTGCAGTCCGATCTCCGGCGCCAGCGGGAGGAAGGGCGTCAGCCTGGCAAGCGGGGAGGAGCCGCCGGCAGTAAGCACGTCATAGTCATCGATCACCAGGACCACCCGGGGGAGGGCTGCCACTTCCTCCGGGGTGGCGTTGACGCGCTTCTGCAGTTCGCCGGCCACGGCAGAGGCCAACTGCTCGGCCAGGGCGGCGCTGGTCGCATAGCCGCCCAGGTAGGCGTCGGGGACCTCGTCGGCCAGGGTGCGGCGCGGATCGAAGACGGCAAAGACAATGTCGTCGGCGTCGTGCTGGGCCACCATGCGCCGGATCACCGAGCGCATCACGTTGGTCTTGCCGGCGCCGTCGTCGCCCATCACCACGAGGTGACGTTCCTTGCTGTGCAGGTCCAGCAGTTCGGTGCCGAGGTCGGTTTCGCGTTGCCCCAGCGGCACCGTGGCGGGCGCTGCGGGGGTGGGCGCGACGTCGGCGTCCACCACGGCTGGGAGCACGCGTACCTGCATGGCGCGCTCGTCGGTGGACGCGGAGACCGCTTCCACCAGATCGCGCATACCGCCTACGGCGGTGTCCTGGTCAGGGTTGGAATCGATACGGGGCAGGGCGAAGTGGCCCTGCAGCTTGCGGTCGGTCATGGACCGCCCGGGGGTGCCCGGGCTCACCGACTCCGCCAGCTTGCGGCCGTGGGCGGATTCCCCGGGATCGGACAGACGAAGTTCCACCCGGTTGCCGAAGAAGCTCTGCTGGGCAATCCGGATTTCATTCATCCGGGAGCAGGTCACCACCACGTGGATGCCGTATCCGCCGCCGCGGCCGATCAGGGCGTGCACGGACTTCTCGATTTCCTCGAACTCGTCGGAGAGCTGCCCGTAGCCGTCCAGCACCATCACTATGTCGGCGCTGGGCAGTTCGGGGATGCTGCCCTGGGCGCAGAGCCGGCGCAGGGTGGGCAGCGAATCGATTTGGTACTTCTCGAAAATCCTTTCGCGCTGCGAGAGCATGGCCAGGATTTCATCGACCGTGCGGCGGACCACCTCCCGGTTGGTGCGCACGGCCACGCCGCCCACGTGGGGCAGGCCTTCCAGCGGAACCAGTCCGCTGCCGAGCAGGTCCACGGCGTAGATGCCCACCTCGGCGGGGCTGTGGGTCAGGGACAGGCTCGCCACGATGGTGCGCAGCGCGGTGCTTTTACCGGTCTGCGGCCCGCCGACAATGGCGGCGTTCCCGCCGTTGGCTGTGAGGTCCAGTTCCCAGATGCCCTGCCACTGCTTGGCGGGGTCATCCAGCAGGCCTACGGGGATTTTCAGCCCGCCGCCGGTGGCCAGCCGGATGCCCTGGCTCGTGACGTCCAGGCCGCCGGCGGCTGTATCCAGGGCAATGCCGCCGGGCAGCGGGGGAAGCCAGATGGGAGCGACGGCGCGCGGGAACTTGGCCAGCGTGTCCATCAGGGTGGAGAGCACGGTCGGGCCGGTGGTCCGCTTGGACCCGGAGGTGGACGCCGGTTTGCCCGCGTCGGTCCGGGCGGCGGCCGCGTCCTGGAGCGTGGCCGCGTAGCGCGGCACCTGAAGGACGGCCTGCTGCCCGGCGTCGTTGGTCTGCGGCTCGTCTTCTTCGTCTTCCATTTCCAGGGGCCCGGAAACGTAACCGGCCTTGAACCGGGTGTAAGTGGTGGTGTCCACCTTCAGGTAGCCGAAACCGGGCACCGGCGGCAGGTGGAACGCGTCGGGGGTGTCCAAGACCGTCCGGGATTCCGCCTCGGACAGCGTGCGCAGGCCGATGCGGTAGGACAGGTAGGTGTCCAGGCCGCGCAGCTTGCCGCCTTCGATCCGCTGGCTGGAGAGCAGCAGGTGGACGCCGATGGACCGGCCGATCCGGCCGATGGACAGGAACAGCTCGATGAAGTCAGGGCGGGCGGTGAGCAGTTCACCGAACTCATCGATGATCACCACCAGGTGGGGCAGCGGGGCGAGGTCCTTGCCCTGGGCCAGCAGTTCCTGCCGGTGCAGCTGGTAGTCGGTGATGTTGGCCAGGTTGCCGGCGTCCTTGAGGACTTCCTGGCGGCGCTGGATTTCACCGGACAGGCTGGCGTAGACCCGCTCGATCAGGCTGACGTCGTCCGAGAGGTTGGTGATGACACCGGTGACCTGGGGGGCGTTGGCGAAGGGGGCGAAGGTGGCGCCGCCCTTGTAGTCCACCAGCACCATGGCCAGCACTTCGGGGGAGTGGGTGGCCAGCAGGCCAACCACCAGGCTGCGCAGCATTTCCGATTTTCCGGAACCGGTGGCGCCCACGCACAGGCCGTGCGGGCCGTGGCCGAACTGTGCGGATTCCTTCAGGTCCAGCAGGGCCGGGCGGCCGCGGTCATCGGGACCGAGCGGAACCCGAAGGAAGTCCACCTCGCCGCGCGGCTTCCACAGCCGGCGGATGTCGGCTTCGTCCAGCCGCGGGGACAGGCCGAGCATTTCCAGGAAGCCTTCGGAGCTTTCGGAGGAATCGTGTTCCAGGGAGTCGGGCGAGAGCCGCAGCGGGGCGAGGGTGCGGGCCAGCGCGTCGGCCAGCGGGACCGGAAGCAGGTCCAGGGTGCCGGCCTCGATCACGGGCTCCACGGGATCGGCGCGGAAGTTTTCCACCCGGAACCCCTCGCCCTCTTCGCTGATGCGGATGGCTACCTCGCCGGGCTCTTCCCGGCGTTCCCGGACCAGGAACAGCGTGGTGATGCCCAGCGTGCCGGGAGCGGCCTGCTTGTCCGGGACGGCCAGTTCCACTGGCAGCTCGCCGTAGGAGTCGGCCACCACCAGCAGGCGGGGCAGGGCGGTGCCGACGCCGCCGCGCAGGAAGTTCTTCCGCGATTCGGCGGCCAGTGTGGACCGTCCGTGCAGGTCCGCTGCGAGCAGGTCGGAGAGGGTGTCCATGGACGGCGCGAGGCGGCGCACCGGACCCGTGCGGTGCGCGGCTTTTTGGTCCGCCAGGTGCGGCAGCCAGGTGGCCCATTCCCAGTTGTCCCGTTCGGCGTCGGGCACGGCCAGCGCCACGTGCAGGTCTTCCGGGGAGTGGAACGCCGCACCCTGCACCAGCAGCAGCCGGGCTACGCGCAGCACGAATTCCCGCGAGCCCACAATGCTGACGTTCCCGGCGCAGTCCAGCGGCACGGTCAGGGGAAGATCGGGGCTGGATTCATACCGCCGCTTGAGGATTTCCACCTCGGTGGTCATGAAGGTGTCACCCTGGGCCACCGCGGAACCGGAGTTCGTGATCTGCACTTCACGGTTCTGGCGGGGTCCGGTGCCGATGCGTACATCGAGGAAGTCTTCGTTGTGGCGGCGCCGTTCCCACAGCCGCCTCGTGTTGCGGACAATGTCGAACAGGGCTTCCGGTGGCGGGCTGGCCACCCGGGCCACCTTCGCGGCGTCGTGTTCCTCGGTCCGCAGGGTGGCGCGGCAGCGCTCCAGGTATTCGAGGTAGTTTTCCCGCTGGTCCTTGCGCTGGCGGCCCTGCTTGCCCCGCTGGCTGACCATCATGATCACGGACGCCAGGATGGTCACGATCATCATCAGGGCGCCGACGGCGGCCAGGGGCGAGCCACGGAAGAGCATCATCACGGTCATGGACACGCCAGCGCCGAGCAGCGGCACCAGCGACATCATGTTCATGCCGCCCTTGCCCTGTTCCATCTGCGGCGGGGCATCCATGGTGAACGGTTCCAGCCCGCGGGCAGGCGCGGTGGTGCGTGCCGGCCGGTGGATTACCCGGGTGCTCATGCCGATGCCCTTGCCAGGACTCCGGCCGCGAGGCCGGCGGCCTCCAGCCGGGTGCGGCGGGCCAGCAGCCCCAGACTGATCTCCACTCCTGCCGCCAGGTGCCGGTCATACCCCAGGCCGACGGCGTCGATCCCGGCCCGGGCGAGCCGGCGCGCTTCGACGTCTGCCCGGAACGGCCCGTCGGGCAGCGTCTGCACCACCACCACCAGCAGCGGCTTGGCGGCCAGCGCCGGGTCGCGTCGCCAAGCGGCGGCATAGGATGCAGCGTCTTCGAGCCCGGCCACCGAGGCGGGGGTGGCGAAAACGGCCAGGTGTGACTGGCCGAGGGCCCAGCGCGTGGCTGGCAGGTCCGGCCCGGTGCCGCAGTCCAGCACGGTGATGGGGCAGTACCGGGAGACGGCCAGCAGGAGTGCGCTGGCGGCGCCGTCGCCGGCAGGACGGGGAAGGGTGCCCCGCCGGCCGGTCACCAGGAGGTTGCCGGGGCCGGCCTGGGTCAGCAGGGCGGCCAGATCGGACAGTGAGGAGGGCTGGCGGCGGGCGAGCTGCTCCGCTGCGGCATCCAGCGACGGCGCGTCGGGCGCCCCGGTGCGCAGCGCCAGCGTTCCGCCGGCCGGAGCGTTGTCCAGGACCGTGACGGCGTCGGTGCGCATGGAGGCGTACACGGCGCCCAGTAGGGCGGCCACCGTGGTTTTCCCGGCGCCGCCGCGCGAACCGATGACGGCTATCCGGCGGCCCGTGGACACCGGCACCTGGGCGCCGGCGGCTGCCTCCGCCAGCCGGCGGGGATAGTCGTCCCCGCGGAAGAGGTTTCCGGCGGTGCCCAGGGCGCGGCGGACCGGCCCTTCGGCAGGCCGGGTCTTCAAGGTGCGGCGCAGGCGCTGCGGCGTGGACTCGAAGCCGTCAGCGGTGGCGATGCCCGGGGCTCCGTAGGCGGCGGGAGCGGCGTTTGGCGGTTGGGTCATGACAGGTGTCCTCCACCGGCAGCAGCTGCCGGATCAGCGGTGCGGAAGGTAATGGGTGCCTGCGGTGCGGGCAGCATCAGAAACTGCCCAGCAGCTGGCTGAAGATGCCGAACAGGCCGATGACCAGGGGCACCGAGGCCAGGATGGCCAGGGTCTCCAGGCGCTTCGCCAGCAGCCGCAGCCTGGCCTCGGTGTGGTCCGGCAGGTTCAGGGTGAGGCTCACGGCGATCCCTGCGGCCAGGATCAGCACGGCCAGGCCGGTCAGCCAGGGCCGGTCCGCGAAGAAGTGCAGTGACGCGGCGGCAAGTGCAACTACGCCAACGCCGGAGGCCGCGTAGAGCGAGATTCGTTCCGCGGCCAGCGGGAAGGAGCGGGCCCGCAGGAACACGGCCAGTGTCAGGGCCAGCAGCAGCGGCAGCGTCCATTTCTGGTGCGCCGTATCGGTTCCAAGGACCCACAGGCCCAGGGCAATGGACAAGGCGGTGAGGACGGTGCCCAGGGTGAGGCCGCGGTGGGCGCCGGCTACGGCTTCGAGGGCGTCGGTCCGGCCGATGGTACCGCCCTTTGCGCGCTGGTCATCCAGGGTGGCCAGGCCGGAGGTGGCCAGTGCCAGCTTCGGCAGCAGCCCCAGCAGCAGGACGCTGGCCACTGAGGCCAGCGCGGCCGCGCGTGCCGGTTCCTGGGAAACAAGCCCGGCAACCGCCCAGACGCCGGCGGCCAGGGCGAGGGTGCCGGCTCCGGTAAACAGGGCCCGCGGATTGGCCGCGCTCAGGCCCATGCCGACCAGGGTCAGGACGGACAGGGCTGCCAGCAGCAGGGCGGTGCCGCTTAACGGCAGATCTGCGCGCAGCAGGGCGCCGAAGCCGAGCAGCCAGCCGGCGCCCTGCATGGTGGGCCCGATGGCGGAGGTCCGGGGCGGCCGCGCGGCAGCGGTCCCGGCAACCAAAAGGATCAGGGATGCTGAGAGCAGCAGCCACCAGGCGTCGCCGGGCGCCAGGGCAGCCAGCAGCAGTTCGGCACCGGCCCATAGCCCGACGGCGGCGGACACCCCGGCGGTCAGGTCGCGGAACCGGTCGGTCCAGCGGCCAGCGACGGCTTCGGTTTCGTGAACCACCAGGTCGGTCACGTCGTACACCACCGGAGCCGGCGGTGCTTCGGACGCGTTGGTGAGCATCAGGGAGGAACCGTCGGCAACCTCGGCGCTGCTCAGCGTGGCTTCCGCGGAGAGTTCGGTGCCGTCCGGTCCCACCAGTACCTTGGCCGCCACTTCGTCGGCCGGGGGATCGTTGAGCATTTCCAGTACCTGCGGCATCAGTGCGCCGACGGGCTGGTCGGAGGGCAGCAGCAGGTCCAGGTGTCGCCGGGAACCAATCAGGGTCACTCGGGTGAAGGCATGCGCCATGGCGGCTAGGATCCTGTCTGCGCTGGGAAGGAAAGGCGGAAGCTGCCCGCGGCGGGGCCGGCGTCGTAGTCCATGGGATGAAAGGCAGCCGAGCTTTGCTGCTGACGCTGCTGTTCCTGTTTCTGCCGGTTCTCCTCGAGCAGGTTGCTCACAAAGGAGTACCCCACACAGACCGCCGCGATCACCGCGGCAGCGGCCACACTGAACAGGAACAGGCGGACACTGTCCACCCAGCGCCGCTCGTTCTCGTTTTCGCCGTAGAGCAGGGCAGTCAGCAGCCGGTTCCGGCGCACGGCAACGGATTCGATCAGCTGATTGTCATAGTCGCTCGCCAAAATAAGTCCCCCCACCACATGGACAAGTACCGGACATATCCTTACACGATCCGGGAGCGGTCTGCGTCACACGCGCCGGGGCGCCGTCGCCGAAGACAAGCGCAGGGGTTGCCGTACGTTGTGCCTGCCATGCCCCGGGTGCTAATGCTTGAGGGGACCAGCACCCGCAATTCGCCCCAGTGAAGGAGCACAACATGAGCACCAACCCGGAGACTGAAGAACGCCGGCTCGACGACTGGAGCAGGCGCCTGACCCAGGCACTGCAGATCCTGGACCTGGAGGTGGATACCCCCATGCTGCTGGAGCTGGGGAGGAAATCCGAAGAGACGGTCGGAGGCGGCGCGGACATCATCAGCGGTTTCGTGGTGGGCTATGCCGCCGGACTGACCAAAACCAGTGGACGGAAGTCGGCGGAGGCAGCGGTGCAGAAGGCGGCGGACACCGCCTTCCAGTTGGCCGAGACAGGCCTGGAAGGGCCGGACAACCCCGGGTGGAAGGGCTCCGCCCAGTAATTCCTGCGGCCGCATCACAGACACGAGGGCTGAACCGCCGCGGCGGTTCAGCCCTCGTCCGTTGTATCTCCGGAACGTTAGGCAGGTGCTGCCGCGCGCCGCATCTTGTCCTCGGGACCGGCGGCAGCATGGGCCGCGGGTTCCACCCGGACCACCACCGTCTTGGACACCGGGGTGTTGCTGCCCTCGGCCACATGGTCCAGCGGCACCAGCACATTGGCTTCGGGATAGTACGCCGCCACGCAGCCCTTGGGGGTGGGATAGGAAACCACGCGGAAGTTGCGCAGCACCCGCTGGACGCCGTCGTGGTGCACGCCGTGGATATCAACGTACTGGCCGTCCGCCAGGCCCAGTTCCGTGATGTCCTCGGCGTTCAAGAACAGCACGTGCCGGCCGCCTTTGATGCCGCGGTAACGGTCATTGTGGCCGTAGATGGTGGTGTTCCACTGGTCGTGGGACCGCATGCTCTGCAGCAGCAGGGTCCCGGCCGGGCGCTTCACCGCTTCCAGGTCATTAACCGTCAGGATGGCCTTGCCGGTGGGCGTGTTGAAGGTCCGGGAGTCCCGGGGACCGTTGGGGAGCACAAAACCGCCCTCGTGCCGGATGCGCTCGTTGTAGTCCTCGCAGCCTTCCACCACCCGGGAGATGTGGTCGCGGATCAGGTCGTAGTCCTTTTCGTAGCCTGCCCAGTCGGCGTCGATCCGGTCGCCGATCACCATGGCTCCGAGCCGTGCGATGACGGCGGGTTCGGAGAGCAGGTTCTTGGAGACGGGCTCTACCCCGCCGTGCGAAGCGTGGACCACGCAGACGGTGTCCTCTACGGAGACGAACTGGCGGCCGGTCTCCTGGACGTCTATCTCCGTTCGGCCCAGCACCGGAAGGATCAGCGCTTCTTTGCCGGTGACCAGATGCGACCGGTTGAGCTTGATGGACATCTGGACGGTCATGTCCGTCTTCTCCATGGCCGCCTCGGCGAACTGCGTGTCCGAGATGGCCGAAACCAGGTTGCCGCCCAGCGCCATGAAGAATTTGATCCTCCCGTCCTGCATCTGCAGGAAGGTCTCGACGGCGTCGGCTCCGTGGTCGCGCGGCGGGTCGAAGTTGAACTCCTTGCCCAGCGAGTCAAGGAAGGCCGGCGGCATCTGTTCCCAGATGCCCATGGTGCGGTCACCCTGGACGTTGCTGTGGCCGCGGATGGGTGCGGCGCCGGCCCCGGGTTTGCCGATGTTTCCGCGCAGCAGCAGCAGGTTGATGATTTCCTTGATGGTGGCGACACCCTTTTTCTGCTGGGTGATGCCCATCGCCCAGCAAATAATCGCCTTGTCGGCCTTGATGTAGCGCTCGGCCAGCTCGTCAATTTCCTCGGGGCGGAGGCCAGTGGCGGTGAGGACTTCCTCGTCGTCGAGCATGGCCAGGTGTTCCTTGAGGTCTTCGAGTCCCTCGCAGTGCTTCGCCAGGAAGTCGTGATCCAGGACGGAGCCGGGGTTTTTCTCCTCGGCCTCGAAGACGCGCTTGGAAATGGCCTGGAGCAGGGCCATGTCCCCGCCGAGCTGGATCTGCAGGAACTGGTCCGCCAGCTCGGTGCCCTTGCCGGCGATGCCGCGCGGTTTCTGCGGGTTCTTGTAGCGGCGCAGGCCGGCCTCGGGCAGCGGGTTCACGGCGACAATGCTGCCGCCGTTGCGCTTGCACAGTTCCAGGGCGGTGAGCATCCGGGGATGGTTGGTGCCCGGGTTCTGGCCCATCAGGATGATCAGGTCCGCTTGGCCGAAATCGTCATAGGTGACTGTGGCCTTGCCGATGCCGATGGTCTGGCCCATGCCCCATCCTGAGGATTCGTGGCACATGTTGGAGCAGTCGGGCAGATTGTTGGTGCCGAAGGCGCGCACGAACAACTGGTAGAGGAACGCGGCCTCGTTGGACGTACGTCCGCTGGTGTAGAACGCCGCCTCATGCGGGGATTCCAAGGCCTTAAGCCGGTCCGCAACAATGGTCAGCGCCTCGTCCCAGCTGACCGGCCGGTAGTGGTCCTCGCCCGCCGGCTTGTACAGCGGCTCGGTCAGGCGGCCCTGCATGCCGAGCCAGTATTCGGTGCGTCCGCGCAGTTCAGTGAGGCTGTGCTCGGCCCAGAATTCGGAAGAGATCACTACAGGGGTAGCTTCCCAGGTGACGGCCTTGACGCCTTCTTCGCAGTACTCAAAGGGGCTGCGGTCCTTGGGATCCGGCCACGCGCAGCTGGGGCAGTCGAAACCGTGCTTCTGGTTCATCCGGAACGTGGTTCCCAGCGCCCGGGCAAGCCCCATGTGCTCGATGGCGGGTTTCATGGAGTGGTAGACCGCAGGCATACCCGCAGCCCATTCCTTGGGCCCCTTTTCGACCTTGATGTCCTTTTCGTTGACGTCTTCTATCCGGGGTTCTTTCCTGGCCACGCCGCACTTCCCTTCATCGCTCCGTTGCAGGTCCACCCGGGCGGCAGTGTTCCGGCACGGGGTTCTCCTACCTACAGGCCTAGCAGCCGCGGGCCGCCGCTGCAAGCACGGCGGGTCCGGACGGACGACAGCGGCGACGGCGCCGTGCGTCCGGGGGATGGGCGGGGGATGGGTAGTTCTGCCCATGTGTTTTCCTTGACCGGTTTTGTTTTGGTGGGTTTGATAGGGGTTACCGGCAAGCGGAAAGGGATTTACCTGTTGGGGTGAATTCGTCCGGCTGA